>CAXRGI010000028.1:0-12962 GCA_964229935.1 Opitutales bacterium
CCTGACCGGAATCCTGCGTGCGAATCGGGATGGTGCTCAGGAAGGGACTCGAACCCTTACGCCTTACGGCACACGCCCCTCAAACGTGTGTGTCTACCAATTCCACCACCTGAGCATTACCCGAAAAGGGACGCGGAGTGAGAGCCATCGTATTGGCGTTGTCCAGCCCTGAAACGATTTTTTGCCCGTGCGGCCCGCGGAGCGGCGCCGCCGAACCGGCGGCAACCACGGATGGACACGGGGAAGCACGGATTCGGAGGATGCGAAGGGCGTCACGCGAACGGCAGGAGGGAGAATAAACCCTGCCAAAACCGCTGGGCCCACGGAAAAAGCGGAAACCACGGGACGCCGGAGCGCAGGCGTGGGCGCCAAGCCAGACCCATTGCAAAATACGAGTCATCCTAGGCATGGCTCACGGCCGCCGCCAAACTTCCAGCCCGCGGCTTCAGGCCAAGCACTTCGGTGGTTGCCCCGATTCGTGTGCCTTCGTGTCGCTTCGAGGTTAACCGACGCCACCGGGAGGACGTCGAAGCTCGGGCTCTGCGTGGTTAAATGCGGTGCCTTTACCGGATCCGTGCGCATCCGCGTCCATCCGTGGTTGCACATAAGCGGAGCGCTTAGGGAGCGCATTCCGACGCCAAGAACTCGGGGACGCCGTCCGCTCAGGGCGTGCTACCCGCGACGGGTTGAACCCACGCGGTCTCGAATTCGCCCGCGACGCTGCCGTTGGCCTTGGACTTGGAGGATATGACCTTCGCCCGCACGTAGAGCTCGTCGCCCTTGAACACGTACTCGGCCCGGGGGCCGGAGACCTCGGCCAGCACCGCGCCGACGTCGGCGCTGTAGCGCCGGTGCGGCACCGTGCGGACGCCCCCCTTTGCGGGAGCGGGCGGAACCAGCTCGACGCTCGCCCGATCGAAACCACGGCGCGTGCCGATGAATCGCGTGACGTAGGTGACGCCCGGCTCCGGTTGAATCTCGACCGAGAGCCGGCCCGGGGTCCGGCGCACGTCGGCGAGCGTGACTCCGGTGCTCGCGTAGAAATCCCCGTCTTCCATCGCGCGCACGATCGATTCCGCGGTGAGGTGGCGGGCGCGCACCATCACCCAGCCGCGGCCCGTGTTGCTCTGCCCGAGCCCGATCCGGTGGTAATGATGCGAGTCGTCGGTGCCGATGCCCCACACGAGCCCGAGCTTGAGGTCGGCGAGCCGGAACGTGAGGACCACGTCCCACATCGCATCCATCGAGAGATGCAGCGCGTCGCCGTCGTTCACGACGCCGGGGTGCCCGTTGTAAACCTCGAAGAAACGCTGCCGCTCCACCTGCAGGATGTCCTCGGCGGTGACGCCGGAGCGGAAGTTGGGATGATTGAGGTGCGCGAACATCGGCTGGCCGGTGCGCTCCCGCTGAGCGTGGAGTTCCTCGAGCGTGCGGCGCATCACCTCGACGGCGGAGGCGCCCGTGTGGCCCGGCAGCAGCTCGCGGAGGTTGATGGCGTTGATGTGGACGGGGCCTCCGCGCTCGGGGCTCGTTTCCGTGCGGGCCACCTTCCAGGCGCCGGTGACTTCCTCCGCCGGGATCATCAGGAACTTGCCCGCTTCCTCGAGGAGCGAGCGATACTCGGCGAGCGGCTTGAGACGCACCTCCCGTTTCGCGCCGGCCGTGCGCAACTCGACCCAGTCGGCTCCGAACCGCGCGAGATACTTCTCCAGCACCGCGCCGCCGCCGCGCTGCACCACCTCGCCCTTGAGCGAGACCGGCTGCTTCAACTCGAACCACTTCCCGCCCTCCTGCAGGATGTTGTGGTCGGAGATGCCGAGGAACTGGTACCCGTTCCGCTTGTACCAGTCGGCAATCATCTCCGGATAGTCGTCGCCGTCGCTCCAGAGCGAGTGGGTGTGGAGGTTGCCCTTGAACCAGCGCGCCGGCTCGGCGGCGAGGAGCGCGACGACGGGCAGCGAAAGCAGGGTGACGAGAGCGAGCGGAAGGCGGGGCATGAGAGAAAAAGCTGTGCGGGGTCGGGCGGGTCCGGGAAGCCGGGAACGAACCGATCGCGCCAACGCCGGAAGGGAGTGACAACCGAAAAACCGCTTCCTCAATCTCGACGCATGATCCGCCCTGCCCTGCCCCGGCCGAAACTCCTGCCCCTGCTCGCGCCGCTCGCCCTCGCCGCCCTGCTGGCCGGTTGTAACGCGACCGCTCCCGCGACCTCGGGCGAATCGGCGGCCGCCCGTTCCGACACCGAGCGCGTCGGCCGCCACGCCGGTGGACGCTCGGTCACACCGGTCAACCAGGTCGTGACTCCGCTGGGCCGCGTCGTCGAGCTGCCGGGCCTGCGGCCGCAGGCCCTGACGCTCACGCCTGACGGACGCTCGCTCCTCGTCTCCGGCAAAACCAGCGAGCTGCTCGTGCTGGACCCGGCCACCGGGGAGATCCGGCAGCGCGTGAACCTGCCCAACGAGAAACAAGCGGAACCCCAGCCGCAGGCGGCGTCCGCCAACTTCCTCGATCCCGACCGCAAGGGTCAGGTGAGTTTCACCGGCCTCGTGGTCTCGCCTGACGGCCGACGGGCGTACCTCAGCAACGTCAACGGCAGCATCAAGGTTTTCACCATCGGCCCCGACGGCGCCGTCGCTCCCTCGCATTCCATCCCCCTGCCGCCGGCCGACGCGCCGCGGCGAAAAGAGGAAATCCCCAGCGGCCTCGCGCTCTCCCGCGACGGGACGCTGCTCTACGTGTGCGCCAACCTTTCCAACCGACTCCTGGAATTGGAGACGGCGACAGGACGCGTGCGGCGGACGTTTGATACCGGTGTCGCGCCCTACGACGTCGTGCTCGCGGGGTCCCGCGCGTATGTTTCGAATTGGGGCGGCCGCCGGCCGAAGCCGGGGGACCTCACCGGACCCGCGGGGCGCGGCACCGTGGTGCGCATAGATCCGGAAACCCACGCCGCGAGCGAAGGCTCGGTGAGCGTGATTCCAATCGGACAGGGCGCCGGTGACGCCACGGAGATCGTCACCGGCCGCAACGCCTCCGCCCTCGCGCTTTCCCCCGACGGCCGCCACCTCGTGTGCGCGAATGCCGGCGCCGACAACCTGAGTGTCATCGAGACGAGCAGCGGCCGGCTCGTGGAGACCATCTGGTGTAAACCTAGTCCGGCGGACCTGCTCGGGGCGTCGCCCAACGCGCTCGCCTTCGATCCCTCGGGCCGGCGCCTTTACGCCGCGAACGGCGCACAGAACGCGATCGCGGTGCTACGCTTCGACCCCGCCGACCGCGAGTCGCGCTTGGTCGGCCTCATCCCCGTCGGCTGGTATCCCGGTGCGCTGGTTTTCGACGCCGCACGCGGCACGCTTGCGGTGGGCAATCTGAAGGGGCTGCCGGAGAAGCCGGCGCGGGCCGGCGACACCAGCGGGGGCACGGGTTTCAACTCCCGGCAATTCTCCGGTTCGCTCACGCTCACGCGCGTGCCGGCCGATTCCGAGCTGCCGGCGCTGTCCGAGACCGTCGGCCGCAATCTCCGCCGCGACCGCATCCGCGAGGCGCTGCTGCCGCCGCGCCCTGGCGTCGCCCCGCGCGCGGTGCCGGAGCGCATCGGAGAGCCCAGCCGGATCAAGCACGTGGTTTACATCATCAAGGAGAACCGGACGTACGACCAGGTCTTCGGTGCGCTCGGCCGCGGCAACGGCGACCCGTCCCTCTGCATCTTCGGGGAGCGCATCACGCCCAACCAGCACAAGCTCGTCCGTGAGTTCGTGCTCCTCGACAACACGTACTGCGCGGGAATTCTGAGCGCCGACGGCCACCAGTGGAGCACGACCGCCTTCTCGACGGACTACCTGGAGAAAAGCTTCGCCGGCTTCCCGCGCAGCTACCCCGACGGCATGGCGGAGGACGGCGCCGACGCCCTCGCCTACTCGCCGGCCGGGTTCATCTGGGACAGCGCCCGCCGTCGCGGTGTCACGGTGCGCAACTACGGCGAGTTCATGATCCCCGCGGTGACCTGGCGCGACGGCCGCAAAGGGACCCCGGATTTCCTCGCGTGCTACCGCACGTGGCGGGACGGCACCAACGAGGCCGTTTTCGCGAGCAAGCCCGCGCTCGAAAGCATCCGGGCGTTTTCTCCGACCGCCTATGTCGGCTGGGAGATGAGCGTGCCGGACCAGGCGCGCGCGGATTTCTTCCTCCAGGAACTGAAGGATTTCGAGGCGCGCGGGGAATTTCCGGGGCTCACGCTCATCTGCCTGCCCAACGACCACACGAGCGGCACGAAGCCCGGCACGCCCACGCCGGCGGCGTGCGTCGCCGACAACGATCTCGCCTTCGGCCGCATCGTCGAGGCGCTCAGCCGCTCCCGGTTCTGGCCCGAGATGGCCATCCTCGCGATCGAGGATGACCCGCAGGCCGGCTGGGATCACGTGAGCGGGTACCGCACCACCGCCTACTGTATCAGCCCATGGGCCCGGCGCGGCGCGATCGTAAGCACGCAGTACAACACCACCAGCGTGCTGCGCACCATCGGCCAGATCCTCGGCCTGCCCCCCATGAACCAGTTCGACGCCAGCGCCACGCCGATGGCTGATTGCTTCACCGAGACCCCCGACTTCACGCCGTTCTCCGCGGTGCCCGCCAACATCCCGCTGGACCAGATGAACCCGCCCGCGAAGGCCATCACCGACCCCGTGCTGCGCGCCGACGCGATCGCATCCGCCGCCATGAACTTCCGCGAGGTGGACAAGGCTCCGGAGGACGCGCTCAACCGCATCCTCTGGCGTGCGATGAAGGGATCCCGCGTCCCTTACCCCGAGTGGGCGGTAACCCGCGACGCCGACGACTAACGGCTCCGGTCAGTCCGCCGGCTCCTCCAGCCGGGCCGCGCGCCGCGCCTCCTCGGCCGCCGCCTCCAGGCGGCGGATCTTTTCGCTGATGCAGCACAGGTGGTAGGCGGCGAGATAATCGAGCTCCTCATCGGTCAGGCAGCTCAACCACTCCAGGCGCTCCAGCTCACCCAGGAAGCGCAGACGGTGCAGCGGGCATTCGACCGGGTTCTTGCCGTCGAAGGGACACCGGCACGAAAGCGCGAAGGCAAGGCGCTCCAGCCAGACACGGCGGTCCTCCCGCGGTCCGATCCGCTCGTGCAGGTCACCCTCGGGCTCGATTCCGGGAATTGTCATCACTACCGGCCGGAAACCGACAACCGGCGCCGCCTTCCGTCCGCCGGAAGATAACCCATTTCCCCCACCGCGCTGCGCGGATTTTGTCCTGGGTGACCGGACGGGGCGGACTACTTGCACCGCAGCGTGAGCAAAACCGCGAACAGCCCCGGCTTGCGCAGGAAGGATCGAGAAATCCGAGCGTGCTAAAATCCGTCCGATGTAGCCGCGGACGCTCCCCGCGGATCTGACGAAACCCGTTCGGAACGAGCCCCGTCCCGCATCCGCGGCAGACAGCCGCGGCTACACCGGCGGACCTTCGTTGCGAATCATCGTCCGCCACCCCACCCCGAAGCCATCAATCGCTCCCGATCACAGGCGACCCCAGGACGGCGGATAGTTCCGCGGGTCGGCGCCCCAATCCCGATTCGGCTCCCGACCCATCACCAGTTCGAGCTCGCCGCCGCGCGTCACCTCCTCGACCTGCAGCCAGGCTCGTTCCAAGGGTTTCCCGTTCAGACGGGCGGATTGGACGTAGGGATTTTCCGCGCCATTGTTCCGCACTGTAACCGTAAACCGCTCGCCCGCGTAGTACCGGCGGTCAAGGGCCAGCGTGATACGGTCGAAGATCGGGCTGCCGATGATGAGAACCCCGCCGGCCGGATCCAGGGGATGGAGACCGATGGCATTCAGCACGTACCAGGCCGACATCTGCCCGACGTCGTCGTTGCCGGGCAGACCGTAGACTCCGGTGCGGAACGCATTCGCGAGGGCGAACCGCAGCCATTTCTGCGTCTGCCACGGCTGCCCGATGCTGGTGAAGAGATACGGCACCGTGTGAACGATCTCGTTCTCCACGCTGAAGTAGGGATTTCGGTAGGAGAGGTCCCGCGGCGTGAGTTCGAAGAAGGCGGTGAGCTTCCGCTCGAATTCGTCCCGGCCCATCAGCTCGACGAGCCCCTGGGGATCGTGGGGCACGAACCAGCCCTGCTGGTACGGATTGCTCTCCGCGCAGCCCTGGCCGAAGACCGTCGGACCCTTCCATGGCAGCCAAGCCCCGTCGCGCGAGCGGGCCCGCATGAAGCCGACCTCGGGATCGAAGAGATGGCGATAGTTCAGCGCCCTCCGCCCGAAAAACCGGGCATCCTCCTCGCGGCCCAGCATCCCGGCGAACCGGGCCAGGCAAGCGTCGAAGTAGGATGACTCCAGCGTCCACGAGATCGAACCCGGCACGTAGCCGCGCTCGTTGTAGAAATCCGCCTGCGGCCGCCAGCCGCGCAACGAGGTCTCCCGACACAAAGCGTACGCCTTCTCGGCGTCGAACCCGCGGATGCCTTTCCGGTAAGCGTCGGCGATCACGGCGAGGGCCGGGTCGCCCAGCATGATCGGCGAATACGCGCCCATGTGCTCCCACTGCGGAAAATAACCCCGGCCGCTGAGTTCGGCGATCTGCATCAGGGTGTTGATCTCGTCGTCCACCAGTCGGGGATTGATCAGCGTCTGCAGCGGAAACTGGCTCCGGAAAACATCCCAGCCGCTGAAGATCGACCGGTAGGTGAAACCTCCGGCCACATGCACCCGCCGGTCGGCGCCCACGTAACGACCATCCGCATCCGACACGCACCGGGGATCGATCATCGTGTGGTAGAGCGCGGTGTGGAAAATCGTGCGCTGGTCATCGGTTCCACCCTCCACCGTGAGGCCGGTTTCACCAAGCGCCCGGTTCCAGCTGTCCCAAGCTTCCCGGCGCACGCGATCGAAGTCCCAGTGGTCGATCTCCGCCTCCAGGTTACGCCTCGCGCCTTCAATATCCACGAAAGAGATGCCTACCTTGAGCAGCACGCAGCGGGTCTCCCGGTGAGCGAATTCGGCGTTGAACCCGACATGGTCACCCTCGTGCTCCCGGCGGTCCCGGATCAGCGTGGCGGATGTCCGGACCCGCTCCCGGTAAGCCTCCTGATTCGAGAAGCTTTCCTTGCGGTTAACGCCCGTGAGATCGGCGCTCCAGATGACGGACTCCCGGAAGGGCGCGCTGAAGCGTCCGTGGAAATGCAGGGTGTAGCTCACGCGCCCGCCGCCATGGCCCCAGCCGCCCCCGGAGGGATCACAGGCGATCCAGCCCTCGAACGTGCGGTCGTCGATCACGCGGATGAACTGCCGGGTGGACGTGCCCCCGATGCGATGGGCGAGATCAAATTGCACCCGGTTGGCCGCATCACCCTCCCCGGGGAACGAGAACCGGAGCATACCCGCACGGGCCGTGGCCGTGAGTTCGCTGCGGATGTCGTGGTCATCGAGGGTGACGGCATAGTAACCCGCTTCCACCACCTCCGTCCCGTGCCGGAAACGACTGCGGTAGCCGCTGCCGGGAACCTCTTCCCGGCCCGGCACCACGTGGAGCGGACCGCGCGCAGGCGTGACGAGGAGGTTGCCGAAATCCCCGTGCCAGCCCACGCCGCTCATGTGCGTGAAGCTGAACCCCTCGATCGTGGTGTTGTGATGGGAGTAGCCCGCGGTCTGGTCGCCCGTCGTGTCGGTGTCCGGGCTCAGTTGCACCATACCGAAGGGGCGGCAGGGTCCGGGAAAGGTTTTCCCCAGATTGCCGTGAGCGCGACTGGCGTTGGTGCCGATCAACGGATCGATCCAGGCGGCGGGCGGCCTGCCGCCGGCCACCGCAGCCTCCACCGCGCTCGCGGTTGGGAGCAGCAGCGAAGCGATGAATAACCGGAATCGGGCGTTCAAGAGGGCTGAATGGGTGGGAAGATCAAGCGGGTGCGCCCGGCCGTGAGTCGGGCCCGGAATCGGAGCGGGAGTCAGCCCGGGACGCTCAATACGTGACGGTGACCGTTGTGATGATCTGCCGCGGATCCGTCCACCGGGTGTAGCGCCAGGAATTTCCCTGGTCGGAGACCTGATTCAGGATGTTGTTCACGTTCACCTGCGCGGTCCAAGAGAACCGCTGCAGCCGCTGCCGGTAGCTGGCGAATGGACTGTAGACGGTGAGCGCTTCGGTCTTCGCGAACGGCAGGACTTCCCGGCCCGCCACGCTCACCGCGGCGCGGTCCTTGGAATAGATGTGTCGGACCGATCCACCGATGGAGACACCTCGCAGCGGGCCCTGCGAGAAACTGTACCGCGAGGTCAGATTCACGCTCTTGCGTCCCCGCCCCGTGGCGGCGGCCGCCTGGTCCTCCAGGTATTCCCGGGTGAACATCGTCGCGTCATCGGCGTTCAACCCCCTCTGTCGCGCCGCCTCCCTCGCCAGCGTCAGCTTCTCCTCCAGCAGGGGGAAAAAGCGCGTGAAGATCAGGTAGTTGGTCCCGACGGAGGCGCGCACGGTCCAGTTCCGCAGCATGTTGGTCACCAGCTCCACCTCGTACCCGCGCGCGGTCTGGTCCCGGTAGTCGGTGTTGTTGAAGAACGGCACCGGCAACACCGCGTTGAGCTCGTTGACGGACTGCGCCGATACCCCGCTGGCGATATTCTCGGCGAGATTGCGGAAATAGGTGACGTTGAGTCCGACCCGTTGGTCGAACAGGTTGAAACGCACGCTGTAATCGGCGCCCTCCCCCGTCTTCGGCTGCCGCGGATTACCGTTCAGATCGCGCGCAAAGTTGTCGCTGAACTGGCTGGATTCGAAATAGCCGCCGGTCAGCGCCACCCACGGCGTGATGTGCCACACCGCGCCGTAGGTCTGGTTCGTGACCCATTGGGCGGAGAAGGGAACCAGCGGAGGGTCGATTCGATCGAGACCGCGGTTGTCGATCAGGTTGTCGTTGAGATCGACGAACTTCTGCTCGTTCGTCACCGGGTCGGCCCGCAGCGGCTTGTAGGCGCGCTGCTTGAAATAGTCGCGGCTGATGCCGACGCTCGTGCGGAGGCGGCCCTTGAAGTAGGCCCCGAGGATACTGAGGTTGGCGGACCCGAGGTTCTGCCTGAAACGCGAGCTCCCGCCCTCCTGGGTGAAACGAAAGTCCTGCGTGACGCCGGGGAGATTGGGGTCCGCCAAGGCGGCGTCGCCGTTTCCGTCGCCAAGATAGTGGCGGTAGTAGAACAGGTTGCTGGAATAGCGTGCGTCGACGCCCGTGTAGCCGCGTCGCAGGATCTCCTCCCGGGAGAGGGAACGGGAGAAGGTGTCCTTGTAATAGCTCTCGATCCGATAGCTCAGGCCGAGGATCAGGCGCTGCTGGATGCCCAGGAAAGTCGGCGCGTCGTACACGGCCGCGGAGCGGAAATTGGTGACCTCGTGTCCGTCGATGATCGTGGCCGGATAATGGTTCACGTAGTATTGCTCGTACCGCTTATTGGGAACGAGTTTCGTGCGCGTCGGATCGGCGGGATCGGGGAGAAACGGATCGACGTCGATCATCAGGTCGCGCGTGCCGTAGGTGCCCGGGTTGCCGTTGAAGAAGTTGCCGCGGAAAGTGTCGTCCTTCTGCGCGTTGTGCGCGAGCAGGAGATGGAGCCGGTCGGAGACCGTCTGGCGGATCTCGAGCGTGTAGGCGAAGAAACGCGTGCGGAAGCTGTTGTCGGGACCACCCCAGTCCTGCCCCCGCGGCACGATGGATTCCGGCGCTCCGATCAGCGGCAGGCGCAGGGGGTTGGTCGGGTCGGCGCCCTCCGCGACCGTCAGCGCGGCGCCCTGATTCAGCCAGGAACTGCGGAAGGCGGTGGTGGCCGTGGACTGGAGATTGTAGACCCTGCCGTCGATCCAGACGTGCGGGTGCGAGGTGCTGGTCGCCCCGGTGAGAAGGCTGCGGCCCACGCCGTTGGTTTGGATGCCGGCGAGATTTGGATTGGCGTCGATCGCGTTGGTGCCGGAACCGCGGACATAGCCCGCGGTCTGGTCGTTGAGGACGGCGTGGCTGAAGCCCTCCCATTGCCGGCCATGCTCGTAAGTGAAGTCGACGATCGTGCGGTGGTGAGGGAAAGGATCCCAACGGATCGCCGCGGCGTAGCCCTTCAGCTCCGAACCCGCCCGCTGGCGCCAACTGTCGTTCTCGCCGTCGATCGCATTGAGGCGCAATGAGACTCCCGTGCCGGCCAATGGCTGGTTGAAGTCGACCGAAAATCGCTGGCTGCCCCAGTTGTCGTACCGCACCTGGGATGAGTAACGGCGCTGGGCCTGCGCACGCTTCGTGCCGACATTCAGGATGCCGCCGACATCAATGTCCCCGAACGCGAGCCCGTTCGGTCCGCGCGCCCACTCGATGCGCTCCGTATTGTACATGTCCTGCGCGATGTACCACGGGAAGCCGTCCCGCAATTGGCGCGTGGATGTGCTGCCGCGGATCAGGAACGAATTCCCGGACCGCGATCCCGCCACGGCGCCGCGTGTTCCCTGGTCGTTGTAGGTGTTCTCCGTGTTCGTGGCGTACTCGACCGCCTCCATGAAGTTGTTCACCGCGAGGTCGTCGAGCAGCTCGCGGGTCATGACGGAGATCGAGTTCGGCAGATCCGCCAGCCGTTCGTTGGTCCGGGTGCCCGTCATGGTGTTGAGCCCGGCGTAGCCGGTCTCGCGGTCGGAAGTGACCTCGAACACGGACAACTGCAGGGGTGCCGGGCCGGCCGCACCCCCCGGGTTGGCAGCCGGCGCGGCAACCTGCCCGATGAGGGCCGGACCGACCGGCAGAAAAAAGGCGATGAGGGCGCGGGGTAGCGTACGATTGAGCATGGAATGCCGGGTGGAGGGCAGGACGGTGACGGGGTGAAAGGGTTACCCTGGAGACTCGTTACCCGGACCCGCCGCGCGACACCCTGACTCCGACGCCTTCGCCTAAGATCGATCCCTCGCGGGCCGGGAGAGGGACCCGCGGAAAGAATCGCGGATCCCCGGCCCAGGGGCCGGTCCTTTCCGCAACGAGGGTGTCGGCCACGATGACGACAGGGTGCGCGACGCGCGGGCCTGGGCCCGGGGCCTCGCAGGCGCGGAATCGCCGGGACTCAGACCTTCGCGGCCGAGGGCACCTCGAAGCCAGGCGCGTTGGCGTCCTGGAGCAGCGCGTTGGCCTCGGCGGCGAATTCGCCCGTATGGCGCTCCGCGGCGGGGTCGAACGTGAGCCACGGGCCGACGATGTACTCGGCCCCGTTTTCGGGCACGCCGGCGCCGTCGCGCATCATCTCGTGCAGCTTGAGGAAGTGCTCCGCGGCCGCGGTGTTGTCGCCGAAGCGTCCCGCCTTCGCGTTGAAGGGGACCTTTTTTCCGAGCCGGTAGGAATTGTTCATGAGGTGTCCGAGTACGCTCGCGTAATGCGCCTCCTCGGCATTGCCATTGGCCATCTCGGGCTTGCCCGCGCGGCACGCCGTGATGAAAGAGGTCCAGTTTCCGCCCGGGGTGACATTGCCCGGGGGAAGATTGAGTTTCTCCCCCTTGGCACTGCCCTTCGCGAAGTACGTGCCGTCGATGATCTTTCCGCCGTCGTCGAAGTAGTACTCGTTCTTCACCTGATGCACGTAGCCCGGGTGGTTCACGTTGCGGACGTTGAAGAAGACCTGCTGGCCGTTCGGATATTCGGCGATGGCGAACATCGTGTTGGGCGTCTCGCCCTGGTCGTTCCACTTGAACCGGCCGCCCAGCGCCATCACGCGCACGGGATTGGTGAGCTTGGTGTCGAGCGCCCAGCGCGCCACGTCGAGCTGGTGCGTGCCCTGGTTGTTCATGTCGCCGTTGCCGGTCGCCCAGAACCAGTGCCAGTTGTAGTGCACGAGGTTCGCGTGAAAATCGGTCTTCGCCGGACCGCGCCACAGGTTCCAATCAAGACCGTCGGGCGCCGCGCCGGCCGGCTTGAAGCCGATCGTGTCGCGAGGCTTGCAGCAGTAGCCGTAGGAAACCTTCAGCCGCCCGAACTTGCCGGCCTGGATCGCCGCATGCAGTCCCGCGAGCTTCGGGTCGCTCCGGCGTTGCGTGCCGTGCTGGATCACGACGCCGTACTTGCGCTGCGCGGCCACCACCACCCGCCCCTCGACCACGTCGTGGCTCATCGGCTTTTCCACGTACACGTGCTTGCCGGCCTGCGCGGCCCAGATGGTCATCAGCGAGTGCCAGTGATTGGGCGCCGCGATGGAGATGGCGTCGAGCGTGGGATCCTCCAGCGCCTTGCGCACATCGCGCACTCCCTTGGTGGCGTGCTTGCCGCCCGTCTTCTCGGCCAGCGCCTTCAGCGAACGGTCGAGGACCTTCTGATCGGGGTCGATCAGGTAGGCGATCTCGACGTTCGGCTGCTCGAGCCAGCCGGAAATGTGGCTCTTGCCGCGGCCGTTGAGACCGGCGACGGCGATGCGCAGCCGGTTGTTGGCGCCGATGACGCGCGCCGCGGAGCGGGTGCCGCCCAGGAGCGCGAGGGAGCCGGCGGCGAGGGCGCCGGTGCGGAGGAACGAACGACGGGGAACGAGTTGCATGGGGTGAAGGGGTGCATCGAGCAACACACGCCCTCCGCGCCTACGCAAGCGCGTGCTCGCCCGACGATCACTCCGGCCGGCGCAGATCGAACCGCTCACGCGTCCGCACGTAGCCCTCGCCACCGAGACGGCCGACCAGGTCGAGCTTGGCGGGATCGGGCCGTCCGTCGGCGCCAAGCACGGAGTCGTCGATCTGCGCGTGAAGGATGCGACCGAGCACGATGGTCCCCGCCAAAGGCCCCTCTCCCACCGTCACCACGCGGTCGAGCACGCACTCCAACGCGACCGGCGAGGCGGCGACGCGCGGCGGGCGGACGCGGATGGCTGCCGCCGCCGCCACGCCGAAGCGCTCGAACTCGCTCTCGCCGTGCGGCAGCGAGGCCGAGGTGGCGTTCATCGCCTCCGCGAGCG
>CAXRGI010000029.1:0-14224 GCA_964229935.1 Opitutales bacterium
GGTCACCTCATGGCCTTCAGCCTCATTGTCGTGCTCTTGTGGCAGTTCGCCCTCGGGCCGATCACCAAGTTGCTCGACCAGCGACAGGCGAACATCCGCGCGAGCCTCGAGTCCGCCGAGAAGCTGAATGCCCTCGTGAAGTCCGAGCTGCTGGAGCTACGCGCCAAGTACCTCTCCCCGCGCCGCACCGAGATCATCGGCGCCCTCGGCGACTTCCGCATGGAGGACGTCATCCCGAACGAGGGCTGCGTCATCACCGTCTCCCACCTCGGCTTCATCAAGCGCACCCCCGTCGCCGACTACCGCTCCCAGCGCCGCGGCGGCAAGGGCGTGATCGGCGCCGAGACGTACGACGAGGACTTCGTCGAGCATCTCTTCACCGCCAGCACCCACGACTACATCCTGTTCTTCTCCAGCACCGGCCAGTGCCACGCGAAGAAGTGCTACGATGTACCCGAGGGTACCCGCGCCTCGAAGGGCAAGTCGGTCTCCTCGTTCCTGCGCCTCGGCGACGGCGAGAAGATCGCCGCCATGATGTGCATCAAGGACTTCGTCGACGACCGCTTCCTCGTCATGGCCACGAAGTCGGGGGTGATCAAAAAGAGCGCCCTCTCCGACTACGCCAACGCCACCCGCGAGGGCGGCCTCATCGGCATCAACCTCGGCGACGGTGACAAGGTCATCGGCACCGTGCTCACCACCGGCAGCGACGAGCTCATCCTGGTCTCGAACCAGGGCCTCGCCGTGCGGTTCCGCGAACGCGACTCCGAATCCGGGGAGGAGCTCTTCCGCGCCACCGGTCGCGCCACCGGCGGTGTCACCGGCATGCGCTTCAAGCTCGAGAGCGACTACCTCGACGTCATCGAGGTGGTGGACCACAACGCCAAATTCCTCGTCGCAAGCGAGGCCGGCCAGGGCGTGCGCACGCGTTTCGAGGACTACCGTCTCATCAACCGCGGCGGCAGCGGCGTGTGGGCCATCGATCTCCCCGAGGACGGCTCCATCCGCCTCGCCGGCGCGCTCAGCGTGCGCGACGAGGACGAGGTCATGCTGCTCACCGCCAAGGGCCAGAGCATCCGCTGCCCGGTGAAGGACATCCGCGAGACCAACCGCGGCGCCAAGGGCGTTCGCCTCGTCACCCTCGAGCCCGGCGACAAGCTGCTCAGCATCGCCCGGATCGTGGAGACCGACGAGCAGCAGGCCGCGGAAGCCCCCGCCGCCGAGGCTTGAGCGAACCGCGCTCCCGCGCCGGGCAGCCGCCCGCGGGAGCTCAACGCGTCAGCGTCCGGTATCCACCCGTACGACCTTCACGCGCACCCGGACCCCTTCGATTTCCAGCCAGAAGGCGCCGAAAGCCCCTGGCGTGATGCGCACCTTGGGCGCGGAAAGCGGCGGACTCACGTACGTCGAGCCGTTCGCCTCGCGCCAGCGCTGGCCGTTTTCGAGCGCGAAAACCCCGCGTGGCTCCCAGCCGGTGAAGGTGCCCGTCAAACGGCTCTCCACCGCGGAGAACTCGATCTTCGTGCCCGGCGCGACCACCACGCGCGCCTCGCTCCCGGCCGGGGCCGTTTCCCCACGCGTCGCCCGCGGCCGGGGTTCGCTCGCCGCCGGGTCCGCCGTCAGAGGCCGCCCCGGCCGGTACGCGCCCACGAGCGCGTCGAGTCGCGCCAGCTCCTCCGCGGTGAGTTTGCATAGACCCGCCGCCCGAAAATCCTCCGGCGTAAGGCCGCGGGAGAAACCCGCCTCGGCCGCCCCCGCCGCGAGGGTCGCGGCCGCCACCAGCAAACACCCGCGGAACATTCCCGTGATCATGCCGCCAGTCTCCGCCGCGCCGGCCGCGCCGCAACGCGTTTCACGCCGTGGACGGCCGCGCGGGAGTTTTCTGCTTTCCACGGCGGCGGTTCGGAATTCCTTCTTTACCGAATGGCCGGCCGCATCACCTCGCTCCTCGACCCAGCGCGCATCAACCTGCACGTGCAGAGCACCCGGCGGACCGCCGCGCTGAACGAGATCGCCCGCCAGCTGGAACACCACCCCGAGGTGGCCGACTACGCCGGGTTCTACGAGGAGCTGCTCGCCCGCGACCGGCTCGACACCACCTCGCTCGGCAACGGCATCGCGCTGCCGCACGCCCGCACCGAGCACGTCAAGCGCATCGTCGTGGCCGTCGGCCGCAGCGATTCCGGGATCAATTTCGACGACCAGGGCGAGATCGTACGGCTGTTCTTCGTGCTCGGCACCCCTAAGTCTAAGCCCGGCGATTACCTCGCGGTGGTGAGCGCCCTCTGCAAGATCCTGAAGGATCCGGCGGACCGCGCCCGCTTCCTCCACGCCCCCACCCCCGAGGCGTTCATCGCGGCCATCGCCGACGCCGAGGCGCGGCTCGGGCTGTAGCCCCGGAACCGGCCCCGCGCGGCACGCCCGCGAACCTTTCACCTTCCAACTTGGCGGGTCGCGCGCCACGCTCCGCGCGCATGATCCGCTCCTTCATCTTCAGCGATGGCCGGCTGGTCGGTCAGGATCTTGAGATCGAGGCCCTGAGGCTGGTCCGGGCCGACAAGGGGCTGCTGCTCTGGGTGGATCTCGACAACCCGACGCCGGACGAGATCAAGGCGATTCTCGAGGGCGTCTTCGAGTTTCACCCGCTCGCGATCGAGGACTGCGTGCAACCGAACTCGCTGCCGAAGGTGGAGGATTACGAGGACTACCTCTTCATCGTCACGCACGCCGTCGACTTCACGCGCACCGAGAAATTCAACACCACCGAGCTCGATCTGTTCCTCGGCAAGGACTTCCTCGTGACGTTCCACACCGCCCCGCTGCGCTCGGTGACGACGCTGATGGAACGCATCGGGAAGAGCGTCGGCGTGGGCCCCCGCGGCCCCGACCGGATCGCCCACACGCTCATCGACCTGCTGGTCGACAATTACGCCCCGGTGATCGAGGAGCTGCGCGCGGAGCTCGAGGACCTGGAGGAGCACGTGCTCGCCAAGGAGTCGGTGCACAAGACGCTGGTGAACGAGATGCTGCACGTGCGCGGCGACTTCACCCACCTGCGCACGATCGTGCGGCCCCAGCGCGATGTGATCGAGCGGCTGGCGCGCGGCGACAGCAAGATGATCCGCCCGAAGCTGCTCCCGTATTTTCGCGATCTGCGCGACAACCTGGCGCGGCTCGAGGACACCGCCGCCGGCTACCACGAGCGCCTGCTCATGGCTTTCGACATCTACCTCAACAAGGCCGCGTTCGAGGCCAATGAGGGCATCAAGTTCCTCACCGCGATCACGGCCGTCACCATTCCCGTGATGGTGGTCGGCACGTGGTTCGGTATGAACTTCGAGGCGATGCCCGAGCTGAAGCACGGCTACCCGTGGGCGATGGCGCTCACGCTGGTAACGACGATCTTGATGGTGATCTACCTCCGGAAGAAGCGCTGGTTTTGAACCGCCAGCCGCGGTCGGCGGCGCCCCACCCCCGGCCGAAAACCGGCCGCCCCTTTTACCCCCATGACCTGGTCCCAAAACTACGCCCCGCTCGGTGGCCTCGCCGTCTCCACCCTTGTGGCCGCCATTCCGGTGGTCGCGCTGCTCGGGCTACTCGCCTTCTGGCACGTCCGCGCGCACCTCGCCGCGATCGCGGCCCTCCTCCTCGCGCTCGCCACCGCGATCTTCGCCTACGGCATGCCCGCCCCGCTGGCGCTCGCCGCCGCCGGCTACGGCGCCGCCTTCGGCCTGCTGCCCATCGGCTGGCTGATCCTCAACGCAATTTTCATCTACCAGCTCTCGGTCGAAACCGGGCAGTTCCGGGTATTGCAGGACCAGATTGCGGGCGTCTCGGGCGACCGCCGCATCCAGGCGCTGCTGATCGCCTTCTCGTTCGGCGCCTTCATCGAGGGCGCCGCCGGCTTCGGCGCGCCGGGCGCGATCTCCGGCGCGCTCATGATCGGGCTCGGCTTCCGCCCGCTCGAGGCCGCGAAACTCGCGCTGATCGGCAACACCGCCCCGGTCGCCTTCGGCTCGCTCGGCACCCCGCTGGTCACCCTCGCGCCGCTGACCGGGCTCGACCTCCTCGACCTCAGCGCGATGGTCGGCCGCCAGCTGCCGTTCTTCTCCCTGCTGGTGCCGTTCTGGCTCGTGGCCGCCCAGGCCGGCTGGCGGGGCATGCTCGCGGTGTGGCCGGCCTGCCTCGTCGCCGGCGGCAGCTTCGGTCTCGTCCAGTACCTCGTGAGCAACTTCCACGGTCCTTGGCTGGTCGACATCATCGCCGGCGCCGCGTCGATGCTCGCGGTCGTGGCCTTGATGCGCTTCTGGCGCCCGGCCGAGGAACAGTCCAACCCCGCCGCCCGCACCACCGTCGCCGCGCCCGCCACCGGCCCGAAATGGAAAGCTTGGGTGCCGTGGATCCTGCTCTCCGTCTTCGTCTTCCTCTGGGGCCTGCCGGCCGTGAAGTCCGCCCTCAACGGCTGGTTCGCGCCGCAGCTCCCGGTGCCCGCGCTGCACAACGCCGTGCTCAAGGTCCCTCCGGTCGCCCCCGCGCCCACCCCGGAAAAAGCGGTGTTCAGCCTCAACTTGCTCTCGGCTACCGGCACCGCGCTCCTACTCGCCGCGATCGCCTCCGTCGCCGTCCTCGGGGTCGGCGTCCGGCGCGCCTTTGTCATCTACGGGCAGACCCTCCTGCGCGTCCGCGTCTCGCTTCTCACCATCTCGGTGATGATGGCCCTGGGGTTCACCACCCGCTACAGCGGCACCGACACCACGATGGGCCTCGCCATGGCCGGCACCGGCTGGCTCTTCCCCTTCTTCTCGCCGCTGATCGGCTGGCTCGGCGTCGCCCTCACCGGCAGCGATACGTCCTCCAACGTGCTCTTCGGCAACCTTCAAAAGGTCACGGCCGAGCAACTGGGTTTCTCCCCCGTCCTGATGTGCGCCTCCAACAGCTCCGGCGGCGTCATGGGCAAGATGATCGACGCCCAGAGCATCGTCGTCGCCAGCGTCGCGACCGGCGGCCACCCCGACAGTCCCTCCGCCGGCACCGTTCTGCGCGCCGTCTTCTGGCACAGCATCGCGCTCGCCGTTCTCGTCGGCGTGCTCGTCATGCTGCAGGCCTACGTCTGGACCGGCATGGTGCCGGCCGGCCGGGGTTGAAAAGCCGCCGCACCCTTTTCTTCACCCCCCTGAGACCATGAAAAACCTGCTCCGTCCCCGGCTCGCCGCGCTTGTCCTGCTCGCGCTGCAGATGATTAACCCGGCCGCCGCGCAGAACTCCGGCCCGGGCCGCATCACCGGCCGCATCTTCAATCCCGCGACCGGTGAGTTCGTGCGCAACGCCGAGGTCGTCGTGGAGGGCACCAACATCGTCGCCTTCTCCGGCGATGATGGCTCTTACCTGCTGCCCAACGTCCCTGCGGGCGAGGCCGCGCTCGCCGTGACCTACACGGGCTACGACCGCGCCACCGCCCGCGTCACCGTCGCCCCCGGCGCGACCGCCGTCCGCGACTTCGAGCTCAAGGGCGCCACGTTCGGTCCCGCCGCCCGCGGCGCCGGGGGCGAGGTCGTCCGTCTTGAAAGCTTCGTCGTGTCCAACGAGCGCGAGGGCAACGCCAAGGCCATCATGGAACAGCGAGCCGCCCTGAACATGAAGAGCGTGGTCGCCTCCGACAACTTCGGCGACGTCACCGGCGGCAACGTCGGCGAATTCGTGAAGTACCTGCCGGGCGTGGTCATCGACTACGTCGACGCCGACGCGCGCGCCATCCGGCTCGGCGGGCTCGACCCCAAGTACGCCGCCGTCAGTGTCGACGGCATGCGGATGGCCAGCGCGGCGTCCGCCACATTCGGCGGCTCCACGCGCCAATTCGAGTTCGAGCAGTCCTCGATCAACAGCATCGAGGCGATCGAGATCAACAAGACGCTCACCGCCAGCATGGACGCCGACGCCCCCGCCGGCACCATGAACATGCGCAGCAAGAACGCCTTCGAGCGCAAGGGCCGCGAAGTGACCTCGACCGTCACGCTCACCGCCAGCGAGTACGAGCTCACCACGAAACGCACCCCCGGCCCCGGCGACGGCGAGCACCGGAAAATCCGGCCGGGATTCGTCTTCACCTACGCCGACTCGTTCGAGCAGCGCTTTGGCATCCAGCTCAGCCTCTCGCACAACAGCCTGTTCAACGAGCAGGTCGGGCTCACGCAGACGATCGACAGCGCCGCGCCGGGACGCGGACCCGTGATCAACAACCTCACCTTCCGCGACAACCCCAAGATCACCACGCGGGCCGCGATCGGGCTCAATCTCGACTACAAGATCCGGCCCGGACTCGTCGCCTCGCTGCGCACCCAGGGCTCCCACTTCAACGACGAGATCAACGCCCGCCAGGTCATCTTCCGCGCCAACACCGCGCAGATCGACCCTTCCTCCACCCTCACTTCGCTGATCGCCGTCCCCACCGCTAACGTCAACACCCGCCTCGAGACGATCATCGGCCACAGCCACAAGTGGAACGACACGATCACGTACACGCCCAAGCTCGAGTATCGCGGCACCGACCTCCGGCTGACCCTCGGCGGCGGCTACTCCCGCAGCACCACCCATTACGAGGACCGCCGCTCAGGCTACTGGGCCAGCAGCAACAACCGCGTCACCCGCATGGGCTGGGCCGCCACACGCAGCAGCTCCACCTCCACCGACTGGCAGCTACGCCAGACCTCCGGACGGCCGTGGAACGACATCCGCAGCTACAACCGCGACGACGCCAATCCGAACAACATCGGCACGGCTGAACGAAACGGCCGCAGCCAGGTCTGGCAGGGCTACCTCGACGCCACCCGCACCTTCGATGTCGGTCTGCCCCTCACCATCCAGACCGGCCTGAAGAGCCGCCTCACCGTCTACGACCTCTGGAAGACCGGCTCGCTCACCTGGACCTACGCGGGTCCCTCGGGGAACCAGCTCAGCCCCGACACCCTGATGATCACGCACACGAAACCCGTGTACGACCCCCAGCAGGGCGACAACGTCGCCAGCCTGGGCATCCCGATCCCCAACACCACCGGGATGTACGATCTCTACCGGCGCTCGCCCGGCCAGTTTGTCGAGAACACCGTCGGCAACTTCACCACCCTCTACACGTCACCGCGCGCGGTGAAGGAGCAGGTCGATGCCGGCTACGTGGAGTTCAACACCCGCTGGAACCAGTTGCGGCTCAACGCGGGGATACGCCAGGAGCGCACGCGCACCGTCGGCCGCCTCTTTGACATCATTCCGAACGCCCAGGTCCGCGCCGCCGGTTACACCGCGAACACGATCCCCTACGTCACCTACCAGTACCGCAATTTCGAGCGCCGCAACCGTTACGGCGGCTACGGCAACACCTTCCTCAGCGGTGCCGCGAAGTACTCCTTCACCCGCAACCTCGTCGCGCAGGTCGCCGCCAGCCAGTCGATCGGCCGCCCCGATTACAACAACCTCGCCGGTGCCCTCACCGTCAACGAGACCGCCCTCACGGTTCGCCTGCCCAACCCGGACCTGAAGCCGGAGACCTCCGACAAGTATTTCGCGAGCCTTCAGTACTACATCGAGCCGGCCGGCACCCTCAGCTTCTCCGCCTACCGGCTCAACGTGGAGAATATGGGCACCGCCAACACGGAAATCTCGGCCGAGCAGGCCGGGCTCGCCGACGAGCCGGAATACGTCGGCTACACCTTCCTCCAGCCCACCAACCTCACCGGCATCCAGAAGATGAAGGGGCTGGAGCTCGAGTACAGCCAGCAGCTCGTGTTCCTGCCTCGCTGGGCCCGCGGCTTCAGCGTCTTCGGGTCCCTCACGCGCGTGGTGACCGGCATCCCGCTCGCGGGCGTGGTGCCCAAGGCCGCCAACGGGGGCGTCCGCTTCAGCAACCACCGCTTCAACTTCCAGCTGCGCTCCACCTGGTCCGCCGCGCGCATCAGCGCCATCTCGACCACGCAGACGCAGTGGCAGTACGAGCGGATCATGTTCGACGTCAGCGGCGGCTGGAAAATCGGCCGCAGCTACGAGCTCACCCTGAGCGGACGTAACATCCTCAACTCGCCTAACCGCGGCTACGTGAACGAGCCCGGGCTGCTCCGGATCAACTTCTACTACGGCGCGGTCTGGACCCTCGGTCTGCGCGGCCGGTTCTGAAACGGCCGCTCCGCGGGATTTCAGGCCCCCACCACGGTCACGATGACCTCGCGGGTGTGCGGCGCCCTTCGGTGCTCCCACAGGAAGATCCCCTGCCAGGTGCCCAGCAGCAGGCGTCCGTCGCCCAGCGGCACCGTCTCGCTCGTGCGCGTGAGGGCCATCTTGATGTGCGACGGCATGTCATCCGGGCCCTCCGCCGTGTGCGTGAAGTGAGGATCGGCCGCCGGCACGAGCCGATCGAGCCAGCGCTCCAGGTCGCGGCGCGCCGACGGATCGGCGTTTTCCATGATCACCAGCGAGCAGCTCGTGTGGCGGCAGAATACGCTCACCAGCCCGTCGCGCACTCCGCTGCGCGCCACCTCGGCGGCGACGCGCTCGGTGATTTCCAGCAAACCCGCGCCGCGGGTCGCCACGGAGAGGGAGACACGGTGCAAACCCATGGCCGCGGATTCAGCCCGGTGGACGCCCGGAGGCGAGCCCGCGAAAGCCGGGATCAGAACTTTACGTTCACCGCGGCGCCCACGGCACCCACGCGGCGGATCTGGTCGTAAAGCTGCTCCTCGGAAATGCGGTTGGCCGCGCGCTCGGTCGTGCGCATCGCGTTCTCCACCGAAGCCATCGAAACCATCGCGGTGAGGATCCGTGATCCGCGGCGATCGGCCGGGGGCGTGATCTGGCGCAGCGGCTCGACCGCCGCGCGGGAGGCCGGAGCCCGCGCCTCGAAGCGCGTCGAACCACCCAGGAGCGGACTGGACGCGAGCGGTTCGGCGGAGGCCAGCAGGAGCGAGGACTGCGCCTCAAGGGAAAGCGGAACGCTCGCGCCGAAGAGCGGTTTGGCCGACTCCACCTCCGCCGCGACGAAAGTCGCCTGGGCGGATTCCAGCGCGGAGACCGGCGCCGCAGCCTCGGTGGCGATTTCCTCCACGGACACGGGCGCCACCACTGAAACAAAGCCCGCGGCGGAAGGCGGATTCACCCCTCGCGGCGCGGGAGCAAACTCCACCGTCGGAGCCAAGTCCGCCGCAGGAGCGATGGGCGCGATCGCGGCAACCGAGACCGGACCGGCCGGGTTCGGGACAAGGGGCGCCTCGCGCATCACAAAAAACCCGGCGACCAAAGCCACGCCGGCACCGAGCGGAAGCGGATGACGCCGGAACGCGACGGCCCATGAGCCGACCGTGAAGGCGTGCCACCACGGACGCTTTTCCACCAGCGCGGCTAGCTGCTTGGCGCGAAGCTGGCGGTCAAAATCAGCCCAGAACGACTCGGCCGGGCGCTCCGCGCGCTTCAACCGCAGCAGGTCCTCCACGGAGACCGGGCGTTTCCCTTCGCGATTCATCGGCGGATATAGGGCTGCAACTCCGCCTGCAGGAGTTGTTTCGCGTAGTGAAGACGAGACCGCACCGTTCCCAAGGAGCAGCCCATGATGTCGGCGATCTCCTGATGGCTGAGGCCCTCGATTTCGAACAAAGTCACCACAGTGCGATGCTTGATAGACAGCTTTTGCATCGCATCGTTCAATTTTTCCTGAAGTTCCCGGACGTAGGACTCCCGGTCTGCTCCTGACGTATCTGTCAGTGCATCAATGATTTCCTTCGCCACCGGCTCGTCGGAATCCACCCTCTCCAGGCTGAAAAACGACCTTAACCGGGCTTTCCGGAGATGGGTGAAGGTGGAGTTCACCGCGATCCGGTAGAGCCACGTGAAGAACGAGGATTGGCCCTGGAAGCGGTGAATCGACTGGAACGCCTTGATGAAGGTGTCCTGCGCTAGGTCCGCCGCATCCTCCCGGTTGGAGCAAAGGTTGTAGATGATCCCGAAGACCCGCTCGCGATACCGCAGGATCAACTGGTCGAACGCCGCCACGTCGCCCGCGTGCACCCGCTTCACGATGGCAACATCAGCGTCGGCTTCCTGGAGGCGCTCAGGGGTCGCCACCAGCGCCTTGCCCATCACTTTCGCGGCATCGGTCACAGCGGAAACGAACGCCACGCTCCGGCGCGGCGCAAATGGAAAAACCGGATCAGCCGTAACCGGGCTCAGGCCGCCGCGCCGCGGCGCAGCCCGGCCACTTGCGCTCGCAGCACGTCGCCCAACTCCGCCAGACGCGCGACCCCCGGCTCCGCGCTCCACGGCCGCAGCGCGGCATCAGCTTTCGCCAGCTCCGCCTCGATTTCGGCGGTCACCGCGCTAAAAACGTCGAGCTCCGCCATCTGGCGCAGCCTCAGCTCGAGACGCGCCCCGCCGCCGGTGATTTCCCCCGCGAGTTCGCGCGCCGCTTCGGCCGGCAACCGCTCCATCAGCACGATCAGCGGCAAGGTGAGCTTTCCGCTCGCGAGGTCCGTGCCGAGGGTCTTGCCGATCCGGCCTTCCTCGCCGAAGAAATCCACCAGGTCGTCGTAAATCTGATACGCGATGCCGAGGTGGCGCCCGAAGAGAGCGGCCGCGGAAACATACCCCTCCGCACGCCCCGCGAGGCTCGCGCCGAGGTGGCACGAGACGCGGAAGAGCTCCGCCGTCTTCAGGTCGACGATCCGGTGGTAATCAGCGCGCGTCACCGCCAGGGACCCGCGCCGCAGGGTCTGCACGATCTCCCCCGCGCACACGCGGCGGATCGCCTCGGAAACCGCGGAGCAGACCGCCGTCGTGGGGAACTGCGCCGCCAGATGCAGCGCGTGCGCGAACAAAGCGTCACCCAGCAGCACCGCCGCCTCCGGTCCGTACTCGCGCATCGCCGTCGGGCGATTCCGTCGAAGGTCCGCCTCGTCCATGATGTCATCGTGCACGAGGCTCGCCAGGTGGACGAGCTCCACCACGGCGGCCGCCCGCAGCAGGTCCCGCGAGGCGCCCGCACCGCCGGCTCCTCCACTGAGGAAGACCAGCGCCGGCCGGATGCGTTTGCCCGAGGTATCGACGCAATACTCCACCATCGGCCGGATCTCCGGCTCAAACTCCGCCAACTGTTCCCGCAGCAGACGATCCAACCCGCCGAAGGACGGCTCCAGCAGGGAAAAGACCGCGGTGAACGCGTGGGGACGGACGGCGGCGGATTCAGGACGGAGGCTGCACATCGGGACGAAGAGGCTATGCGCGGAAACGGAAATGACCACCCATTCCCGCGATTTTCCCGCTGGAAAAGCCGCCAGCAATTGGCGGCGGCAAGCGTCAGGGAACCTCGTAGACCTCGACGAGCGCGATGCCCGTCGAAGTGCCGGCTCCCGTCACCTGCGCGCTGTATGTGCCGGGCGGAAGGCTGAGGAGCAATGCGGCGTCCCGACCTCCCGCGGCGAGCGGGAAGGCGCCCACGCGCGAGGCGGCCTCGGCGACCAGCGCCGCGTCGTTGCCGCTCTCCCAGTTATCATTTTCGCGCACCACCACGTCCGCGCCACGCACCAGCCGCAGCTGCGGGTCGGCCAGCGTGCCGGCGACATTGAAGGGCGCACGACCGAGGGTCGGGCCCACCGCGCGAACCAGCACCTTCTTCGCGGTGTTCCCGCTGACCACAAAGCCCGCGATCAGCTGCGCCTGGCCAGCACCCACCACGCCGCGCGTCGCGACGTTCACCAGCTTCTGGGGGGTGAACGGTTGCGCCGCATCGACATCATAGAGCTCAACCAAAGCCACTCCGGTCCCGCCACCCGCGCCCGAGACCTGAGCCGTGTACGCACCCGGCGGCAACGTCGCCACCACGGCGGCGTCCCGCGAGGCAACGTCGAGGGGGAACGCCCCGACCTGACCGGCCGCGGTCACCAGCGCCGCCGTGCCACCCCAATTGTCATTCTCCAACACGAGGGTCCCGCCGCCGAAAATCTGGAGCTGGGGATCAGCCAGCACTCCCGTGACCCCGAACGCCGCGAGCGACGGGCCGACCGCCCGCACCAGCACCCGCTTGGGCGTGTCGCCCGCCACCACGAAACCGGCGATGAGCACATTCGCCCCCGTGCCAACCTGGCCGCGCGTCGAAAGGTTGCGCAACGCCCCGTCGCTGAACGCCGCGCCGGAGGTCAACGCCCCGGAAACCGCACCGCCCGGTCCACCCGTCAGCGTGCCCGAGAGGAATCCCGTCGCGGGATCAATCCGCGCCACCAGGCGCGTGCCGGCCTGGGTGACGACGGTGAACGCACCGCGGGCGTCGATCGTCGAGGCACCGGCGTCGCGGAAAGTACCATCAGCGATGTACGCGGTCACCGCGCCGTCGGCTCCGGCGATCACCGCCAGGACGCTGTCGGGACGACCGCTGATACCACCCGAATAAAGCCCGGCCGGCACGGGCGGCGTCCCGCCCAACGTCACCGCACCGATGAAGGTGAGGCGTCCGGCATCCAGCGTGCCCGTGGCACCGGTGTCGGAAAGCGCGCCGTTCACCTGCAATCGGCCCGCCGCATCGGCTAGGACGATGCCACCCGCGGAATCAACCGGCACACCCGAATGGAAGTAGACCCGCGCGGGTGCGGCCGAGGAAAACGCGATCAGCGTGGCGTGGGTGCCGCGCGCGGAAATCACCGCGAAACGTCCGCTCTCACCGCCGCCCGCGTAGCTGCCGGTGTAAATCGTATCGCCACCTTTCAGGCCGGGCGCCACCGCCAGCACGTAGGTCTCGGCCGAAAGCGTGCTCACACCGGAGTTATCTACCGCCAGCGCCGTGATCCGGTAAACCCCCTCCGCCGCCGGCGTCCAGGCCGCGGCGTAAGGCGCCGTGGTGTCGGCCGCTCCCCCCGCGATGCCGTTGGCGAAGAACTGCACGCTGGCGATCGTGCCGTCGGCGTCGGCCGCCGTGGACGTGAGATTGGTCGCGGTGCCCGCTCGCACCACCGTGCCGGTGCCCGGGGCGGTCACCGCTACCGTCGGGGCGCGGTTCGCGTTCACCGTCACCGTGACCGGCGCCGAGGCAGTCACGTTACCCGAGTTGTCCGTCGCCTGCGCGGTCACCGCGTAGGAACCGGCGGCGCCGGGTACCCACGCCACCGCGAAGGGCGCGGCCGCGGCCGTGCCCACCACATTGCCATTCGCCAGGTACGTCACCGAGGCGACCGTGCCGTCGGGATCCGCCGCCACCGCCGTGAGGTTCACCGTGGCGCCGCTGTTCACGCTCGTGCCCGCCGCAGGGCTCGACAAAGCGACGGTCGGCGGCCGATTGCCGTCCACGCGCACGTTGATCGTCGCCGCGGTCGAGGACGAGAGCCCCGCGCTGTCCGTCGCGACCGCGAGCAGGCTGTAGGTTCCAGAAGCGAGCGGTGTCCACGTCGCCGCGTAAGGCGCCGCGATGTCGGCGGCGCCGAGGCTAGCGCCGTTCACGAAGAACTGGACCTGCGCGATCGGTCCGTTGCCGCCGGAGGGCGCGGCAGTAAAGGCCACGGGCGTGCCCGCGACGAAGACAGCCGACGCTCCCGGGTTGGTGATCGTGACCGAGGGCGCGGCGACCCCGGAGACGGCTATGTTCACCGTCGCCGTCGTGGTGACGTTGCCGGCGTCGTCGGTCGCCTGCGCGGTGATCGCGTAATTGCCGGCCAGGGACGGACGCCAGGCTACAGTGTACGGAGCCGCCGTCGCGGAACCGATCGCCAGGCCGTTCGCGAAGAACTGCACGGAGGCCACTTTGCCATCGGCGTCGTTGGCCGCCGCCGCGACCAGCACGGTATTGCCGAGCGCGTAAGCGCCTGAGGCCGGACTCGTTAGGGCCACGGTGGGGGCGGCATTGGCTCCGATCGTGACCGTGATCGCCGTACTGATTCCAACGTTGCCGTTATTGTCGGTCGACTGGGCGGTGATCGTGTAAACCCCGGCCGCCGCTGGCGTCCAAGGAGCGGTGTAGGGCGCCGCCGCGTCGGCTACGCCCAAGGGCAGTCCGTTCAAGAGGAACTGCACGGAGGCCACGGTGCCATCGATGTCCGCCGCATCCGCGGTGAGCGTCAGGGCCGTGCCAACCACGAAGGCGCTGCCGTTGGCCGGATTGGTCACAGTAACCGTCGGCGCGGCCGAGGCGCCGACGGTCACCGCCACGACCGCCGACTCGGTGACGTTCCCGAGGTTGTCGGTCGCGCGCGCCGTCAGCGCGTAATTGCCG
>CAXRGI010000030.1:0-3521 GCA_964229935.1 Opitutales bacterium
CCCGCGATCGCCGGCAGCGTGAAGTAAAGGACCAGCAGGATGAAATTCCGATTGCCCAGCAGGCCGCGGAAGACGGCGGAGGCCGGCTCGCGCGGGGTATCGGCCGTCGAGGCAACCTCGCGAGGAGGTTCACGCAACGCGGCGAGCAGCGGCAGCGCGTAGATCACGCCGATCATGCCGCAGGTGGAGAACGCCCAGCGCCAGCCGTGGTCGGGCGAGTCGGCCACGTACCCCGCGAAACCGCCGAGGATCTGGCCGATGTAGATGCCGGTCTGGTGCACCCCCACCGCGCGGGAGCGCGTGGGCCCGAGGTGGTACTCCGAGATGAGCGCGAGCGCGCAGGGGATGTAGAACGCCTCGCTGATGCCCATCAGGGCCCGCGCCGCGACCAGCTCGTTGAACGTCGTGACGTGGCCCGTCCACCACGTGACGGCGGACCACACGAAGAGGCTGCCCGCGATCACGTACCGTTTGCTGAAGCGGTCGGCGATGTAGCCGCCGAACGGGCTGAGCGCGGCGTAAGTCCACTTGAAGCAGCCGAGGACGAAGCCCCAGTCGGCCTTGTTCGCGATCGACGGGATGTCGCCGACCATCGAGGCCTTCATGGTGGCGAGCATCTGGCGGTCGAGATAGTTGAGGAGCGCGACCGGGAACAGCAGCGCGATGACGTACCAGGCGTAGCGCGCGGCACTGGGAGTGGATGACATGGGGGTAAAGTGATCCGGGGTTGAAATTAAAGTCGGTCAGCGGCGCACGCGGGGGTTCTTCACTTCGTAAAAGAACCCGTCCTCCGCGCCGATCAGCAGATCGGGCGGGGCACCCGCGCCGCGGTTGACCGCGGTGGGCTTCGTGGCGTGGCCGGCGAGCACATGCCTGCTCACCGGACCCTCGTCGCGGAAACGCCAGCGACCCTGGTCGTCACGGCCGAGGCCGCGCAGAAAGTTAACGTTGGGCGCGCTGTTCATCATGAGGTCGGGGCGGCCGTCACCGTCCCAATCGGCGATGCAGAACGTGCGCCGGCCGCTGCGGCCGTTGACGCCGTCGTTGATGCGGAGGAGACCGGACTCCTTGTTTTGCGGCAGGCCGTTGCTGTTGAACACGCTCACGCCCTCGCTCCAGAAAACGCGCTGCGCGGCGGAAAGCGTCAGGGAGCCATCCGGCGCCCGCTTGCGCTCGAAGAGCGCGAGGTAGCCCTCGTGGTCGGACATCACGAGGTCCATCAGGCCGTCGCCGTTCCAGTCGATCATCTGCGGCGTGGTGCGCCATTGGGTGACGAACTCGCGGCCGCGCGGGTTCCACCAATTCCAAGCGGGCTTCGGTGAGACGGCGCCGGGCGCGACCTCGACCGGTTGCGCGGCGGCGAGCCGAGGCGCGGTGCGGGTGCCAATATTGCGGTACCAGACGATCTTTCCCCAGATGCCGTTGGTCATGATGTCGGGCAACCCGTCGCCGTCCCAGTCGGCCACACTGAGGATGGAGTAACCCCACTTCGCCTCGGCGGGACCCTGGATGGAACCGTTGGGGCCGGCCTGCTCGCGGATGAGCGCGCCACCAGCGGTGAGATAAACCGGGGGAGCCCAGCGGACCGGCGAGCCGCCGAGATTCTCGATGAACCCGATGTAGCCCGCGGTGTTGCCGCTGATCAGGTCTTCATCGCCGTCGCCGTCCCAATCCACGGCATAGGGCGTCGCCAGCGCGCCGAACTTCACATCAGCGGCGTATTGCCGGAAGTAGCGCGGCGGAAGGAATTGCGGCATTCCGTCGGCCACCGCTCCCGTGTGCTCGATGAAGGCGACCCGGCCGTCCTCGTCGCCGCACACCAGGTCAAGGTCACCGTCACCGTCGAAATCAACCGCGGTGGGCGTGATCATGCAGAGCTCCATGCGGACCGGCACACCCCCGCCGGCGAGGACGCGGCCCGCGGCGTACACCGGCTTCGTGCGGGTGCCGGTATTTTGGTAATAGGTGAACCCGTCGCGAAACTCGCCGCACAGCAGGTCGAGGTCGCCGTCGCCGTCGAAGTCGCCCCACATCGGCGAGGGCATGCCGAACGGGTCCACGGGGCGGCCGCCCGCCATCACCTTCTCGGGCGCGGCGTAGACGGGCTTCGCCGTCGTGCCGGTGTTGCGCATCAGGTAGACGTAACCGTGCAGGGGCCCGCGGGTCCATTCGCCCCGGGCGTTGAAGGCGGCGTCCCAACCGTAGTCGCCCCAGAAGTCGATCCCGAGCGTGAGGTCGACCGCACCGTCGCCGTCGTAGTCGACCAGCTTCCACTGGTTCTGGCGGATGTTGCCGGGCTCGGCGTGGATCTTCTCCGGCGCGCCGAGGTTCACCGGAGAGCCGAACTGCGACTGGCGAAAGTCCGGGAAAACGTTGCCGCGGAACCGGTAGGTCTCCCCCTGCTTCACCGAGGCGGTGGCCGTGATGACCGGTTCGCCGGTGACGTAGGAAATACCGGCCGAGGGGGCGGATTTCCCGACGAGCACCGCGGGCTTGAAGATTGGCAGACGCAGCTGGGGATCAACGGCGCCGCTGTTCTCGAAAAACCACGTGCCGTTGTAGGGCTTGTCCGTGCAAACCACCACAAGGTCCATGAGTCCGTCGCGGTTGTAATCGAGCGGGAGCGGCCAGGCCCAGAGGCCGACGCCGAGGTCGGCGAGCGCCCCGGGGTTGTTATGCGTGAGACGCGGCAGCACGTCGTCAGCGGCCCGCAGCGGGGCAAGCAGCAGAACAGCGGCGGCGCAGCGAGAAAGCAGTGACGGGAAAAGGCTCATGGCGGAGGAAGGTTAACCGGGGTGGAAACGAACCGGATTCGGGGGGGGGGGCGGGGAAGCGAGGCGCGGTCGGACGGAAGGGCCCGGAAAGGCGATCCCGGCGGAACGCGGACCCGGGATGGCACGTTCGATCCCTGCCCTAGTCAAGAGCCCCGGCCCGTAAGACCGGCCGCCGGCGGCAACGGTCGCCCTGCGGCGAAAGAGGGCGAAGAGTCCGACGCGCCCGCCGGGTGCTCCCCACCCCGCCCTGTGACCGGGTCGAAGGCGGGGCTTGCCTCTGCCGTGGCCGGCCGTTTTTCCTCTCCAACTGGTCCCAAGGATCTCCCTGCCATGAAGAAGAAAGCCACCTCCCCCGCCGCGTTTCCCAAGGCCGACATCGGCCGCGAGATGAAGGGCTCCGACTGTGTCGTCGAGTGCCTGATCCGCGAGGGCGTCGACGTCGTCTTCGCCTACCCGGGCGGCGCCTCGCAGGAACTGCACCAATCGCTGGCGCGCACGGACAAGATCCGGGTGATCCTGCCGCGCCACGAGCAAGGCGGCTCGTTCGCGGCCGAGGGCTACGCCCGCGCCACCGGCAAGGTGGGCGTGTGCATGGCGACGAGCGGACCGGGCGCGACGAATCTCGTTTCCGCGATCGCCGACGCCTTCATGGACTCCGTCCCGATGGTGGCGATCACCGGCCAGGTGTACTCGAAGTACATCGGCAAGATGGCGTTCCAGGAGACGGACTTCTACGGCATGACGCTG
>CAXRGI010000031.1:0-7122 GCA_964229935.1 Opitutales bacterium
TACTTCGTCGCGCTGCTGTTTCCGGTGCTGGGGTTCTTCAACGTCTACTTCTTCCGGTACTCCTTCGTCGGGGATCATTTTCAGTACCTTGCCAGCATGGGCCCGCTGGCGCTCGCGGGCGCGGGACTGTCTTGGGCCGCACGGCCGGTGATCGGCGTGGTTCGACGCGGCGGCGCGGTGCTGCTGCTGGGCGTGCTCGGGCTTCTGACGGCACGCGAGGCCCGGGAGTATCTCGACAACGAGAAGCTCTGGCGTGCGACCTTGGCCGACAACTCCGGCGCCATCATGGCTTGGCTCAACCTTGGCGACACCTACGTGAAACAAGGTCGTCTGGAGGAGGCTGTGGCCACCTTCTCGCACGTCACGCGCATCAAGCCCGACGACTTCGATGCGTACAATGATCTCGGGGGGGCATTACTGGAGCTTGGCCGCCCGGCGGAGGCGCTCGTGGCGTTGGAGCGTGCCGCCGCTTTCGCCCCGGGTCGCGCCTCCATCCTCAACAACCTCGGCACGGCGCAGCGGTTACTCGGCCGGCGCGAGGACGCCGAAGCCACCTTTCGCCGGGCCCTTGCGGCCGATCCTGAGCATGCCGCCGCCCACAACAGTCTGGGGGTGGAACTCGCCGAAGCAGGCCGCTCCAACGATGCGATCTCGCATTTCGAGGCTTCACTTCGCCGCGATCCGCGCGGGGTCGCCGCCCTCAATAATCTGGGAAACGCGCTCCGCACGCAGGGGAGGCTCGAGGAGGCGGTCGCGCGGCATCGCGAGGCTCTCCGGCTGAAGCCCGATTTTCCCGATGCGTTGGCCGGGTTGGGATTTTCACTCGTGCTCTCCGGGCGTCCCGAGGAGGGGCTGCCGCTCGTCGTCCGAGCTGTCGAGTTGCGGCCGCAAGACGTCGGATCGCGCACCGTGGCTGGCCGAGCCTTCGTCGCGGCCGGCCGCGCGGGGGACGCGGTGGAGCATTTCGCCCGGGCGGCGGAACTCGCGCCCGAGTCGGCCGACGCGCGCAACAATCTCGGTTCAGCGCTCGCCGGCTCCGGGCGACCGCGGGAAGCCGTGGTGGCCTTCGCCCAGGCTGTGCGCCTGGCGCCCCGGCTACTCGCCGCCCGGGTTAACCTGGGCAATGCCCTCGGCTCGATCGAGCGTTGGGACGACGCCGTGACGCAATTCGAGGCGGCGGTGAAGCTCTCCCCGGAGAACGCCGACGTGCACACGCGGTTGGCCATCGCCCGCGTGAATGCGGGCCGTCCGGCTGCCGCCGTTGCGGCCTACGAAACCGCAGTGCGGTTGAATCCCGGTGACGCCGCGCTTCGAGAGCAGTTCGGGCAGGTGCTCAACGCGCTCGGCCGCAGGGCGGAGGCGTTGGTGCAGCTTGAGCGTGCCGCGGAATTACGACGTGCGGAGCGCTAGGAAAATCGCGGACGAAGCCGCGGCTTTTTCCCACGGAACGCACGGAAAACACGGAAGAACTCCTAGTGATTTGTGAGCGAGGAATCCGCACGAAGCCCCAGCACGGCTCTTTCGCAACCGAAGTGTCATGTAGGATCGCTTCCGAACAGCTCCGCGCGGGGGCGATCACGGATGGCCACGAATGGACACGGATGAGGGAGTGCCGATGTAGCCGAGGCGGTCTGCCTCGGATTATAAGGTTAGCCCGACGGCCGACTTGTCCTCCGTAGGCTCAGCGAAGGAGGGAGGCTGTTCCGGCGGCGGCGAAATTGAACCGCAGATTTCTCAGATGGCGCCGCTGAATACGAATATGGCGTGACCGAGGGTGAGCGTGCCGAAAAAACACGCATTTCGGGTAGAGCGCGGCGGCCTGGCTTCCGCGGTTTCCGTGGGCCTTTCTCTGTCTCTCGGGTTCGTACTGTCCTGCCGTAATACCCCCGAAATCTCAGGCGAAGGCTTGGCGCACCGAGCGGTCGAGGAATTCGGCGGCGCGGGGGAGGGCTTGTTCCAGCGGTAACTCCGCTGGAGTAATGGAATGGAGCGTGAGCCCGGCGGGAGGTTGCGCGGCGGTCGCCCGGCCGGCGAAGACGTGGACGGTCTTACCGAGTTTTAGAGCGCGGGCGGCGACCGCGCCGGGGCCCTTGCCCTGGAGCGAACTGTCGTCGAATCGACCCTCGCCGGTGATAACGACGTCGGCGCGCTCGAGCCGCGCCTCGAGGTCGAGCCAGGCGGAGACGAGATCGAATCCCGGCAGCAGTTCGGCGTCGGCCGCTGCCATCAGTCCGAATGAGATGCCTCCGGCCGCGCCCGAGCCCGGGACCTCCATCAGTTCGTCGGGTCGGCGGAAGTATCCGCACAGCAGCAGGGCCAGGCGCGCGGCCTCATGGTCGAGGCGCGCAAGGTCGGCTGGACGCAGGCCTTTTTGCGGACCGTACGTCGCGGCGGCGCCGCGTGGACCGAGCAGCGGGTTGGTGACGTCGCAGGCGATGCGGATTGGCGGTAGGACCGGGGTGAGTTTGCCGCCGATGCGGACGACTTCGGACCAGCGGGCGGGAACCGGTGGCGAAACGCGGCGGCCGTCCGCCGCGAGAAACTCCAAGCCGAGGGCCTCGAGCGCACCTAGGCCAAGGTCGTTCGTCGCGCTGCCGCCGATCCCGAGAACGATCGCGGCGGCGCCCTGCTCGACAGCGAGGCGCATGAGTTCCCCGGTGCCGGTGGTGGTGGTATGCCAGAGGTCGCGTTCACCGGGTGGGAGAAGAGCGAGCCCGGATGCGCTCGCCATCTCGATCACCGCGACACGAGTTCCGCACCCGACGTCTGGTAATCTAAGCAGCGCGCGTGCGGGCTCCGGGATGCGGTCATAAGCGACCAAGCCCACGCGAGCGGCGGCCGGATTTCCCCGGGGGCCGGTGACCGTGGCCGGCAGGGTCTCTCCGCTGACGGCGGCAGTCAGGATAGCGCCGAACCCTTCGCCGCCATCGGCGAGCGGGCAGGAATCGACGGTCCAATCGGGACGGCTTGCCGCCAGCGCGCGTGCGGCCGCGGCGCAGGCTTCGGGCGCGCCGAGAGCGTCCTTGAATTTGTCGAATGCGAGGAGAACCCGCATGGCTTCAGGCGTCGCCGATCCGCGTGAAGCGCGGCCCGCGCCGGCCGGCGACCTCGACCAGCTCGGTGAACATGGCGGCGGGACGCACCCAAAGCCCGCGCTCGCCGTACAGGGCCTGGTAAACGACCAGCGGCTCGAGCGTCTCCGAGTGCCGTGCGACGCCGGTCACCAGGTATTCCATCCCCTTGTAATGACGGTACCGGCCCGGGCGGGGATCGTCCGGTAGCGGTGGCAGAGCGTCGGCGGGAACATGCGGCGAGGAGGACATCGGTCGGCGGGGCAGCCGGAGGGTTTGCGGACACCACGGACGCGGCAAACCGCAATTCGAGAAAGGAATCCCGGCACGCCAACCGGTGGGCCCCGGAAAACCCAGTGCGGCGCTACCGGAACCGAAACGTCTTTCGGGATGGCTAGCGTGGGGGTCGAAAAGTTTCTCCGAACCGCTTCGCGAAGGGGCAACCACGGATGGACACGAAGAAACACGAATCAGGACGCCACCACGAAACACACCAAGGGCACGAGAGGGATCGAGGCGCGGAATGAAAGAATCTTCGAAAAGAGGCTGTCCACGGAAGGCGTGGAAAACGCGGAAGCCTCAGACGCTTGCCGTGGTAAGGTCCCCCGTAGCCAGGATCCGGCGGCCGCGTCCGGAGCGAGAATTTCCTGCCGAAGCTCCTGGCCGATTCTCGGCCCTAAAGGCTTGCGGTGTAGCCGCGGCGGCGGCCGCGGATTCTTCGGTAAGACAAAGAGCGAGGCGGCTACGCTGTGGTTTGGCCCGGCCCGTCCGCCGGACGGCCGGGCCGTTGAGCGAAGCGAGCCTTAGAACCGGCCGCGGACGCCGAAGTAGAAGATCGGGTCGCCGAACTCCGAGATCCGGCTCGGGACGCGGAGCGCCTTGAAGAGCGTCGGGTCGCTGGGAGTTTGGAACTCACGACGGCCCTCGCCGGTGAGGTTGCGCACCTGGACGTACAGCGTGGCCTTCGAGTTCAGCGTGTAGTTCACGGTGAAGTCGGCCTTCGTGATGGCCTCGGTGAAGGTGGAGGGTGCGGTGGCGGTGGCGCCGAAGCCGGTCTCGACGTCGCCGGTGTGGCTGACGGTTCCGAGCAGGTTGAAGCGGCCGAGGCGCCAGCCGAGGATCAGGTTGGCGGAGCGGGTCGTGGCGGCCTGCAGCTGGGCGAGCTTGGTGGTGAAGTTGTCGCCGCCGACGCTCACGTGCGTGAAGTTGAACTGCGCGTTCATGGTGTTGAACGGGCGCGGCAGGAACGCGAGGCCCTGCGCGTAGCTGAACTCGAAGCCCTTCACCGTGCTGCCGAGGCCGTTGCTTGCGAGGGTCACGTTATAGCGGCTGGCGTCGGCCGGATTGATGCCGTACTCGGCGGCGAGCTCCGGTCCGTTGGCCAGCGTGCTGAGCAGGCCGACAGCTCCGCGGGTGATGAAGCCATCGACGTTCTTCTGGAACACCGAGACGGAGACGACACCCGAGTTGGGCAGGTACCATTCGCCGGTGAGGTCGAGATTGAGCACCTTGTAGGGCTGGATCGCGGGGTTGGGGACGCTGATCGAGCCGGTGCTGGTCGCGGAGGCGGAGTCGAAGTCGGTGACGGTGGGGATGATGTCGCCGAACTCCGGATGACCGATGGTGCGGCTCACGCCGGCGCGCACGACGACATCGTTGCGCGGCGTGTACTTGAGGTTCAGGGAGGGGTACCAGCCGTCGTACTCGAGGCCGGCCGTGGTGAAGCGCTGACGGACGACGCGCAGGTCCTGCGCGCCGGCGTCGAGGGTCTTTTTCTCGTAGCGCGCGCCGGTGACGACCGTGAGCTCCTTGGTGAGCGGCAGGTCGACGCGGAGGTAGGCGGCGTCGTTGACCTCCTCGATGTTGCGCACGACCCATTCGGTGAGGGTGGACGACGGGTTCGGGAACGCGCGGAACGTCTTGTAGGGGCTGAGCCACTCGACAGCGCCGAAACCGAAGCCGATGTCCTGCCCGCTGTAGTCGTCATCCCGGTACGCGCGCAGCTCGTTGCCGGACAGAGCTGGGTGCGCATGGGCGACGCCGAAGCGGTTGATCTTGCGGCCGAGGTCGTCGCGGCGGAGGCCGGTCTGCACAAAGAAGGGGAAGCCGCCGCGGAAGCTGTGTCGGTAGTCGAGGTTGAAACCCTGCTTCAGCTCGCGGGAGGTGAACGGGCGGGAGCGCCATGAGTTGGCGGCGACGCTGTAGCTCGCGAGGTCGCGGTAGGCGGGCGTGGCGCCGTTCTGGGTCACGCTGATCGCCGGCAGGATTCCCCCCAGGATGTTGTCCATCGTGACGATCGTGTTGCTGCCGGTGGGGCGCAGGAGGTTGAGCCCGATGCTGGTGAGGTAGCCGCGGGTGGTGTCGCGGTACTTGTTCTCGGCCTGGGACCAGCTGTAACCACCCCAGAGTTTGCCCGCGCCGAGCTCCTGCGTGAACTGCGCCCCGAGCACGTAGGTCGGGCCGTACTTGTTGCGCTGGGAAACGTCGGTCGTGACGTTGCCCGTGCCGGCGGTGCTCACGACGCGGTTCTGCGTGAACCCGGCGACCGGGGTGCCGGAGTTGAACGTGATGGAGCGGCCGTTGAACGTGAGGTCGTACCAGTTCCACTGGCCCGTGAACGAGAGCTTGGTCCGCGGGGCGGGCCGGTAGTCGACCTTGGTCGAGAGCGACTCGCGGCGGGTGATCTTCTGTTCGTCGTACATCTGCAGGGACGCAAGGTACGGATTGGCGGCCGACGCGCCGTTGGCGGTGAAGTTCCAGGAGTACCCCGCGCGCGGGTAGTCGTGTGTGATCTCGGAGAGCCGGTAGCTCACATTGACGCCGACATTGGGTGTGAGCCGGTGGGAATAGTTCAGATCAGCGCTCGGGCGGATGAGCAGCTGCGGGCCTTCCTTGAAGGCTCCGCGGCGGTCGAGCGTGAAGTTCTCCGCGTTCGCGGTCAGGGAGACGTTGTAGCTGAACGAGGTCTTCCCCTCGCGGTCGAAGGCGCTCTTGGTGACGAGATTCACCTGCCCGCCGGTGTTGTCGGCCGACATGTCGGGCGTCATCGTTTTGAAGACCTCGATGGTCTCGACGTTGTTGATCGCGACCTGCTCGAGCTCAAAGCGGCGGCTGTCGCCCGAGGAGCTGCCCGAGGCCATGCGTCCGCCGTCGACCGTCACGTTGGTGAAGATCGGGTTCATGCCGCGCAGGCTGACCGCGCGCGCGTCGTTGGCCGTGTAGTCGATGCCGATGCCGGGGAGGAACTTCAGGTACTCGCCGACGTTGCCCTCGCTGATGTCGCCGAACTGATCGGCGGCCGCGACGAGCTTCTGGTTGAACGACGCCTTCTGCAGCGCGATGGCCTGCGCCATGCCCTCCTTGGAGGTGCTCACGGTGAAGGCCTCGAGCACGATGGTGTCTGACTTCAGCTGGACGCGCACGGTGGCGGTCTGGCCGGCGGTGATGCTCACGGCCTGGGAGGCGGCGGCCATTCCCGGATAGGCCACGCGTACGGTCTGCGCGCCGGGCGCGACGCCCGCGAGACGGAAGACGCCCTCGCGCTCCGTGACGGCGGTGAGTGCCGTGCCGACGATCGAGACCTCGGCGCCCTCGAGGTACTTGCCCGAGCCGTCGAGAACGACGCCGGAGATGGCGCCGGTGCCCTGGGCGAAGGCTGGCCATGAGACCAGTAGAAGGATCGCGAGCAGGCCGCGAAGCGGCGCCAGCGACGCGGTGAGGAGGCGAAGCGAAGCTAGGGAGGTTTTCATCGGGTTGGTGCAGGTTACACGCGGCGGAACCGCGCAAGGTTACGCAGAAATGAATGGCTATCCCGCTTCTCCTCAAGGGAGCGCCGGTCGGGGCGGCCGGATTCTCGTCGGACCGTCCGGTCGCGATCGCCGGTTTTTGGCGTCGGGCCGGTGTCTCCGGATCAGGCCCGCGAGGTCTTGGGCTCGAGGGACCGCGCCACGGCGTGCACCTCCGGCCAACGGGTGGAGGGGATGATCGGGCCGAGGTGGCTGACCGTCTCCGCGCCCATGAGGGAGGCCAGCTCGCCGCAGGCCGGCAGCGG
>CAXRGI010000032.1:0-27004 GCA_964229935.1 Opitutales bacterium
CAACATCCCCGCCGACCTTCGCTACGCCAAGACGCACGAGTGGCTCCGCCGCGAGAGCGACGGCACCGTCACCGTGGGCATCACCGACTACGCCCAAAACTCCCTCGGCGACATCACCTTCGTGCAGCTGCCGAAGGTCGGCGCCTCCTTCCGCGCGGGCGAGGCCTTCGGCGTCGTCGAGTCGGTCAAGGCCGCGAGCGACCTCTATGCTCCGGTCGCCGGCACGGTTCTCGCGGCAAACGCCGCGCTCGATGGTGCACCTGAGACCGTCAATCGCGCGCCCTTTGGCGAAGGTTGGATGATTCGCCTGAAGCCGGCGGACGCGGCAGCCGGTGGCGATCTCCTCGACGCGACTGCTTACGGCCAGCAGGTGGGCTGAGCGCCGGGTGAGCTGGGCTCAGCTCTGGGGATCAATCTCCGAGATCAGCGCCTGGAAGCCTTTGTGCTCCTTCAGTTCCTCGAGATCGGGGTCCTGCAGCATCCACTCGATGTCACGGTAGCCGAGTTGCACCGCCCGACGCAGGACGCGCAACGCGTCGGTCCGACGGCGCGAGAGCGCGAGGCTGCAGGCGAGGTTGTAGTGGGCCGTGGCGTTCGACGGCTGAAGACGCACCAGTCGGCGATCCATCCGCAGTCCATCGGCGATCCGGCCCTGCTCGGTGTAAAGTCCGCCAAGGATCTCAATCACCCGCGTGTAGCGGGGGCTGCGGCGCAGGACGGACTCGAAGAAGCCGACTTCAAACTCGACGCTGCGGTCCTTTGACTTGGGCATGGGAGGAGCGGGAGTCGGGCCGCCGCGGGCAGGCACCGGTGTCGCGCAACGCGTAGCATCGAGCGCTCACCTGGAGGCGCTGGCTGACGGGTGTCAGACCGAGCTTGGATGAAACGGAGTTGCCGTACCACGACATGAAGGGTGCCCCGATCTCGAAGATGCGGTCACAATCGAGGCAGACCACCTGGGCGACCTGTGAGTCCTGCCCGGCCCGATTCGCGCGGTAGTATTTTTCGCCGGCGCCGATGTCCACCTCACGGAGGAGAGCGCTCTCGGTCATGATCGGCAGCGTGCGGTATACGGTGGCGCGAGCGACGGAATCGTCGATCGAGCGCGCGTAGCCGAGCAGTTGCTCGGCGGTGAAGTGATCGGGCTGCGCGAGCGCCGCGTCGAGGATGGCGAGGCGCTGGTTGGTCGCGCGCAGGCCCTTCCGGGCGAGGAAGCTCCGGAATTTTTCGTGGTCCTGCGTCTTGCTCACCGGGCGAATGTCGCGTCCGCGCCGCGCTGGTGTCAACGGGTTCGTGGCCCGGGGGCGTGCGTGCCGTATCTCGTCTCTTTCGCCGGGGAGCGGTCCGGAGCAGGTCAGCTGGCGGCTCGCGTTCAGGATCGGGGTTGGCCAGTTTCGCCGCATGGAAATGCGCGAGACGTGGGAGGTTTTGAGCTATGTGGTCACGGTGGTCGGGCTGCCGTTCGCCATCGCGGTCTTCATCTTCGAGCAGCGGCGCGAGCGGCAGAGCGAAGAGGAGGAAATTTTCCAGCGATTATCGGACGAGTACCGGGAATTCCTGAAGCTCGTGCTGGATAACTCCGACCTGCACCTTCTGCGGTTTGAGGGTGTGCCGCACGAGTTGACCGAGGATCAGAAGGAGCGGCGGCTGGCGATCTTCGGCATCCTGGTGTCGCTCTTCGAACGCGCCTACCTGCTGGTCTACGAGGAGAGGATGGGAAAACAGGCCCGCCGGCTGTGGCAGTCCTGGGAGGATTACATGCGGGAGTGGGTGCGTCGTTCCGAGTTTCGCGATGCGCTGCCGGGGCTGCTTCAGGGGGAGGATCCCGACTTCACCGCCTACATCACACGCCTCGCGGAGGCGGAGCGACGTCGCCAGGGGTGACCGGCCGGATCACCCGTTCCGCCAAGCGGGTTTTGGAAGGAATGATTTGGGGCAGCGGTGCTTCCGCGATTCCCGCTCTTTTGTGCTTTGCCCTCCGGGCGCGTACTTGACGGCGATCCGGTTACGGGGCGGCGGCACCGGATTTTCAGTTGAGCCTGAACTCCACCACGACCGGCAAGTGGTCCGAAGCTTCCGTGGAAATCACGAGGGCGCTCACCGGGGTCAACGCCCCAGGGGTGTGCCAGATGTAATCGATGCGCCGGGTGGGCTTCCGCACGGGGATGGTGAACCCAGGTCCGTTCCCGACCACCGGCCAGGCATCCCGCAGGAACTCCGCCATGCGTAGCATGGGTGCGCTGCCCGGGATGGCGTTGAAGTCCCCGGCCACGATCACCGGTTTTGATCCAGCCGCGCTCACCGCGAGGCGCAACTCATCCACGCTGGCCAGCCGCTCCTCGTCGCCGGGCCGAAAATCCAGGTGCGTGTTGATGAACAGCAGTTCACGCCCGCCGACCTCCACCGCGATTTCCTGGAAGCCGCGTTGTTCGCCGGGCCGCGGTGCGCGAAATCTCGTGTTCCGCGATGCCTTCACCGGGAAACGTGACAGGACGGCATTGCCATACTCTCCGCCCTGATGCGGCAGGTTGCTCTCGAACCGGACCGCAAGGCCCGTCAATCGCGCGAGTTCCGCCGGAAGGTCGCGTCGCCCGGTGCGCTCGACGCCGCGGTCCACCTCCTGCAGACCGACCAGATCCGCCCGGGCCTCGGTAATCACGCGCGCGATCCTTTCCAGATCGAGGCGCCCGTCGATCCCCTCTCCGTGGTGGATGTTAAAAGTCATCACCCTCAGCGAGAGCGGCTCGGCCGCGTCGGCCGCGGTCAGGACGAGGCCGGCAAGGACCAGGGTAAACAGCAGCTTTTTCATACGGTGACCCGAGTCGGCCGACTCGCCGCTGGCGGGGCAAGAGTTCTCGGGGTGCTTGCCGCTAGGCGGAGGTCAGGTGTACTTTCCGGAAACAAGGCCGCCGTGCCGATGTCGACTCCACCCGTCATGCGTCCGCCCCGCCGCCTGCTTTTCTTCCTAACCGGGCTGGCCGCCGCCGTCGTCGCCACGGTCGCCTTGGTATCACTACCTGCCGTGCAAACCGCGCTAGCCCGGCGGGTACTTGCGAGCCATCCGGAGTGGGGCGTTGCCGTGGATCGGGTCGGCCTTCGATGGGGGAGTCTGCGGCTCGAGGGTCTGAAATGGGCGGGTCCTTCGGCCGACGTGGCGGCACCGAAAGTGGAGCTGGATTTCAGCTTGCCGGACCTGCTGTGGGATCGTGCGGCGACGATCCGTGCCGTGCGGGCGCGGGACCTCGCGATCACAGCGCGGGAGCGCGCCGTGGTTCCGGCCGTGATAGCGGCAACTCCCGCGGCGCCCGGAGACGCCGCCCCGCCCGCGGCGGTCCTCTCGGGGCTGCTGCGGAGGGTGGAGTTGCCAGTGAATCTGTCGCTCGACGGAGTCGACGTTGCTGGAGGGCTGGCGTTGCCCGGTCGGCCGGCGCCCGTGACTTTTTCCGCGCGGGGCGGTGGGTTCGCGGACGGACTGGAAGGCAAGCTTGAGGTGGCGCTTGGCTGGGACAGCGGTGATCCGCGGATCGGCACTTTCGCGACCGCGGGCGTGTTGCGGGCCCGGATGTCGGGTCCGAGGTCGTTTTCCGAGGTTTTGCTCAAGCTCGATTCGAACGCGCGGGGTGACGCGTTTCCCGGCGGCGCGTCGATCTCCACCGAAGTCCGTGTCTTTCGCGACCGCGCAAGCGAAGGCTACCGGCTAGCGCTGGCCACGCCGCGTCACGCGGTCCTCGAGTTGGCGGGAGAGTTGCGTCCCGGTGATGATCGCCTGCGCGGGAACTGGAGGCTCGACCTTTCGTCGTCCGACCTCGCTCCGCTCGCGCTGGGTTTTGTGCTGCCCGGATTCACGGCGCGCGGCGAGGGGGTGCTGGAGATCGACCCGGCCGCGGCCGCGCCGCGGGCGGCGGGTAAAATCAACCTGGGGCTCCGGGCTCTCGAGGTTTTGCGGCCCGAGCTGAAGGCGCTCGGTGACTTGACGCTGCACGCGGATTTCGACGCAGGCTGGAGCTCGGGAGTGATTTCGGTCGAGAGGTTCTCGGCCCGATTGGAGGGCAAGCGTCCGGTGCTGGGGGTCGACGTGAACCAGCCTTTCACTGTGAATGCCGCGCGCCAGGAATGGTTCCCCGCGAGGGCGAACGGCGAGTTAGGGCGAATCCGGATCGAAGGGATGCCGACCGCGTGGTTAGCGCCGTGGCTTGCCGGAGTGGCGCTCGAAGGCGGCGATTGGACGGGCGAGATCGCGGCGGATGTCGCGGATGGCGGTCTCTCGCTGCGCACGGTCCGCGCGGTGTCGGGCGGCGCGCTGGCGGTGACGCGAGCGGGGCATCGCATCATGAACGGAGGAGAGCTCGCGTTGGCGGGTTCGGCCACGCTTCGGTCCGACGGCTGGCAGGCCCGGATCGAAACCCTGGTGGTACGCGCGCTCGGGCAGGACTTGGCGAGGAGTGATCTGCGCCTCGGCCGGCTGGCGGGGCCGGATCAGCCGATCAAAGCCGGGGGAAACCTGTGGCTCGATCTCGCCACGGTGGCGCGGCAGCCGTGGGCGGAGGGTCGCCTCACGATCGCGGCGGGAGAGCTTTCCGCCAAGCTTGCGGCGACATGGGGGAGCGAGCGGAGTATCCAATTGGATTGTCGAACCGAGCGCCTGCGCGGCGGTCCCGCGGCGGCGGAGTTGCCGGCGTTGGCGGTGGACCTGCGCGCGGGGATCGATGGGGCGGGCCGCATCTCCGTCTCCGCCCCTTTGCGGTTAACGAAGGATGACCGGGTCTCCGATTTGAAACTCACGGGGGAATTTGTGCCGCGGGCGGGTTCGCCCGGCGGACGCATCGACGCGCGCCTGACCGGTGGCGTCGTGCACGTGACGGACGGTGAGGCGCTGGCCCTGTTGCTCAGTGCGCCGCGGTCCCAGGCCGCGCCGGCCATGGCGGCCCCGGTCACAGTCTCAGCGCCGAAGGGCCCGCCGTGGTCGGATTGGGAGGGTAGGGTGGAGATTGATGTCGCCGAAGTGCTGCGGGGTGACGCGCTGCGGGCGCGCGACGTAAAGGGCAAACTGGAGTTGGATGCCGGCAAGGTACGGATGGAGGGGCTGCGGGGCTCCCTCGGGGAGCGCGGCCGCGCGACCGTTTCGGGGGCGCTCGCTTTCGAGGCTGGGCGACCCGATCCGTACGCGGCGGAGGTGCAGGTGGAAGTGCGCGAGTTCGATCCCGGGCCGTGGTTTCGCGTGGCTTCGGGTGGAAGGCCCGCGACGCTTGAGGGCAGTTTCATCGTCAGCAGTCGGCTGCGCGGGCGTGCGGCCGACCTCGGCGGGCTGTCGGCCGCGGTCACGGGTGAGGTCCTGGTCAGCAGCCGCGGAGGAATTTTCCGGGGTCTGCCGGTGAAAGCCGGCGCGGTCGCGACCGGCGGCGGGAGGGTGGCCGGAATGATCGCCGCCGCGGGAAGCGCGCTGGGCGGTTTGACCGGGAGAAAGGAACCGCCGGCCGTCGCCGGCCGCGCGCAGGCGGTGGCCGAGTTCGCCGCCGGCTTGGCCACGATTCCCTTCGACCAGCTCAGTCTCGTGATCAGCCGGGATGCCGCGCGCAACATGGCGCTCCGCGAGTTCACCCTCATCGCTCCGGAACTGCGGCTCGCCGGATCCGGCACACTCCTGGGCCGGCGCGAAGCGGGCGTGCTCGACGATTCCCTCGCGGTTGAGCTCTCCCTGCGCGCGCGAGGAAGGCAGGGCGATCTATTGCGCTACCTCGGGCTGCTGGATCCGGTCGTCGACGACCTTGGCTACGCGGCCTGCCGCCTGCCGCTGCGAATCGAGGGCACACCGGCGCGACCGGACTGCACGGATTTGACGGAGCGCCTCGCCGGGCTGGCGGCGGGCAAGACGGGCGTGACGGAGAAGGCCGGGGAGTTCCTGCAGCGCATCATTGGCGCGCCGAAATGACGCGCGGCGTTGCCTTGGCGCCGGCGCGGACCATGTTCGGGGCGTGATCGCGTCCATCGCCTTCCACCGGTTCCGGGCCCTTCGGGACACCAGCGTATTGCTCGCGCCCTTCAATCTGGTCGTCGGTCCGAACGGCAGCGGCAAGACCAGCCTGATGGAGGCCATTCTGCGTCTGCGCACATTGGCGGCCTTGCCGGTGAGCGAGGTGCCCTTTGCCCGCGCGATGGCGGGACCGGAGATCGAGTTCGGCTTCGACGCACCCTTCGAGAAAATGCGGGTGAAGCTCGGGTGTGAGTCCGACGCCGTTTGCGACACCCTGCGCTTGGAGCCGGCGAGGGCGGAGGGGTGGGATAACCTGCGGCTCCGGCTCGCGACTCTGCGCGGCTACGTGCTCGACCATGACGCGCTGGCCGGTCCGGGACGGCGCGACGACGGCGCGGAGCTGGCGCGGGATGGCGGCAACCTCGCCGCGGTGTTGTCCCATTTTCGTGCGGAGCACCCGGCGGCGTTCGCGGCGCTGGTGGCGGAGGCGCTGCGATTGATGCCCGAATTTCGGGCGCTCCGGATTGAGGACCGGCCGGAAGGGCAGGTCGAATTGTCACTCGAGCTGGTCGAGGGCGCGGTGTTGCCGGCACCGGAACTGTCCCAGGGTACCCTTTACCTCCTCGGTCTGCTGGCTCTGGCGTTTGATCCGCGACCGCCCAGACTGCTCTGCATCGAGGAGATCGATCGCGGCATTCATCCGCGGATGCTCCGCGAGGTGAGGGACCTGCTTTACCGGCTGGCCTACCCGATCGATGGCCGTGAGCCGGTGCAAGTCCTGACCACCTCCCATTCGCCTTACTTCATCGATCTCTTCCGGGATCATCCGGAAGAGGTGATCATTTCGCAGAAAGCGGGCCGGGCGGCGCGCTTCGAGCGGCTTTCGGATCGTCCCGACCTGCCTGAGTTGTTGCGGGAAGGGTCGCTCGGCGACATGTGGTTCAGCGGTATCCTGGGGGGCATTCCCGAGGAGCGATGAAGGTCGCTCTCCTGAGCGAGTCGCCCGCGGATGAGGCGGCGCTCCGGGTGCTCGTCGCGGCCGTGCTGCGGCGGCCGCTGGATTTCGTGGGTCCCGGCTACCGGGCCCGGGGCTGGCCGAACGTCGCTCAGGTGATGCCCGCCGTGCTGCGCCATCTGCACTTCAACACCGACGCCGATGCGCTGGTGGTGGTGGTCGACGCTGATGACTCGGTGGTGCACACGGCGGAGCACGATCGCCCCGGCTATTTTCATCCGCACTGCCGGATGTGCCGGTTGCGCGCGGTCCACCGCCAGACCACCCGGCGGTTTCCCGCCATTCACGGCCGGGAACGCGTGGTGCGGGCCGTCGGGGTGGCGGTGCCTGCGATCGAAGCCTGGTACCTTTGCGGTAGGGACGAGCAGGTCACCGAGGCGGCGTGGCTGGAGGGAGAAGGGGCGGGGCGACCTCCGTACTCGCGGGCCGAGTTGAAGCTGCGCGTCTACGGCACCGACCGGCCGAGCCTCGCCCTTGAAATCGATCGGGCGCTGGCGGAGGTGGAGCGGCACCGGTCTGATACCCGGCGGTTGGAGCATGAGTTCCCCGGATTCGCGGCGCTGGCGACGGACCTGCGCTCCGGTGCCCCTCCCGCCGGGGTGGGCCAAGAAAAGCTTTGAACGGTTGCGAAGGGGCTGGAAAGGCTCTGCGTAGTTCATGCCCCTCCCGTTTCCGCGGCGGCGCTCCCAGCTGCCGTACTACCTCGAAGTCATCGCCAGTCTGATCGCCCGGTTACTTTACCGGGTTCGAGCCAGCGGGCTGGAGCACTTCCCCCGCGAGGGCGGTGTCCTTCTCCTCTGCAACCACATCTCGTACATCGACGTGGTGGTCTTGCAGCTCGCCTGCCCGCGCCCGATCCGCTTCGTCGCCTACCACGGCCTGCGGCGCACCCCGTTCCTCAATTGGTGTTTTGAGATCTCGGGTTGCATCGGGATTTCCGCCCAGCAGCCCCGGGAAGGACTGCGGGCCGCCGCCGCGGCGCTGCAGGCCGGAGAAGTGGTTTGTCTTTGCCCCGAGGGGCACATTTCCCGCACCGGCCAGCTGATGCAGCTGCAACGCGGCTTCGAGGTCATCGCACGCCAGGCCGGAGCGCCGGTGCTGGCCGCCTCCATCGACGGGGTGTGGGGTTCCGTGTTCTCGTTCGCGGGAAACAAGTACCTTTGGAAGTCGCCGCGCCTCCTGCCCACGCCGGTGTTCATCGCCTTCGGCCGGCCGGTCCCGGCGGCCGCGGCCACCGTCGGGTGGGCCCGTCGGGAATTGCTGGATCTCGGTGAGCGCGCCTTCCACGAGCGACCCGCCTTGCGGCGGCACCTTGGACGCGAGTGCGTGCGTATGCTCACCCGCCATCCGCGACGGATCGCGGTCGTCGATCGCACGGCCGAGCGCCGGGTGCTAACCTGCGGACAACTCTATGCGGCGGCCGCCGTGCTGAGCCGCCGGATCCGGACCACTATTCCCGAGCGCCGGGTCGGCATCGTGCTCCCTCCGGGCATAGGTGGCTTCATCGCGAATCTGGCGGTCGTCGCCGCGGGCAAGGTGCCGGTGAACCTCAACTTCACGGCCGGTCGCGCCGCGTTGGAGGCGAGCATGAGGATCGGCGGTGTGAGCACCGTCCTTTCGGCCACCATCATGAGGGAAAAGGTGCCGAACTTCCCGTGGCCCGAGCGCACGCTGGACCTCAAGTCCGAGATCGAGGCCGCCGGCGGCAAGCGCGCGATGGCGCCGTGGATGCTCGCTGCGCTGTTGCTGCCCAATCAGTGGTGCGCGAGTCTGCTCGGTCTTCCCCGCGAGGGGGACCGGGAGGAGGCCGGCCTGTTGTTCACCAGCGGCAGCTCGGGGGAGCCCAAGGGGGTGGTACTGACCCACCGCAACATCCTCGCCAACTGCGCGCAGGTTTCGTCCCTCTCCGTGATGCCCGAGACGTGCACGCTGCTCGGCTGCCTGCCTATCTTCCACAGCTTCGGATTCCTCGCGACGCTCTGGTACCCGATGATGCGGGGCTGTGCGGTGGTCACCGTGCCCAGTCCGCTCGACACGCGCCGGATCATCGACGCGATCGCGGCGGAGGGCGTCACGGTGATGCTTGGTGCGCCGACCTTCATCCGCCCGGTCCTGAAGAAGGCCAAGCCCGCCGAGCTGCGCTCGCTCGATCTGGTGGTGACCGGCGCGGAACGTCTGCCCGAGGATCTGCACCGGGGATTCCTCGAAAATTTCCACCTCGAGATCCTGCAGGGGTACGGCCTCACGGAGACCACCCCGGTGGCGAACATCAACCAGCCCGATCCCCCGATGGTCTTCTCGACCAACGAACATCAGCCGGGAAAGCGCGCGGGCTCCGTCGGACGGCTCATGCCGGGTATGACCGCGCGCATCATCGATCCGGAAACGCGAGCGGACCTGCCGCTCACGGCGACCGGCCTGCTGCTCCTGCGCGGGGCCAACGTTTTCGGCGGTTACCTGGACGACGCGGCCAAGACGGCGGCGGCGTTCCACGACGGCTGGTTTGTCACGGGCGACCTCGGACGCTTCGACGACGACGGTTTCCTCTACATCGAGGGTCGCTTGTCCCGGTTCTCCAAGATCGGCGGCGAGATGGTTCCGCATGGCACCGTCGAGCAGGCGATCGAGCGGGTCATGGGCTGGGAGCATGGCGAGACCCCGACGGTGTTTGTCTCGGGGGTGCCGGATGTCGCCAAGGGTGAGGCGCTCGTGCTGCTGACGACCCAGGAGGTCAGTCTCGAGGATTTACGTTCGCGCCTCGCGGCGAGCGGCGTGCCGAATCTCTGGGTGCCGAAGATCATCCAGCGCGTGGAGAAGATTCCCATGCTGGGCACTGGTAAAACCGATCTGAAGGCATGCCGGGACCTGGCATTGCAGGTCGCGCGATGACCCGCCGGGTCCCGTAACCCGCGCGGGACGTCACGCCAGCGTCACGACCTGCGCGGCCTTCACGAACGCGGGATCCATCTCGACGCCAAATCCGGGGCCGGTCGGGCAGCGCACGCGGCCTTCCTCGCACCGGAGCGAGGATGTGGCGCACGCGACCGGCAGGTCGGCGTTGCCCTTGAATTCCATGAAGGGGCCGATGTTCGGTGTGAACGAGGCGAAGTGGACGACGTCCAGATAGCCGAGGCCGCCGCCCGACATATGCGGCACGACCGTCATTCCGGCGGCCGCCGCCATGCGAGCGACCTGGGTCGCGCGCACGTAACCTCCGCCGTAATGCAGATCGGGCTGCACGATATCGACGCCGCGGTGCTCGATCATCCATTGCCAGTTCCGCAGGCTGAATTCCTGCTCACCGCCGGCCACGGGCAGGCTGAGCGCATCAGCCACCTCCTTGGTCTCCCAGAGCCAGTCGAACGGGCAGGGTTCCTCGTAGAACCCGTAGCCGTGCGCCTCCATGAGCCGGCCGATCCGGATCGCCTCCGGCACATCGTAGGAGCTGTTGCTGTCGGCGTAGAGCGTGAAGCCGTCCCCGAAGGTTTGCCGCACGAGGGGAATAAGCGCCTCGGTGCGTCCGGGCAGTGAGTCGGCGTTGCGGCTCATCCGGCCGCCAAGGCGGAATTTCAGCGCTTTCACCCCCGAGCCGGCCACCAGCTTTCGCAGATGCTCGATCTCTTCCTCAGGGCGGTTGCCGCGGTTGCTGCTCGCGTAGTAGACGGGAATGTCTCGCCGGATCGAGCCGCCGAAAAGGTCGGCCACCGGGCGCCGTGCGGTGCGCGCCATCAGCTCCAGCAGCGCCATTTCAATCGCGGCCACGCCGGACCAGAGCGCGATCCCCTGCAGCTTGTAGTTCGAACCGTGGCGGTAGGCTTCCCAGAGCAGATCCTCCAGCCGTCGGGCGTCCTTTCCCAGGAAGACCGGCCGGATATTCTTGAGGAAGACCGGGAACGACTCCGCCATCCGGGAAGGATTCGGCACGGTGATCACCTCCAGTCCGTCGGCGGACCGCGTTCGGAGCAGGTAGTGCTTCCCGTTGCGCAAAAGATCCACCGACGCGACGCGCACCGGGGAGGTGAGGAAGTCCGTGCGGAGAACCGGCTGCCTGAGGATGCGGTCGAGTTCAGCCTTGGGTATCCGCGGGGCCGGAGCGGCGGCGCGAAGGCGGGAAACCCCGCCGGCGGCGAGGCCGGCGAGGGCGGCGGAGCGGAGAAACGAACGACGGGTGGGGCGCATTGGGGGTGGACGGAGCGTGGCGGGTGACCGCGGTGGACGCAACGCCCCGCGCTTTACAACTGCGTGGTTTGCGGGACGGTGGTCGCGATGGACGAATCCACGCCGCCCAATCCCGCCGACTCCGGCCTCGAGGTTCGCACCTCCTTCGTGCGCAACCGCAACGCGTTGCTCGCGCGGGCGGACTTCGGGGAGCTCTTCGTCGACTACTACCTGCACCTCGGCGCCCATGGGCTGCGGCTGGAGCCGGCGATCGACGCCCTCTTCAAGCGGGCGCTCGCGGCCTTCACGCTGCACTGCGCTTCTCGTCCGCGGAACGAGCTCACGGCGTGGACGATCAACTTCCAGCGGCCTCTCGTGAACGTGTTTCTCGCCGGGGACAACGACACCGGCATCGTCACCGGCCGTGTCTTCACCGAGGACGTGAAGGTCGGTCCGGACAACCTGTTCTACGCGGACGTGGTGCGGGGGCGTCAGCCCAAGCGCCGGAGCGCCGTGACCTTCGAGGGGGAGGACCCGCTGGTCGCGGTGGAGAAGTTCTATGCGCAGAGCGAGCAGCGCGGAGCGCGGTATTTCCAGCCGGCGGAGGAGGAGTTTCGTCTGTTCACGGAGCACCCGGATTGCGACGTCGCGTGGTTGCGCGGGCTCGACGGGGCGCGCGCGGCGGCGGTCGAGTCCGAGGAGATGGTGGTGCCGCTCGAGCGCCGCCATTACCGGTGGCATTGTGGCTGCAACCAGCGGCGCATGCTCGAGGTCCTGGCGCCGGTTATGCGTCAAGCGCCGGAGGAGCTTTTCGGCGGTGAGGCGCGGTTGGAAATGCGCTGTCCGCGGTGCGCCGCCCGGCACGTGATCACGCGCGAGACGCTGGAGGCCTTCGTGGCGGGCGGCGACACGGCCCCGGCGGCATGAGCCCGGCGGAGATCGCGGGCACGGTGCTCGGCGTGATCGGCGTCGCACTGATGGTGCGCCAGAGCGTCTGGGGCTGGCCGGTCGGTCTCGTGCAAGTGGCGGTGTCCGCGTGGGTGTTCCACGGGGCCCGGCTGTACTCCGACGTTCTGCTGCAGGGATGCTTTTTTGTCCTGCAGGCTTACGGCTGGTGGCATTGGCGCCGGGGCGGGACGGGGAGGGAAATCCTTCCGGTGACCCGGTTGGCGCCGCGCATCATTCTGGTGGGGTCCGGTCTGGGCGTGGGGGTGACGCTGGTCTGGGGTGAGGTGATGCGGCGGGCCACGGACGCCGCCCTGCCGCATTGGGATGCGTTTATTCTGGTTTTCAGCATTCTGTCGCAGTGGCTGCAGGCGCGGAAACATCTCGAGAACTGGGCGGGGTGGATGGCGGTGAACACGGTCGCCGTGGGAGTCTACTGGGCGCGCGACCTCCGGGGATTCTCGGCGCTCTATCTGCTATTCTGTCTCATGGCGGTGTGGGGATACCTCTCATGGCGGCGCGCGATGAAGGAGGTGGGTGATGCCTGAGCCGCTGCGGGTGGTCGTCTTCGGCACCGAATCGACCGGCAAGACCGCGCTGGCGGGCGCGCTCGCGCGTCGGTTCGACGAGCCGTGGTCCCCGGAGTTCGTGAGGGGATTCTGGGAGGCCCGTGGCGGGCGCGTCGGCGCGGCGGACCTCGACACGATCGCACGCGGCCAGATCGCGGCCGAGGAGAGCGCCGCGGTCGCCGCGCGACGCATGGTGTTCCTGGATACGGATCTGCTCACCTGCACGCTTTGGAACGATCTCCTCTATCCCGGCGCGTGTCCCGCCTGGGTGCGGGCCGAGGCCGAGGCTAGGGCGCGCCGCTGCTCACTCTATCTGCTCTGCGACGCCGACGTGCCGTTCGCACCGGACCCGCAGCGCTGTTTCCCGGAGCCGGAAGCACGTGAAAGGGCGCGTGTCCTATGGCGCGAAGCGCTGATTTCGCGGCGTCTCCCCCGGGTGGATATCCGCGGCGGGTGGGCCTTGCGGGAGGAAGCGGCCGTGGCCGCGGTGGAGATGCTGCTGCGTGTGCGGCGGGCGTGATCCACGCCGGGCCGGGGCGGCTTTCAGGGTGCTATCCAGACCACTTCCTCGCCCACCGCGGGACGTCCGTTCGCCACCGTAGCGCCCAGCGTGCGCCCGCGGACGATGCGTGAGACGGTGAGGCGGGCGGTCTCACGCAGGTCGGCCAAGGTTCGCACCCGCAGTTCGCCGCCCTCGGCGAGGGCCGCGGGGGGCGCGTCGCCGGCGAGCTCAACGAACGCGAAGCCGCGCTCCAGGTCGACGGCGATGACGCGACCCACGATCAGCCGGGCGCTGGGTGCGAGCGGTTCGCGCGACGGGGGCGGGCGATTGACGACCGGGCGCACCACGGTGCAGCCGGTCGACGCAAGGATGGCAAAGGTCAGGACCAGGCGCGCGGGGCTCGTTTTCATCCAGGACGAAACCCGTGGCCCGCGCGCGACCATCCCGCCGTGGTCAGGACTTGGCGGGCGGGAAGGTGAAGCCCGAGGCGATTCCCGGAATCGATGGGAGTGCCGGGGTGCCGGCGGGACGCGGTGCTCCCGGAGGACGGGCGGTCGCGGCGACCTTCATCAGGTTCTGCGCGTTATCGATCTGCTCGGCGTCGAAGAAGCCGTGCAGCTGCCGGATGCGCGTCGGGTGGCGCATCTTGCGCAGCGCCTTGGCCTCGATCTGCCGGATGCGCTCGCGGGTGACTTTGAACTGCTTGCCGACCTCCTCGAGCGTCCGGCTGTAGCCGTCGACCAGCCCGAAGCGAAGGGATAGCACGCGCCGTTCGCGCTCGGTGAGGGTGTCGAGCACGTCGATGATCTTCTCGCGAAGCAGCGAGTAGGCCGTCATGTCGTAAGGATTCTCGGCCGACTTGTCCTCGATGAAGTCGCCGAACGAAGTGTCGTCACCGTCACCGACCGGGGACTGCAGGGAGATGGGCTGCTGCGCCATCTTCATGATCTGCTGCACCCGCTCCACCGGGAGGTTCATCTCGTCGGCCACCTCATCGGGGGTGGGCTCGTGGCCGAACTCCTGCAGGAGCTGCTTCTGCACCTGCATGACCTTGTTGAGGGTCTCGATCATGTGCACCGGGATGCGGATGGTGCGCGCCTGGTCGGCGATCGAGCGGGTGATGGCCTGGCGGATCCACCAGGTGGCGTAGGTTGAGAACTTGTAGCCTCGGCGATACTCGAACTTTTCCACCGCCTTCATCAGGCCCATGTTGCCCTCCTGGATCAGATCAAGGAAGGAGAGGCCGCGGTTGGTGTACTTTTTCGCGATCGAGATCACGAGGCGCAGATTGGCCTCGACCATTTCGGTCTTCGCCTGGTGCGCCTCGCGCACGTGCACCATTGTCTGCGCCACCACGGCGAGCAGTCCCTCGGGTGAGATCCGCTGCTGGGATTCGATCTGACGCAGGCGGTTGTGCACCCCCTTGGTGTCGATGGTCGCGTCCTTCTTTGTCTTCGGGTGCTTGGCCCGCTCCAGCTGGACCTGGAGATGCTCGATCTCCTCCAGCACGGGGCGAAGTTGCTCCAGGTACTCCTCGTAGACCTTCAGCTTGAAATAGAATTTCCCGAAGCACGCGCGCAGCACCGTCTCGCGCTTTTTCAGCTTGGTCTGGACCTTTTTGCGGGCGGCGTCACCGCGCGCTTTCTGCAGTTCCTCCCAACCTTCGGCGACGCTCTCCTCGGCGTTCCGCGCCTGATCGACCAGCTTCGGCAGGCCCTTGAAATAGGCGTCGCGCGACTCGATCTTTTTGTCGATCACGAGCCGGTCGAAGCGCTCCTCGCGATTCAGCAGTTTGCTGCCGAGGCCCACGATGTAGGCTCCGATCGCCGAGGCTTGGAAAAGCGCCTCCTGGGCTTTCAGCTCGGCCGTCTCGATCCGCTTCGAGATCTCGACTTCCTGCTCGCGCGTCAGCAGCGGGACCTGGCCCATCTGCTTGAGGTACATCCGGACCGGATCGTCGAGGATGTCGTTCTGGGACGACTTGGACTGTTCCTCCTCGGCCTCCTCCATCCGTTGCTTGTAGTCCTCGACCTGATCCGGCTCGAGGATCTCGATCTCAAGGTTTTGCAGGATGGAGAGGACGTTATCGATTTCCTCCTGGTTTTCGACCGACTCGGGCAGCGCCTCGTTGATATCGTCGAAGGTCAGGTAGCCCTGTTCCTTGGAGAGACGGATGAGGTGACGGATCTTGTCGTTGATGCCTCCCGCCGGAGCTGCCTCCGCGCCGGCCTCGGCGTTCTCGGCCGGGGTCGCCGGGACCTTGGCGAGAGCCTCTTCGACGGCATCGGACTGGGCGGTTGCAGCGGGTGCGGACTTGGACTTGCGCGACATGTGGGAGTGGCTGGTAGGGAACGGCTTTCGGCGCGGAGGTCAAACCGCGGTCGTGAGCGATATCGGAAGGCGCAGCTGGCGCTGGATTTCAGAACGTTCCTTCAAGAGAGAAATTGCGGCAGAATCACTGTCCGTTTGGGGGGTGGCCAAAGCAAGTTCTATCTGCCTCAGACGCGGTTCGAGGCTGCGTGTACGCAGCCGCCGCAGGCCTTCCTGCGCCACCTTCACCGGGTCATCGATCGCCGGCACCTCAAAGAGGAGTCCGGCGACCAACGTGCGTTCCTCCTCGGTCTCGAGCAAGCTGTCGATTTGCTCGCGACCGGGCCACGTATCGTGCTCGAACTCCCCTAGGAAGCGGTTGAGCAGCCGCCCGGCCACGTGCGACGCGCCCTGGTCGATCCAGTCGGGCCTCACGGCGTGGCTCAGGGGTTTCCCCAGCGATTCGAAATGGAGGCACAGCATCAGCAGCTCGTGCTCGGGTGTGACTCCCGCCAGCGTCGGAGCCGGGGCTGGAGCGGGAGAGGGCTCGCCGGGGCGGACCGGCGACTGCCGGCGGACCTGCGCCTCGGCGGTCTGCAGTTCCTTCTCCATGACGCGAGGGAGCAGCCCGAGATTAGCGGCGGCCTCGATCACGAGGTGTGCGCGGGCGGACTCGCTGGGGCTCTGGGCGATGAGCTCCGCCACCGCGCGCGCGGCGCGGCTGCGTTCCTCCGGGCTGGCGTTCAACGGGTCCGGGAGAAACGCGCGGCTGGCGAACGCGACCGCGCTGAGCGACTTCGCACGCACCTCCGCGTAGGCCTCCAGCCCGCGCTCGAGGAACAGAAGGTCGGGGTCGACCTTGCCGTCGCCACCGAGTGTGAGGAAGCGCGCCTCGAGACCCGCGCGCAGCGCGAGCGGCAGGAAACGCAGGGCGGCCTTCTGGCCGGCGCTGTCGCTGTCGAAGAAACACTCCACCTGCGGATGGTACCGGCGCAGGAGCGCGAGTTGCCCGTCGGTGATCGAGGTTCCCTGCGGCGCGATGGCGGTCTTCAGGCCCGCGCTCCAGCACCGGATGGCGTCGAGCTGGCCCTCGACCAGCACGAAGGGCTTCCCGTCCCCGACCTGCGTGCGTGCGCGGTCCAGGTTGAAGAGCAGATTGCCCTTGGTGAAAATCGGCGTCTCGGGGGAGTTGACGTACTTCGCCTCCCGCGCGGGGTCATCCTCCGGCGTCAGGTCGGTCTGGCGCGCGGTGAACGCCACCACGCGGCCCTGGTGGTCGCGGATCGGGATGATCAGCCGGCCGCGGAAGCGCGGACGCAGGCTGTGCAGCGTGATCGCGGCGTCATCGTGGATGAAAAAGAGTCCGCAACGCCGCAAAGCCTCCTCGGAGAACTTCCTTCGCAGGAGCACTCCCGCCAAACCTCCGCCCGCGGCATCAGCCGCGCCGATCTTGAACTCCGCCGCGATCTCCGGCGCGAAACGGCGCCGGCCGGTCCAATAATCCCGGAACCAGGCGCCGGCGTCGTCGCGCGCGAGGAAGGCCTGGTGCAGGTGGTCGGTCGCGATCTCGTGCAGGTCGAAAAGCTCCTGGCGCAGCGAGCGTTCCTCCCGCGTCGGCCCGCCCGTGCCCTCCTCGTACTCAATCACGATGCCGTGACGCTTGCCGATCGCCTCCACCGCCTCGGTGAAGCCCAGCTGCTCGGTTTCGCGCACGAAGGTGATCAGGTCCCCCGCCTTCCCGCAGCCGAAGCATTTGTAAAAACCTTTGTCGGCATCGACGTTGAATGAAGGGGTGCGTTCGTTGTGGAACGGGCACAGCCCCTTCAGCCGCGAGCCGCCGGCCTTCCGCAGCGTGACCACGCGGCCCACGACGTCGGCCAGGTTGACGCGCAACTTCAGGTCGCGGACGCAGGCGGGCTTGATGACGGGCATTGGGCGGAGGAGACGGGGAACGACCGCTTCGCGCGGGCCCGGCGGCGCCGCCGATCGCCGTCGCGTCGCCGAACAAGAATGCACTTTCAACCCGCGCACCCGACTGTCAAGTTCCCCGGCCCGTCGCGCCCGCGGCGGCGGATTTCCCCGGTCTCCGGCGGAACCCGCGGCCCGGCGGATGTCCCACCTCATCTCACTCCATGCGTGTTTCCCTCGTTCCGGCGGTCGTCGTTCTGCTGATCATCACGGCCTTCCCGTACTCGCGGGCGGCCCAGCCGGCGCCGGTTCCGATGGAGCCCGTCTGGCAGGCGCGGCTCGCGGCCTTCGATGAGGTTACCTATGCCGCGCAGGTCGAGAAGATGATCGCGGCGTTCGAGCAGGCCTCGGGTAAGCGCCTCGTGCCCGGTCCCAAGCGCAAAGCCGGGTTGAAGATCTACGCCGACTCGGGCCCCGGTCTCGCCACGCCGCTCCCGCTCGTGAAAGCGGTGATCGCCTCGCTGAAAAAACGCGGCTTCGAGCACAACGGGATCTTCCTCGTCGGGCTCAACGCCCTGCGCCTGCGGATGACCGGCTACCTGCCTTCGCTGGTCTCGGGTTCGACGCCGTTTTCCGGGAATCCCGTCTACGTGCTGGAGTCCGGACGCTACTACGACCCCGTATGGTTCTACGACTCGCCGTTGCCGCAGCGCTTCGATCCGATCTTTGCGCAGGAGCAGACCAAGGGCGTGCAGGCCAACACCACCAAGGACGAGGATCGCAAGAGCTTCCTCGCCACGCCGCTGTTCCTCGACGCTGATTTCTGGATCAACCTGCCGGTGTTCACCGATCATCCCACGCTGGGTGTGAACGGCGCCCTGGTTAACGCCACGCTCTGGAACGCCTCCAACACCGCGCGGTTCTTCCGCTCGCCGGCCAACGCTCCGGCCGCGGTCGCCGAGATGAGCGCGATCCCCGAACTGCGGCAGACCTGGATGTTCACCCTCGCCAGTCTCGAGCATTACCAGTTCGTCGGAGGTCCGTTCTTCAATTCCCTCTACACCGTTTCCGAGCCGCTGCTTTGGCTGACCAACGACCCCGTGATGATGGACTCGCTCGCGCGCGACCGCATTAACGGCCATCGTAAGCAGCAGGGGTTCGAGAACCTCGACGAGGAGATCCGTACCCTGGAGTTCGCCGAGACGCTCGGCGTCGGTTCGACCAAGACGAAGCTCGTGCGGATGATCCCGATCGACTGAGGCGGCGCCTTGGCCTCCTGCCCCGCCTTGCGGGCGCGTGGCTTCAGAATGGAGGGGATGACCGCGCGGCCCTCTCTATCCCCAGTCTCGAGTTCATGCGGGATCTCGCGGTGAACTCTTTCTATCAGCGGCTCCTCTGCATGCCGAGCGTCGACTCGTTGGAGGCGGACAACACCGACGCGAACCGGGCGAGTGGAACCCAGCCGGGGGGCGGAACCGGAACTCGCGCCTCGTGAAGTCCGACCACGACACCTCTGAGTGTACGGGTTCATCCATGCGATCGTACCCGAGCTCCGGAAATTGCGGCGGCCGCGCAATTTCGTGCTCACTTCCACTTTCAGCTTTTGATTGCTCTGGCGAAAAGCGGGTTTGCCGGTCCTCGCCGGCGCTGCTTCGGTGGTCGCCTACCCCTCATGAAATCCCTGCGCGGCCCGCTGGGCGCTTGCTTTATCCTGCTGTTGTTCCCCACGACCGCGGCGGTCGCCGCCGAAAAGCGCGTGTTCCGCGCCGGCGCCGCCACCAGCAACATCACTCCCCAGCTGGGGGAGGGTATCGTTGGTAACTTCACCATTCCCCCCGCGACGCACGTCCACGACGAGCTGCATGCGCGCTGCCTCGCACTCGACGACGGCACGACCAAGCTGGTGTTCGTCGTCGTCGACAACGTCTCGGTGAACCGCGAGGTGTTCGACGCCGCGCGGCGCGTGATCGAGCGCGACACGGGCATCCCCGGCGGCAACCTGCTGATGTCGGCCACGCACACCCACTCCGCCACCAGCGCCCGGGGGCGCGACGCGATGGCGATGCGCAACCCGCCCGCGGAGGCGGCGGACCGTTCGCTGCTCGATGATTACCAGGCGTTCCTCGCGCGCCGTATCGTCGACGGGGTGAAACGCGCGCTCAACCAGCTCGAGCCCGCGCGCATCGGCTGGGGCGCGGGACAGGTGCCGCAGCATGTCTTCAACCGGCGCTGGGTGCTCAAGGACGGCAAGACCGCGGTGAATCCGTTCGGTGGACAGGATCGTGCCGTGATGAATCCGGGTTCGCGGCCGGACCTCGAACGTCCCGCGGGGCCGGTCAACCCCGAGGTTTATTTTGTGTCGGTCGAGGCGCCGGACGGGCGTCCCATCGCTGTGCTGGCCAACTACTGGCTCCACTATGTCGGCGGGGTGCCGACGGGGCACATCTCCGCCGACTACTTCGCCGTGGTCGCTGACCGGCTGCAGGAATTACTGGGCGCCGACCGCCGTGTTCCACCGTTTGTCGGCATCCTCGCCAACGGTCCGTGCGCCGACGTGAACAACATCAACGTCGCGCAGCCGGACCGCCGAAAGTACGCGCCCTACGAGAAGATCCGATTGGTCGCCGACGACGTCGCGCGCGAGATCGCGCGGGTCCGCGCCGGGGTGCGCCACTTGGAGTGGGTCGAATTGCGCGCCGCCCATGCGGACGTGGCCCTGCGCACGCGGCGACCTGACGCCTCGGCGGTGGAGCGGGCGCGACAGGTGCTGGCTCGGCCCGCGACGGTCTCCCCCGTGCACCGGCTCGAACGGAACTATGCGGAGCGGGTCATCGCGGCGGCCGAGTGGCCGGAGACGTTGAACGTGATGGTGCAGGCCGTGCGCATCGGCGGGCTGGCCGTGGCGGCGATTCCCTTCGAGGTGTTCACGGAGACGGGGCTCGAGCTCAAAGCACGCTCGCCATTCCGCGACACCTTCACGATCGAGCTCGCGAACGGTGGTTACGGTTACCTGCCGACCCCCGCGCAGCACGCCCTGGGCGGCTACGAGACGTGGCTCGGCACGAACCGTGTGGAGACGGCTGCCTCCGATTTGATCGTGGCCCGCCTGCTGGAGCTATTGGGCAGCCTGCGCGGCGAGGCCGCGACCGCGCGATGAGCCGGATGGGACGCCGCGGATTCGCGCTGCTTCTCCTGCTCGGCTCGGCGGCCGGACTCGGCGCCGCCCCGACGACGGCGCAACCGAATATTCTCCTGATGTACGTCGACAATGTCGGCTACGGGGACCTCGGCTGCTACGGCAACCGCGAGGTGATCACGCCGCGGATCGACCGCCTCGCGCGCGAGGGCGCGCGCTGCCTCGACTTCCAGGTGGTCACCACGAGTTGCACGCCCTCGCGGGGCGCCTTGCTCACGGGCCGGCATCCGTTTCGCAACGGTTTGTCGCACCAGCTCTCCGCCGAGGAGAATCGCCGCGGGATCGGGCTGCCGCGGACGGAGCGCATCCTGCCCGAGTATCTGCGCGGCGTCGGCTACGCCACGGGGTGCTTCGGGAAATGGAATATCGGCTTTGCGCCCGGCAGCCGGCCAACCGAGCGCGGCTTCGACGATTTCCTTGGGTTCCGCTCGGGCAACATCGGATATCACGAGCACCTCTACGGCGGGGAACACGATCTTTTCCGAGGGACGGAGCCGTATCGTATCGAGGGCTACAGCACGGATCTGTTTGCGGACGCCGCGATCGAGTTCATGCGCCGTCATGCCGCGCGCCCTTGGTTTGTCTACCTGCCGTTCAACGCCGCCCACTTCGTCTCGGCCGGCAACGTGCCCTCGGGGGTGAAGCCGAGCTGGCCTGCTCCGGCCGCCGCCTTCGCCCGCTACGGTTGGAGCGCCGACGAGCCCGACGAAAGACGCCGCTACCGGGCGGTGCTCACGGCGCTCGACGACGCGGTCGGTCGGGTGCTGGACGAGCTGGATGCGTTACGGCTGCGGGAGCGCACGCTGGTGATGTTCATATCGGACAACGGGGCCTTTATGATGCCCGGACGCGGTCTCGAGGTCGCCTCCAACGGACCGCTGCGTTCCGGAGGAACGACCTCCTTCGAGGGTGGCACGCGCGTACCGGCATTGTTCCGTTGGCCCGGCCGGATTCCGGCGGGACGTGATGTCCGCGCGATGCTCACGCAGATGGACGTGCTGCCGCTGTGCCTCGCGGCGGCCGGCTCGCCGCGGGAGACCGGCCGAATTCTGGACGGCCGTGATCCCTTGCCGGCGCTGGCCGACGGCGCCCGCTCGCCGCACCCGCGGATGGGTTTCGGGTATGCCAAGGGGGCGGCTTACCGGGAGGGCGACCTCAAGATCGTGCGCGAGGCTCCCGACAAACCGTGGGCGTTGTTCGACCTGGCCGCGGACCTCGGCGAGAAGCGCGATCTGTCGAGTGAGCGCCCGTCGGATCTCACGCGCCTCGCCGCCGCGCATGAGACCTGGCTGGAGGAGGTCCGCCGCGATTCCAGTCCCCGCGCCCCCGCGCCGCCCGCACCGAAGCGCGGGAAGTAGGCTTCCCCGGAGTACTCCGCGCTCGGTGGGCTAAGGATCGAAACCGAAGGACGCACCCGACGCTGACTTCGATTCAGCCGCCTCTGCAGCCACGGATTCTTCCGCCAGCCCCTCCGCCGTGGGATGTCTCCCGGCGCAGCGTCTACCGCGAGCCGCCTACCACGCTGGCGCGGCTCTTTTCCCGTTCGGCCAGCGCTTTCGGCATCGCGTCCATCAGCGCGAGGATGCGTTCGTGGTGCGTGGGGTGCGTGGAGAGCAGCGCGGGGGGAGTGGGTTCGTTGGCCGATTCCAGCTCCAGCGCCTCGAGCACCTTAACGGCTTCCTGCGGATCGTAACCGGCCCGTGCCATGTACATGAGTCCGACGTAATCAGCCTCCTTCTCCTTGGCGCGGTCGAAGGCGAAGCCGCCGATGCCCGTCGTGAGCCCGTACACCTGGCTCAGGGCGTCTATCGTGAGCCCGGACGCTCCACCGACGATTCCGCCGACCATGCCCACGGTGCCTACCGCACTGACCGCCAGCTCGCGCGAGAGCTTTTCATGAACGTGCTTCGCGGTGACGTGGGCGATCTCATGGGCGATGACGGACGCCAGCTGGTCATCGGTCTTGGCGATTTTGAAAAGGCCCGAGAAGACCCCGACCTTCCCGCCCGCCATCGCGAACGCGTTGATCTGGGGAACATCAAAGACGACGAATTCCCAATCGGCGTCGGGCATATCCCAGAACACCACCTTGGACAACCGGGCTCCCACGCGTTGCAGCTGTTCGGTATGGTCCTTGTTCCGCGACACGCGGTACCGGCGCTTCATGTCGTCGAACATGCCGATGCTCATCTTCGTGACCTCCTTGTCGTCGACGAGGTTCATGGCCCGGCGTCCGGTGACGGGCACTTCGTAGCAGCCTGCCAGCAGGAGGGAGGAGAGAGCGAGAAGCAGCGGCGCGGCGATCGTCGTTTTCATGGCGTGGGTCTCTCGGGAAAGACACCGGACGGGTAGGCTGGTTGCGGGCAATCGCAAGCGTGGGACGCACGCGAGCGGCGATGGTTTCGGCGATCCCCCGCGGGTCTGAAGGCCTTGGCATTTTTCCTGAACCTCGCCATCGATTCCCCCGGGACGATCCCCGGTTCCGCCGGGCAGTCGTCGAAATCAGCTAACCATCGCGCAACCAGAACGTCATTCCCACTACGCCATGGCCGAGGAACACGAAGTCAACGCGGGCCGGAAACGCCGGGTCATTCATTGGAACCCCGATGCTGGCAAACAAGAGGTGCGTCGGCGCTGGACGTTGCCGCGCGTTGCGGCGTGGACGGCGGGCGGCGCCTTCGGGCTGCTGCTTGCCGCCGGACTGGTGATCCGCGGGATCAAGCTGGTCTGGGGCCCGGCGGTATTCCAACCGAGGGCGGCGGAGGCCGCGTCGGCGGCCACGACGGTGGAGGGGGCTAGTTCGGCGTTCATCAGCCGGGCCAAGGCCGAGCAGGCCTTCGAGCTGGCTTCCAAGGCCCTCAAGGAACTGCGGCGCGTGCCGACCGACCATCCCTCGCAGCTGGAACAGCTGATCGTGATGGAGAAGTCCTTCTCCCAGGGCGAGGCGCTCATCAAGGCGCACGAGTTCCCGCGGGCCTTCGCGATCCTCGAGTCGCTCAACCAGGACATCGACGCTTTCTCGCGCAACGTGAAGGCCAAGGGTGAGGCGCGGCAGGGGTACGACGCGATTTTGCTCCGGATCAAGGATCTCGAGGTGGCGCGCACCCTCGCGCCCGGCCGCCTGGAGGCGGCTTTCGAGGCGGCGGGTGCGGGGCGCCAGCTGATGACCGACGGTAATTTCACCGGAGCGAAGCAGGTGTTCGACCGCGGGCTCGCGGAGCTGAAGCAGGCCGAGCAGGTGCTGCAGGTTTTTGTGCGCGATTCTCTTTTGACCGGGCAGAAAGCGCTCGCGGCCGGCGAAAAGGACGCGGCGCGGAAGGCTTTTCAACAAGCTCTCGAGAAGGCCCCGGGCAACGAGGCCGCCACGCTTGGTCTTAAGCGCGCCGAGAACATCGATCGCGTTCATGCTCTCCTGCAGCAGGGGGCGCAGCTCGAAAAGGAGCGGCGTTTCGCCGACGCCGCCGAGTCCTACAAGAAAGCCTTTGCGCTCGATGGCTTCTCCGCCGCCGCCCAGGAGGGGCAATCCCGCGCGGCGCGTCTGGAAAAAGAGACGCGTTTCGCCGAGGCCAAGGCCGCCGCGGAGGAGGCGCTGAAGGTGCGCGATTGGAACAAGGCGATCGCCGAGCTGGAGAACGCGCTCAAAGTCTACCCGCAGAAGACCGAGGTGCAGGCTCAGCTCAAGTCGGCGCGGGAGAGTGCCCACCGCGACGCCGTGCAGAAATCGCTGGCGCGCGCCTTCGAGCACGAAAAGTCGTTCCAGTGGAACGAAGCCCGTGCGGCCTTCAACGAGACCCTCCAGCTCGATCCCGACCACGTCGAGGCCAAGGAGGGGTACAAGCGGGCCGGCACGGTGATCCGTGCCCTGCTCCAGTACGAGCGCTTCATCGAGGCCGCGGATCAGCTCGCCAACAAGGCCGACTTCCAAGGCGCGATCCGGCGCTTCAACGAGGCCATGGCCGTCAAGCCGTCCTACCTGCAGGCGAGCGATCGGGTCCAGCAGCTGCAGGCTCTGCTCATGGCGCAGAACACGCCGGTGGACGTCACCTTCAAGTCCGACGACGAGACGTGGGTGCAGATCACGAATTTCCGCGCGCCGAAGAAATTCCAGACGGAGACGATGAAGATTCTACCGGGGAACTACGAGGTTGTCGGCCGGCGTCGCGGCTACCGTGATGTCGTGATGCTGCTGCAGGTGCGGGGCGGCATGCCAGCCCCGGAGGTCACGGTGATCTGCACGGTCAAGGCCGACAAATGATCCCGTCTCATCGCCCTTCCTTCGCCGCGATCGCCTTTTGCGCCGGCGCTTCCCTTTTCGCGGCGGAAGCTGTGCGTCCGGCCGGCTCCGCGGAGCGTGCGATACCGGGGCGCGTCGGATCTTCCGCTCGCGGACCGCTGCCGGATCCGGCGCTGCTCGACGGCTCCAAGGTGGCCGCCGAAAAGAAGGGCGAGTTCGGGATGATCGGCGACTTTGAACTCCCCGGTGAAGAGGATGGCAGGAAGGACAAAGTCGGCGGTGCTGGAGCTGGCGGTCCGGAAAACCAGCAGGCGGAATCGGCCGGATCAGGGCAGTCCGGAGCGAGAGGCGCCGCGGGGCAGCCGGGTGTCGCAGGAACAGGCAAGTCTGGTTCGCAAGGGCAGGGGGCGGGACCGGAAGGCAAGGAGGGACCGGGTGGCTCGCCGTCCTCCGGTGATCCCAATGCCAAGGCGGAGGGCATGAAGGTCGCGCAATTGGGCGGCGACGCTTCGGGGGCGGTAGGAGCCGAGACTGGTCCGCAGAAACCGCCGCAGGTGGCGATTGGCGATGCCGCCATGCGAATTCCACAGGGCCAGCAGGCGATGCCGGGTGTGGTGGGCGCCCAGCAGGCCGCCAATCAGAACACCCAGGTTTACGAGAAGGGGACCGGCACCGGCGGCAAGGGGTCGACGAGCAAACAGGGCGCCAACCGCACCGAGAAGGGCCGCTCGATTCCCTCCGGGCTCTGATAGCGCTTCCGCGATCACACCCGTGAACTCCCGCATCATTCGAATTTTTCTGCTGCTGCTCGCCGTCGCATCGCCGCTGCCGGGCGCGACCAGCATCTATCCGATCGGCGCCATCGAGGACCTGTGGAATCTTCCGGCGGACGAATTTCGCCAGAAATACCCCGGCATCAACGCCACCGGACTCGGACCGAGCGACGAGGGCTGGTACGTCCGTTACCGCCACGAGAACCTCACGTATCTCTTCGGTCCCGTCGCCGACCGTGAGGAGGCGCGCAAACGAAAGTGGGAGATGGAGACGGTGCGCGACGCCGCGATCCGCAACCGACCGTCGCTCGCCTCCAGCCAGGTTGATTTCGTGCGCTTCAGTTTCACCAACGTCTTCGGCCGCGGGGGCGACGGTACCGGGTCCGGCGAGGGCAAGGCGCGGATGTCCGCCGACGGCAAGAGTGGCCCGGATGGCGATCTCGACGGCGACGGTATTCCCAATGCGCTCGACAACGATATGGACGGCGACGGGGTTCCGAATGACAAGGATCCGGACGTCGACGGTGACGGAATCCCCAATGCGCAGGACGACTATCCCTACGGCGGGATGGACGAGAAGCTGCGCGGCTCCGGCGCCGAAGGTAATTTGGCGAAAGCGGGCCAGGAAGGTGGCGGCAAAGACGGAGCCGGTGGCAAACAAGCCTCCGCGGGCAAGGACGGACGCGAAGGCAGCAGTCAGGCGGGTGATGGTGCCTCCGGCCAGCCGGTCGGGGCCGGTCAGCAGGGGCAGCAGCAGGTCGCCGCCCTCGGACAACAAGGCCAGCGGGGGGCGCAGCTACCCGGGCAAAACGGCCGGATGGCTCAGTCGGGTGCACAATGGCAGCCCGGCTCCCAGCAGAGCATGGGTTCCGGTCAGCAGAGCAGCTCTTCGAGCAGCCAAAGCGGCCAACCCGGTTCTCCCGGCAGCCCCTCCGGCGGTCCCCCGAGCTCCTCGGGCGGATCAGCCAACCCGATCGCCCTACTGCAAGCGCTGCTCAAGGCGATCCTCGGGCTCTGAGTGTATTCACGGGCTTTCGTGAAGCGTGTGCCTTGAGCACGCCGGAAGCACTCAAGGCGCCTCGTAGACTTCCACTAAAACCAAGCCGGCGGTTCCAGGGGCGCCTCTCACTTCCGCCGTGTAATTCCCTGGTGTCAGGGTCACCAGCAGCACGGCGTCCTTAGAGCCGGCCAAAAGCGGAAAGGCGCCGACCTGCGCCGCGGTCTCCGCCAACACGGGCGCTCCCGCCGCGCCCCCCTTGGGAACCGCCCAGTCATCATTGGAAGCCTCCAGCACCTGCCCCTTTCGCAGGTCTATGCGCGGGTCCGACAACGTATCGCTCACCCCGAACGGCGCTGCCCCCAACGTAGGGCCCACGGCCCGAACGAGGACCCGCCGCGATTGTCCGCCGGAAATGACGAAGCC
>CAXRGI010000033.1:0-5111 GCA_964229935.1 Opitutales bacterium
AGTGGTTGTAGCAGTGGATGCCGGTCTCGTGTCCGGCCTCGCGCGCGGCGCGCATCACCGCGGCGTTGCGGCGGCCGATGTGCGGCGCCGGCAGCAGCGTGCCGTTCAACAGCGTGCGCACGCCGTAGATGCTTACGACGCTGGTGCGGCTCACCTTCTGGAAAAATCCGGGCCGGAGCACGCGGGTGATCGCCCGCCCGGTCTGGTCGGGTCCGAGCGAGAACAGAAAACACGCCGTCGCTTCGTGCTCCCGCAGATCCGCGAGCAGGTTGGGCACGCCCTCCCGCGTGCCGCGGTCGGTGTCGACGTCGACCTTCAGCGCGAGTCGCAAGGGCATCGCCGGGAAAAACTCCGTCGTCGTGCCGCCCGGCTCACTCGAGCCGGTAGTGCTTGTGCGCGAGGTGATAGTCGAGGGTGAGGCGGATGGCCCGCTTCAGGTCGACCTTCGGTGCCCAGCCCAGCTGCTTCCGCGCGGCGGCGATCGAGGGCACGCGCTTCTGGATATCCTGGTAGTATTTGCCGAAATACTTCGCCGACGGCACCTCGACGATCCGCGCCTTGGCCGCGCGGTCCGCGTACTCGGGAAAATCCCGGAACGCCGCGATGATGAGCTTCGCGAGCTCTCGCACGCTCACCTCGTTGCGGGGGTTGCCCAGGTTGAAGATGCGGCGCGACGCCGCGCCGTCGCGGTTCTCGATGATGCGCAGGAGCGCGTCCACGCCGTCGTCGATGAACGTGAACGACCGGGTCTGACGGCCGCCGTCGACCAGTTGCAGCGGTTTTCCGAAGATGACGTTGGAGATGAACTGCGTGAAGAGTCGCGAGCTGCCCTCCTTGGGCTCCATCACGTCGTCGAGCTTGGGCCCGATCCAGTTGAACGGGCGGAAGAGCGTGTAATCGACGCCGTCGCGCACGCCGTACGCGTAGATCACGCGGTCAAGCAGCTGTTTCGAGCAGGCGTAGATCCAGCGCTGACGCTCGATCGGGCCGTACACCAGCGGGCTGGTCGACTCGTCGAGCTTCCGGTCGGGCGACATGCCATACACCTCGGAGGTCGAGGGGAAGATGATGCGCTTCTTGTACTTCGCGCACTTCCGCACGACGTCGAGGTTGGCCTCGAAATCGAGTTCGAAGACCCGCAGCGGGTCCTTCACGTACTGGATCGGGTTCGCGATCGCCACCAGCGGGATGACGACGTCGCACTTCTTGACGTGGTACTCGATCCACTCGCGGTTGATCGTGATGTCGCCCTCGACGAACCGGAAGCGCGGGTCGCCCAGCGAGTCCTCCAGCTTGTGGCTGCCGACGTCCATCCCGTACACCTCCCAGTCCTTGCGGTCGAGGATCGCGCGCGTGAGCGAGCTGCCGATAAAGCCGTTGGCGCCGAGAATGAGAACGCGGAGAGGCATGTTGGAAGGAGGCAACGCGGGTCGGGGCGCTTTGGAAACGCGAAAACTCTCCGCCTTTCCTTCCTAAAGGAGCTGCCCGGCGCGTAACTCCGGCGCCGCGCCGCGCCAATCGGTGCGCGTGAGCTCGAGGGCGCCGTCGCCCGTCGCGATGACGAGCGGCGAGAGCGAGAGCACCTCCCCGGGACGTCCGGTTCGCGACCGGGCCGCCGGGGTTTCGTGCTCGGCCCACCAGACCATCAGGCGGGCGCCGCCAACATCCGTGAACGCGCCGGGGTACGGATCCGTGACCGCGCGGATCAGGTTGAAGATCTCGCGCGAGCCGCGGCGCCAGTCGATGCGGCCGTCCTCGGGCTTGCGGCCGGTGAAGTATGTCGCCTGCGCGTCGTCCTGCGGTGTCTCCGGTGCGCGGCCGGAGAGCAGCGCGTCAATCTGGCGCGCGAGCACGCGGCGCGCGCAGGGCAGCACCTGGCGGAAGGCCTGCTCGGCGGTGTCGCGCGGGCCGATGTCGACGCCCTCCTGGTCAACGATCGCGCCGGCGTCGGCGCTGCGCACAATGCGGTGGAGCGTCATGCCGATGCGCGGTTCGCCGTGCAGCACCGCCCAGTTGATCGGGGCACGGCCACGGTACTTCGGGAGCAGCGAACCGTGCATGTTCCACGCGCCGAGCGGAGCGAGTTCGAGGATACGCGTCCCGATCATGTGCCGGTAATAGACGGAAAGGATCAGGTCGGGCTTCAGCGTCGCGATCCGCTCGCGCCACTCCGGCGTGTTCACGCTTTCCGGCGTGAAGACCGGGATGCCGCGCTCGCGCGCCGCGAGGGCGGGGGTCTTGAACCAGATCTTCTCGTGAGGGTTGTCCTCGTGCGTGACGAGGGCGACGACGTTGTCACCGCGTTCCAGCAGCAACGCCAGGCAGTCGTGGCCGACTTCGCTGTAACCGAAGAAGAGGATGCGCGGACCCATGCCGCAGTAACCCCGCGGGGCGGCGGTGGCGCAAGCCCGCGGGCGTCACTCGCGGTCCCACTTGTGCAGCCAGGGATCGCGCGTGGTTCGCTGGAATTCGCGCAGCCGCGCGGTGAGGTCGCGCAGCAGCGCGGCGTGGGCGGGATCGCCGGCGAGGTTGGTAACCTCGTCGGGATCGCGCTCGAGGTCGTAGAGCTCGAGCCGCGGGCGTTGGCGGAAGGCGGCGATGGTGCGGGGACCGTAGATCGTCCCGCGGCGTTCGGCGCCGATCCACGTCGGGGACTGCGCGAGGTCCAGGGCGAAGGGGAACGGCAGCGGGTGCGCCACGTTCCAGATCAGCTTATGCCGCCGCGTCCGGATGGCGCGCATCGGGTAGTACATCGTGACCTCATGGAGCGTGTGCGAGGCGTGGATCTCGTCCCAACCCTTGAGCGGCGCGCCGTCCAGGCCCGCGCGGACCGAGCGACCGTCGCACTCGCCGGGGGCCGCGGGTGTGCCGGCAAGGTCGAGCAGCGTGGGAGTGAGGTCGGCCCACGTCACCATGGCGGCCTGCGTGGAGCCGGGGTGACGGTGCCCGGGCGCGCGAATGATGAGAGGCAGTCGGATGCCGGGGTCGTAGAGGGTCGTCTTGGCGCCCGGGAACGCCACGCCGTTGTCGCTGAGATAGATGACCAGTGTGTCCTCCTGCCTGCCGGTCTCGCGCAGGATCCGCCGGAGCCGGCCGACGCCCTGGTCGAGGCGCGAGACGGCCTCGTAATACTGGGCAAGCTCCGCGCGGGTTTCCGGGGCATCGGGCAGGAACGAAGGCACGCGCACGTCGGCGGGGTCGTAGCGCACGGACTCCACCCCGGGGTAGCCGCCGGGCCGGTTGCCGAACGGGTTCGGCGCGGGATGGGTGTCGAACGACGGGCGGCCGTCGGGCAGCACGATGTTGCCGCGGTGTGGATCGTCGCTGGCGAAATAGAGGAAGAACGGGCGCGGATCGCGGTCCGCGATGAAGGCGCGCGTGTGCTCGGCCATCTCCACCGGGCTACGACCGAGGCTCGCGGGGTCGTTGGCGGCCCCGCCGGAGAGGACGGTCTGGAACGCATACACGGATTCCGGCGCCACGTGGAACTTCCCGACGCGCGCGGTGCGGTAGCCGGCCGCCGCGAGCCGCGCCGGAAGGCTGCGCACGCCCGCGAACGACTGGAAGTGGTGCATGTCGTGCTGCAGCCCGTACATGCCGTTGCGGTGGCCGTGCTGACCGGTGAGCAGCACCGAGCGGGACGGGCTGCAGCTCGCGGTTGTGCAGAAGGCGTGGGTGAAGCGCGTGCCCTCCGCCGCGAGGGCATCGAGGTGCGGCGTGCGGATCGCCGGGTTGCCGTAGCAGCCGAGCGCGTCGGTACCGTGGTCGTCGGCGACGATCAGCACGATGTTGGGTCGCCCCGGTGCGGCGGCGACAGCGGACGCCGCCAGCAGCAGAGCGGCGGTGAGAAACCGCCAAGCGGTCACGGCACGGCCTCCAGCACCGCCGTCACGGGATAATGGTCCGACGGGAAGCGGCCGTCGCGCGAGAAGCGGTCGATCGCCGCGGCGGACGCGCGGAAGTGGCGCGTGTGGAAGACGAAATCGATGCGCGAGCCGCGCGTCACATTTTTGAAGCCGTTGAAGCTCGCCTCGTCGGGCCGCCGCTCGGGGTGCACTGTGCGGTAAGCGTCGATCCACGTGATCCACTCCGGCCGCGCCGGTCGGGTGAGCACCGCGTAGGCGGGGTTGTCCTCGTCGATGTTGAAGTCGCCCGTGAGGATCGCGGGCACTCCGCGGGCGACGGGCCCAAGGCGTTCCGACAGCACGCGAGCGGCCTCCTGCCGCGCGACTTTGCCGCGGTGGTCGAAGTGCGTGTTGGCGAGCACCAGCTCGCGGTCGGTGCCATTCTCCCGCAGGCGCACCCAGGTGCAGATGCGCGGCAGCGCGGCGTCCCACGATTTGCTCCCGGGTGTGTCCGGCGTCTCGGAGAGCCAGAACGTGCCGGAAGCGACGAGCGTGAAGCGGTCGCGGCGGAAGCCGACCGAGGAAAACTCGCCCTTCCGCGCGCCGTCGTCACGGCCCACCCCCGCGAAGGCGTGACCGGGCATCCGGGCCGCGATCGCGTCGTACTGCACGGCGAGCACTTCCTGGAAACCGATCAGGTCGGGCGCGAAGCGCGTGATCGTCTCGAAGAAAAGGTCCGTGCGTTTCTCCCACGCGTTGTCGCCGTCGGGTGCGGTCGCGTAGCGCACGTTGAACGACATCACCCGCAGCGGCGCCGCCGGCGGCGTGGCGGCGAGGACGCTGGACGCGAGGCAAAGGGCGGCGGCGAGACGGCGGAGCGCGCGGGCAGCGGGCAAATTCACGGCGCTTCCCCCCACACGCGCGGCACCTTGAAGCCGGCCGCCTGCGCCTCGGCTTTCGGTGGCACGGCGGCCCGGGTGTAGGTCTCGAGCCGCGCGCGCAGCTTGGCGACCACCTCGGGATTGGCCGCGGCAAGGTTGTTCTTCTCGCCGGGATCGGCGGCCAGGTTGAACAGCTCGACGGTCTCGGCGCCTGAAGTTGCGGCGGCGGATTTCTTCTTCGCCCCCTTGGCCTTGCCGGTGGCTTCCTCGAGGTCGTTGGCGCCGACGGAGCCGTTCAACACCAGTTTCCAATCGCCCATCCGGATCGCGCCGCTGCGCGGCACGGCGTTGATCAGGATGTCCTCGTGCGGCGAGGGCGCTCCCT
>CAXRGI010000034.1:0-2061 GCA_964229935.1 Opitutales bacterium
GAGCAGCGCGGGGGCCGGGGGTTGACTCGACCGGGAGCCGGGCACCTCCTCGCGGACCTCCCGCATGCGCCTGCGCCGGATCACGCTCCGCAGTTTTCGCAACGTGAGCTTCGCGACGCTGGAACTCGCGGGCGCACGGCAATTCCTCGTGGGACGGAACGGGCAGGGGAAGACCAACCTGCTGGAGGCCGCGGGATTCGTGACCGCGCTGCGTTCCTTCCGTACCAACGATCACCGGCTGCTGATCGGCCACGGGAAGGACTGTGCCGCGCTGTCGTTCGCGCTGGAGCACGAGCGGGAAGGTGAGGTGAGGGTGAACCTCACGCTGCGGCCCGACGGCAAGGAGGTGTGGTGCGACCAGGCCCGGGTGACGAAGCTCGGCGAGTATCTCGGTCGTTTTCCGACGGTGGTCTTTTCCTCGCAGGACATGCAGCTGGTGCGCGGTTCGCCGGTGCTGCGGCGCCGCTGGCTCGATCTCACGCTTTCGGCGATCGATCCGCTCTACCTCCGCTCGCTGCAGACCGCGACACGCGCGCTGGCGGAGCGGAACGCGCTATTAAAGACGGGGCAGGGAACCGACGCCGAGTTGGCCGCGTTCGAGGCTGCGCTTGCGCCGGCAGCGGCTGATCTCATTGCGCGGCGGGCGGCGGGCCTTGAGGAACTCGGCCGACGGATGGTCGGTTTTTACTCCAAGCTGAGCGGCGACGCGGAGCCCGCGGCGCTGGAGTATGAGCCCAACTTTGCGGAACCCTCGGCCGACGCGTTGCGCGCGCGATTGGAGTCGGGTCGCGAGCGGGACCGCCGGTTCCGCTCCACGCTGACGGGTCCGCACCGCGACGATTTCGCGTTCCGCGTGAGGAAAACGGCGGCGAAGGATTTCGCGTCCGAAGGCCAGCAACGTTCCCTCGTGTTATCGCTGCGCCTTGCGCAGGCGGCGTGGTTCCACGAGCGCACGGGCGTGCGGCCGGTGCTGCTGGCCGATGACGTGCTCGGCGAACTGGACCCGGAGCGGCGGGCTCGGTTCTGGGCGGCGGTCGACGCCGACTCGCAGGTGATCGCGACCGGCACGCACCTGCCGGACGCGGCGGGCGAGGCGGAGCGGCGTTTTGGCGACTGGCAGGTTTACACGGTGACCGACGGCCAATTCTCAGAGGGCGGGGCGGCGGCATGAATCTCGACGCGTGGCAATGGACGCTCGCGATCGTGGCGGCGGCGATCGTGGGAGTCTCTAAGTCCGGCATCGGCGGCCTCGGGATTCTTTCGGTGGTGCTCTTCGCGCAGATCCTGCCGGCGAAGCAGGCGACGGGGGCGGTTTTGCCGCTGCTGTGTTTCGGTGACCTGGTGGGCGCGTACTATTTCCGGAAGCACGCCAGCTGGCGGCATCTCTGGCGGTTGTTCCCCTGGACGGCGGCGGGCGTTGGTGCGGGATGGTTCGCCTTGGGACGAATCGACGACCATGCGGCGCGCGTGATGATCGGGATCATCATCCTGTCCATGGCGGCCATGCACCTGATCCGGCGCCGGTTTGGCGGGCATGAAGCGGAGCACGGCGCGTGGTTTGCGCCGGTGATTGGAGTGCTGGCGGGCTTCACCACGCTGGTGGCGAATGCCGCCGGACCGCTCATGGCGATCTACATGCTCGCTATGCGGCTGCCCAAAATGGACTACGTCGGCACCGGCGCGGTGTTCTTCCTCGCGATCAATTTCTTCAAGGTGCCGTTCATGTTGCAGCTCGGTCTGATCACGGCGGACAGCTTCACGCTGAACCTCGCGCTCGCGCCGCTTGTCGTGGCCGGGGCTTGGCTCGGCCGACGGCTCGTGCTCGCCATCGATCAGCGCCTTTTCGAAAACATCGCCCTCGGGCTCAGCCTGGTCGCCGGCCTACGCCTGCTTTGGTGATCCTCCGTTTCCCTTTCACGCTCCCTTTTCCTCCATGCCTCGCATGAACGTCCGCCAGATGTGGGCCGCGAAACTCGCGGGACGCCCCCTGCCGGCCGCGCAGGCGATCCCGCGGGCCGGGGCGAGCAGCGCGCAGGCTTCGGTCGGGGTGCGGGCGCGCGC
>CAXRGI010000035.1:0-18190 GCA_964229935.1 Opitutales bacterium
AACTACGATGCGCGGATCGAGTACTACCTGGCCGGAGGCTATGTCGCGGTCGGGTATTACCGGAAGTTCATCCGCGACTTCGTGGTCTCGCGCTCCGAGTTGCTGGAGACCCCGGCGGAGGCCGCCACCGTGGGCCTCGAGCCGGAGTATGTCGGATGGACGGCCAGCACGTCGTTCAACTCCGGCAAGGCGATCGTGTCGGGCTGGGAGTTCGAAGTGCGCTTCGGGCTGGACTCGATCCTTCCGCGGTTCGCGCGGGGATTCAGCCTGCGGGGCTCGTTGAACCTCTCCGATGCCGACGGGCAGCGGGGAGGATGGGGCGCGATGAGCCGGCAGAAGGCGTCCGCGATGTTGAACTATCAGAACTCGGGCCTGCGCCTCGGCTTCGGCTGGAACTTCGAGGGTCGGATCGACGGCGCCCTCACGACGCTCGGCGGCGAGCCCGGGCAGTCCTACATCGAGGAACGCAGCCTGTTCGACGCCACCGCGGAATACCGGCTGACCCGCCGCCTCTCGCTCTTCGCCTCCGGCACCAACCTTTTCAACGCCGGGCGCATCACCGCGCGCGAGTCGGCCCGCCTCCCGCACTGGGCGCGGCTCCAGCAAGCCTCCGCCTTCGGCGCCAATTACACCCTCGGCGCCAAGGCCTCGTTCTGAGGCGATCTCCCGCGAGATCGTCGCCTTCCATGTTCAAACTCCGACGTTTTTGACCGCTGAACGCACTGAACTTTTCGGACGGGCCGCGATCGGCCTTCGGCTCGTCGGCTCAGCGGGCCAGACTTCATCGATGAAACCCCACCTTACCCCACGCTTTCCACTCCGCCTCCCGCGCGACGTACTCCGCGTCGATCTCATCGGGATCTTCGCCACCGCTTCGCTGGGCGCGCAGTCCGTGGGCTCGCCGGCGCCATCTGTGCCATCCGCGGTTAAAAACGCGGAGCGAGTCGGAAGGACCTTTGGCGGTACGTCCCCCGGAATAGTCCGCGGCGAACTTGCCCGCCGTAGCTAGGCGCAAGTGGGCGGCCGCGGCTACATCGGAAACGCGTCATCCGTGTCGATCCGTGTGCATCTGTGGTTAAACCTGGATTGAAGGATTGGTCCCGCTTCATGCGCCTTTTGCGTCTCGTGACGTAGCCGGAAAAGGAGGTCAGGACCAAACTTGCAACGAACTGCCCGCCCGTGTCGCTCGGCGGCGCCGGGCAGTCGGCCTTCCGGTTGCAGGTTTCGTCCTGACCCCTTGCGGCGGCGCCTGAACCGCACGGGGAAAAATGCCAGGTTCAGAGCCCCAGGTGTTCCTTCACTTCCTTCTCGAGCTTGGGACCGCGGGCGTCGGTCGAGACGAGCCGGCCGGACTTATCGAGCAGGAACATCGCGGGGATGCCCGTGATGCCGTAGAATGGAGCGTACGGGTTCTGATCCCAGCCCTTGCCGTCGTAGTAGTGCGGCCAGGCCGTGCCCTTCTGCGCGGCGAATCCATTGAACTCGGCGAGCGTCACTTTGCCGCGTTCGGGTTTCGTCGGATCGGCGGGCGCGGCGTCCACCGAGATGCCGATGATCTCGAAGCCCTTGTCGTGGTAGGCATCGTAGACCCGCTTCATGTTCGGGACCTCCGCCACGCACGGGCCGCACCAAGTCGCCCAGAAGTCGATGAGCACCACCTTGCCGCGCAGCTTCGCAAGATCGACCTCGCGGCCGTCCGACGAGGTGAACTTCAGCTCCATCGGCGTGCGCCGGAGTTTTTCGACTTCCATCTCGCCGGCCGCCCACTTGGCGACGCGGGCGTTGCTGTCCTTCATCAACCGGGCGAGGTGGGGTTCGACGGCCTTGAGATCGGTGCGCCGCAGGCGGTTGAGGTACTGCCATTCGGCGATGCGAATCGTGGATGAGGCCGGAAACTTTTCCTTCAGCACGTCGATGCGGCGGCGAAACTCTGTCAGTGCGCCGCCCTGATCGATCTCCGCCCGGGCGGCATCGACCCACTTCCCATAGGCGGTCTGCCGCGCCTTCTCTGGTACGTCGGTGGCCGTCGTCATCTCCGTCAGCAGCGTGGCGAGCTGCGCCTGCCAGGCTTTCTGCGCGGCGGTGTCGCGGACGACGGCGTCGAAACCCTTGGCCTCCACGTCGCCGATTTCCTTTACGAACATCCGGTTGTTGGCGCTCATCGCGAGCACCGCATCCCAGCGCCGGGGATCGGCAGGATAGTTGGCGACAAACTCCTGCAGCAGCGCGTGGAGGCTCTCGCCCCGCTCGGCCAGGGCCTCGACGTAGGCGCGCGTGTAGATGATCTTGTCGCCCGCGCGCTTCACCGCCGGCCGCGGCGCCTTCTGGGCGGCTTCGATCTTGGACCAGAGAGCGTCGGCCGCCGTATCGGCGGCGGCTAGCGGCGAGATCGCCGCGAGGACAAGCGCCGCGACGAGCGCGGCGGAGGGGAACCGAAGGGTGGTTTTCATGGGACCGAGAAGGCTTGGGTATTCGTTACAGTGCACTGGCACTCCTGCCAGCGAACATTGGTTTGAGGGAGGCGGGCAGGAGTGCCCCCCGGCAGAAGCGATCGTTCGGCAAGCGGCTGCGGTGGGAAAGTAGTTCAAAGCGCCTTCTTCACCTGCAGGTAGACGAACTGCTGGCGCGGGTCGTCGTAGCGGCTGTAGAAGCCCGTGCTGTCGGTGTAGAACGGCGGCTCGCGGTCGAGCAGATTGAGGATGCCGAGGCGCCATTCGGTGCCGTTGACCCACTTGCGCCAGCCGCGCTCCGCCTGCGACGCGGCGACCTTGTAACCCAGTTGAAGATCGATCGTGGTCGACGCCGGAATCTTGCGCCCGTCGACGTACGAGGCCGTCGGGATCGCCGGCACGGGCTGCGTGGTGCTAGCGTAGTAGGAATTCGTATACCGCACGGTCAGGCCCGCCATGTAGGGACCCTTGTCCCAGGAGACGTTGGTGTTGCCGCGCCAGCGCAGCGGGGCGTTTTGCGTGTCGACCGAGTTGATCGCCGGGCTGCTCCGGCGCGTCTTCGTCTTGTGCGCGTTGAAGTTGGTCGTGGCGGTGCTCCAGTTGACGCGGCCCCAGGTGTCGGTGGGCAGAGGCAGGCGGTAGTTGATCCGGTACTCGAAGCGGTTCTGCCAGACGGAGGCGAGGTTGATGCGGCTGAGGTCGAGCTTGGTGATTGCGCCCGCATAACCATTGGCGATGTCGGCCGCGGTGGGCGCGGCGCGCTCCAGCCGCCCCTCGTAATCCTGCGGGAAATTGAGCACATCGGCCAGGGCCGGCGAGGAGGGTGTGTCCCGCCGCACGATCTCGCGGTAGTCGACGGTGATCGAGAGGCCCGTGAGGAAACGCGGCTTGAGGATGACACCGAAATTCTTCGAGCGCGAAAACTCCGTCCGCAGGAGGGGATTGCCGCCAGTGATGTAGGTGGGGATCTGCGTGACCGTGGCCACGTTGCCCCGCCGCGGATCGGTAATCGTGACGTTCGAGTTGGTCGTCACCGTCGAGGGTGCGATGGCAGCGGCGGTCAGCGGCACAAAACCTTCGGAGAGCGAGGCGCGCAGCGAGATGTCGGGGATGAGGGTCACCATGCCGGACAGAGTGTTGGAGATCGTGTTGCGCACGCGGCTCGAGACATCCCAGCGGCGGCTGAAGCCGATCTCCGCGCTCTGCACCGGTACCGGGCGCCAGCGTCGGCCGATCACGGGCACGGTCGACTCGAAATAGACCGACTGGACGGTTTCCGACGAAGGTGTGTAGGACGGCTGCGAGGTAGTGAGTCCGGTGAGCTGGTTCATGCCCGTGCCGATGGGAATGTACTGGGCGGTACGCTGCTGGTCCCAGCGGATCTCGCCGCCCGGAGAGACGCGCCAAGGGCCGGCGGGCAGCTGCAGGACCTCGCCCACGGCACGGAACGTCGTCTGGGCGTTGCGATTGTAGTAGGAGTTGTGCCGATCGTAGATGAAGAGGCTGGTCTCGGTGGCGGGCGAGATGGGGTAGAGATCGTGATCGGCGAAGATGCTGTAGAGCGCCCACCGCTCGGCGAGCGAGGATGGCGCGCGTACCGCGGTGGCGGCGCCGGGGTCGTTGGGGCCGGGACGGTTCAGGAAGGTGCTGATGAAGTTCGGCGGATTGTGCGCGTCGGAGAACAGCCGCTGGTACTGGCCCGAGGCGTCGAAGGTCCACTCCCACCTCTCGTTGAGCCGGCCCTTCAGCCCGAGGGTAAGCCGCGCGTCATGCCGCTCCTGGAGTGAACTGGGATCGCGGATGTCAGGCGTGTCGAACAGCACGGTGATGGGGATGCCGACAAAGCCGGGCGTGACGCCGGTGCGGAAGGGGTTGTAGGGATCCGTGGCCGTCATCGAATGGGACAAGGACTGGGGGAAGCTGTAGTTCTGCCGCTGGTAAGCGACCTGGGCCTCGAGGTACAAGGTAAGCTTGTCCTTGATCAGGGTGTGCTCAGCCTGGGACTGCAGCGAGTAGTTGGTCTGGGGCCGGTAGAGCACGGAGCGGTTGTAGCGCGGTTGGAGGTTCGGTTTGCCGGCGGTGGCCGTGAAGGAGGCTGGCGTGAGAGTGACCGACTGGGCGGCGTTGAGGCCCGCGGGAATCGCCGCATAGCGCGCGGTCGGGTTGCCCGGTATGTTGAGTCCGCCGGTGGGGGCGTTGATCAAGATGGTGCCCGGCATGCCGGCCAGGGCGCGCAGGGTGACGCTCTCGAAGTAGGAGATGCCCGTGGTGGTGCGGTAGGGGGTGTCGGGGCCGTACTTGTCGAGGGCCCGCTGCAGGTAGCTGCGCTGGTGATGATAGATCGGCTGGCGGGTGTTGTAGTCGAGGGTGAAGGTGACGTTGGTCCGCCCGCCGAAGAGGCTCATGCCCTGCAGACCGGTGACGCGAAACTCGGTGCCGCCTCCGTGGGTCGAGGTGCCGACGTAGGTGGTGACGTCGCGCATGGCATAGTCCTTGCGCAGGATCACGTTGACGGCGCCGCCCACGGCCCCGCCACCGTAGAGGGCCGCGGCGGACGCGGAGAGCACCTCGATGCGCTCGATGGCGCCGAGCGGGATGCGCGAGATGTCGGTGCCGCCGACGTTGCTGCCGGGGCCGAGGCGCCGGCCGTTGATGAGCACGACGGTCTGCTGGGCGCCAAAGCCGCCGAGGTTCACGGAGGCGGTGGAGTAGGTCTGGCCGCCGGAGACCTGCACGTTGCCGATGGCCGATTGGAGGATGTTCCCATAGTTCGTCGCCTCGGGGACATTGCGGAATAGCTCCTCCATGCTCGTCGCGCCCAGGCGATCGATCTCGCCGCGGTCGATGACGTTGAACGGCAGCGGCGCCTCCTCGTCGGTGCGGAAGAGCGACTTGTTGTTGAGGCCGTCGATCTTGCTCGAGGAGACCTCGAATCTGTCGAGTTCGACCGTGGCGGAAGTCGAGGGGCGGGCGGGCGTCGGGGCCGACTGGGCCGAGAGCGATGCGGACGCGAGCAGGGTGGCGGCGACGCCGAGACTACGCAGCGGGTGGTGGGAGGTCATGGTTGCTCAGGTGCTAAAGTGAAGTTTTGCGGCCAAACCGCGCGGCGATAGGAGCTGCCGCGCCCCAGCAGGATTTGAACCAAGTTCGAGGGGGTAGAGGATAGTGTCGGGAATGGTAGGCAAAAAGGCGGATCATGGTGGGTGGTAGCGAGGACAAACCAAAACCACCCAAGGAAGAAAACCATGACCCGCACGAAACCGCGCGCCTGAGCCCGTCCGCGCGCGGCTGGAACCACCCAACAAACGAAAGGCACGAAACGGGGCAGCCCCCCGATGGGGTCAGGACGAAACCTGCAACTTGGGGCGGACGATTTCACGCGGGTCCAAGTTTCACCCCGCCTGCTTCTCCCAGTCTACCGTCGAGCACGACCCGTCAGGATGAATGCACCGCCGAAATCCGTCTACGGGGTCAGGGCGTTGGATGTTGGGGAAGTCTCCTGATCCGACAGGCCTCAAACATTCAACGCCCTGACCCCTTTGGGGGCGCGAGCGGGCGCCTCGTGGCGGAGAGTTGTGCCCACTTCGCTAATTTCGCGCTTTTCCCGTTCAAGACGCTGGAACGCCGACCCGCTACTATCATGGCGCTTTACCCTCGGCCCAACCCATGAAATCGGTGTCAACCCGCTCTTGGCTCAACTGCCTCATCGTGATGCTCGGCTCTCCCGCCGCCGTCGCGCAAACCGTGCCCGCGGCCCCGGCGCCCGCTCGGGCCTCGTCCGAGGCGGTCATTCTGACCCCCTTCGAAGTCTCCTCGGAAAAGGACAACGGCTACGCCGCCACCGAGACGCTCGCCGGCACCCGCATGCGCACCAACCTGCGCGACGTCGGTGCGTCGCTTACGATTTTGACACCGGAATTTCTTCGCGACCTCGGCGTCAACTCCTTCGACCAGGCACTCCTGTACACGCCAAGTGTCGACACGACCGAGGGTGACAACACCGACGCCAATCGCGCGGGCGGCACCCAGATGCGCTTCGGCACGGGGCAGTCGTACTCCATCCGCGGCTTCAACACCAATGCCGGCAACCAATCGATCTCGCACGATTTCTTCACCGCCCTCGAGCCCACCGACAACTACAACCTTGAGCGCATCACGCTCTCCCTCGGACCCAACGCCCTGCTCATCGGCGTCGGTAATCCGCAGGGCACCGCCGTCACCACCACGAAGCGCGCCCAGTTGCTGCGGCGGAAAACCGAGGTGCAGACCCAAGCCGACACGAACGGTTCGATGCGCCTCGCGATCGACCACAATCAACCGCTGATCAAAGACAAATTGGGTTTCCGCCTCAACCTGCTGCACGACGAGGCGCGCGAGTTTCGGAAGTATGAGGGCAAAAACCAGGAGCGCCTCACCGTGAGTGTGTCGGCCAAGCCCTGGGCGAACACCAAGCTCACGCTCAATCACGAGAATTACTCGCTCGGCACCAACGCCTCGAGCCTGGTGTGGGGCTTCGATGGCAGCGCGCTGCGCTGGGCGGCGGCGGGCAAACCGACGATTGATTTCGTGCCGGCCGGTCAGACCTGGACCGCGACGCGCCCCTATCTCGACGCTAATGGAAGGCCTGTTCCGGTCGCCCGCGGCGTCGTGGATCCGGACGGCCTCGTCGATTCCCGCAACGACTTCGATCCCAACCTGGTGCTGGCCCAGATTGGCGGAAACACCCAGGTCTACACGGTCGGGCTGAATCTGCCGAACCCGATGATCAACACCCGCTATCAGGGCCAGCTTTCGGCGGCCACGTTCGGCGGCGTCTCGAGCGCCAACTACCAATCAGCCAATCCGTGGGCGACGTTCGGGCTCAGCAAGAGCACCAATCTCAACGGCGGCACCTGGAAAGATCCCTCGTCCGCGCAACACGGGCGATGGAGCCAGCTCATGCTCGAGCAGAAACTCGCCGAAGGCCTCTTCCTGGAGCTGGGCGGCAATCTGGCGCTCTACAACCAGTCGCTGGCTCCAAACTTTTTCACCACGGTGACGATCGATCCCAATCGCTACCTTCCCGACGGCTCGCCCAACCCCGGCTATCTCGTCCCCTACGCGGACAACGCCCAGATGCAGTTTCGCCCGATCAAGAACCGTTCGGCCGAATATCGCGCCACGCTCTCCTACGAGCTCGATTTGACCAGACACCACCGCTGGTTCGGCAGACACAATTTCGCCGGACTCTACCAAACCACGCGCTCCGACGCGGACCAGGATCTCACGCGCGTATTCAACCTCGCCACCGTCGGTCTGCCGGCGGCCGGCGGTTGGTCCGGTGATGCCGTCAATGCCGGCAACGGGCTCCAAACCCGGACCTATTTCGTGAACGGCAACGTGCCCGTGCTGCCCGACTCCGTGCAGGTTCTGAACAACCTCACAAAGCTCAACAGCTACGGAAGACTGCTCGGTGCGACGGCCAACGAATCCGCCCCGCTCAATCTCAGCCGCATCTCGTTCCTCAATCCGCTCAAAAGCAAATTCACCTCGAAGGCGATTTCCCTCGGATGGCAGGCCCGCTGGTTCGACGGCCGCCTCGTGACGGTCGTCGGCTACCGGGGGGACGACACCCAGAGCTACGGCGTGCCGACCGTGCGCAACGTCGTCCACCCCGCCATTCCCGGCTCCGCCAGCGATCCATTGAAGCAGACGTTCGCGCTCGCGAAGGACGTGCCCTACAACGCCCAGCCCTCGATCGTGGCCGACGGCCAATCCCGCACCTACGGCGGCGTCTACCACGTGCTGCCGTGGCTCTCGCTCACCTACAATCGGTCGAGCAATTTTCTTCCGGTGCCGAATGCCTCCTGGGTGGATCCGCTGGGCCGCCCCGCGCCCAATTCCCTCGGCAAAACCGTGGACTACGGGGTGCGTTTTTCACTCCTCCAAGGCCGGCTGGCGCTCGGCGTGAACCAATTCACGACTTCGGCCGACAATCAGTCGCGCAATGCCAACGCCAGCGTCGGCGGAACGCGCGCCATTCTCGGACGCCTGCGCACCAACTACAAAGTTCCCGGCGATCCGTATTTCCGAGACTTGGCCGAGGCCGGCGGCTATCCCGTCGACACGGGCAACACTTCGGACACCTGGAGCTACGTCGCCGAGGGCTACGAGATGAACCTGGTCTACAACCCGTCGCGCAACTGGCGCGTCTCGCTGTCCGGCAGCGTCAACACCAACAAACTCGGCACCCACCTGGAGGCCGTCGGCGCCTACCTCTACACCGATTCGAAATTCCAAGGCCTCGGCACCTGGAAGAAATTCGCAAGCGAGCTCCGCAGGATCGAGGCCGGTCAAGCCTCCTCGGTTTTCAATCTCGATCCCGCCAATGCCACCGCCAAGGCCCAGGCCGCCGCCGACGCCCTCTTCCTCGAGCAACAGACCGCCGCCCAGGAGAAAAGCTACCTCGACGACGTTGCGCTCAACGGCGTCACGACCGCGCGCAACGGCAAGTATGCGCTTAACGGTCTCGTGACGCGCGTGTTCAACGAGGGCCGGCTCAAAGGCTGGACGGTTGGCGGGAATTTCCGCTGGCGGAGCGAAAACACGATCGGCTACCAGCGACTCACCGACCCCGCCGGCGTGCCCAACGGCCGCATCGACGTGAACCGCCCTCTCCTCGGCGATCAGTTCTGGGATCTCGGCGCGATGGTTTCCCATCAGCGCCGCATCTTCCGCGACGTGAACCTGCGAACCCAGCTGAACATCCAGAACCTGCCCAACTGGCAGTCACCCCGTCTCGTGCGCTCCGACTACGACACCAACGCCGTCTACGGTTCCACCAACGCCATTGTCCCGGTGCTCTGGGAGCTCCGCCGCCCAAGGAACTACGTGCTGACGGCGACCTTTGAATTTTGACCCCATGAGCCACTTTCCAGCCCTCTTCCCGGGCGGTCCAGTCCTCGCCCCCTCCTTCCCGCCCTCGACGACGGCGCCGGCGGTCTCTTGGTCGCGCCACGCCCGCCGTCCTGCGCCCTCGGCGTCTCGCTGCGTTCGGGCGGTCGGCCCCGATTAAACGCAGCTCCGCCAACCGCTCCACTCCACGAAATCACCCCGCGACATCCGCGCCCAACCTTTGCCACCGATGAAACGACTCTGCCTCGCACTCCTTCTGCCTGTCCTCAACGGCACGACACCCGCCCAGACGGTCGCTCCGCGCGCCCCTGCAGCTGACTCCGCCGCACAGGAGCGCCCGATCGAATTGAATCCCTTCGTCGTCCGCACGGAGGTCAACCAAGGGTACTACGCGTCGGAGACGCTTTCGGGCACGCAGCTGAAATCCCAGGTGCGTGATCTGGCCAACCCGATCTCCATTCTCACCGAGGAGTTCATGCGTGATATCGGCGCGGTGAACTACGAGGAAGCCTTGGAGTTCCTCCCCAGCACCCAGGCGTACAAAGGGGACACCGCCGATCCGGAGGCCGTCACGTCGCGCACCGGCACGCCGTTCACCGTGCGCGGGTTCCGCTCCTCGTCGCTGACGAACAACTTCTTCACCAGCCGCATCAAGGTGGACAATTTCAACACCGAGACGGTCACCCAATCCCGGGGCCCCAATTCGCTGCTCTTTGGTCTGGGCTCGGTGGGTGGCGGACTCGATGCCACGGCCAAGGCGGGACGGTTCGATGCCGACAGCTACAGCCTGGAGGTGCGTTTCGACACCGAGGGCTCGCGGCGCGCCAGCGTGGACATCAACCGGATCGTCCTACCCCGAAAAGTGGCGCTGCGCTTTGCCGCCCTCACCCACGATCAACGCACCCCGCGGGAGTTGCAGTACATGCGACGCAATTCCGCCTACCTGAACCTGACGCTGCAGCCGTTCAAGGGCGCGACGATCAACCTCAACGCGGAGACCGGCCGCATCGACGAACTGCTCCCCCGCCCCTACCTGGCCTACGACAGCGTTTCCGCCTGGCTGAACGACCCCCGGACCCCGCTCCAGAAAGCGAATACGATCGACCGTGCCCTGGTCGAGTCCGGCACCACGGCCGCCCGCAACACGGCCCGGAACCTCATCACCGGCGTCTCCCAGGGATTCTCGATCACCAATCACCTCGTCTACGTGATGAACGCGCCGCAATTGGGGGTGCAGAACTGGAGCTACAAATCCCGGGGATCGGAAGCGTTTGTGAACGGCCTGACCCAGGCCCAGACCAGCATCTCGGGCGCGACCCGCATTCCGGGCGTGGACTTCCCGTTGGACACCGTCGTCACCGGACCCTCGGACTATTTCGACACGACCTACGACAAGTTCTCGGCGTCGTGGCAGCAGCAGATCCTGAAGAAGACCTACTTCGAGCTGGCGGGAGCCCACGAGCAGTCGAAAAACGAGGATTGGCAGCCGGTGCAACGCGGCGACTACGAGGTGTTCATCGACAATAATTATTACCTCCCCACGCAGCTGGCGGCGAACAACCCCGATCCCTCCAAGCCGCTCAATCCCTACTTTGGCACGCCCTACATCGAGTCAAACCCCACGCTGCAGAACCGCAGCACCACGTTGCAGCAGTATCGGGCGACGCTGACCCGGCAATTCGACCTGAGCCGGATCGAGCCGCTCAAGGGCTTCGACCTCGGCCAATTCACGGCGGTGGCGTTTCACTACTACCGGCACGTGGACAGCTACTTTCAACAGCCGGAGGAAATGACCACGACCTCCGTGCTGGCTTCCGGACTCCTCTCCGACACCCAGAACCAGATTCGCCGGCGCTACTATCTCACGCCGGGCCAGCCGGTGTCGTTCCCCGCCTTCACGCCTGGCCAGGCCGCGATCAATCAGACGGGAAACCCGGCCGTTCCCGGAAGCATCATCCCGACCGTCCGGTCGGCCTTCCTGCATCGCCTGAACCCCGTCTACGCGCCCGAGACCACCAAGTCGTACGCCGCGATCGGCCAGTGGGAGCTCTTCTCCCGCCGGCTGATTCTCACCGGCGGCATCCGGCGCGATGACCTAAGTTCCCGGAATTTCGTCTTCGCGCAGGATCCGGTTTCCCGGATCTTTCTGGGCAAGGGCCAAGGGGCGTTCGCCCCGGCGACGAACTCGTCGGTCACCAACACCAATTACGGCGCCGTGGTCCGGGTGACGCGCTGGCTGGATGCGTTTGCGAACACCGCCACGAACACGGTCGGCGCCGGGGGCACCAACTATGACGTCTACAACCGCACGCTGCCAAATCAGGAGGGCACCGGTTACGATCTCGGCGTGCGCGGATTTTTCTTCTCCGACCGCGCGATCCTGAAGCTCAACTATTTCAACAACAAGCTGACGAACCGGATTTCCAATCCGCTCCGGGACGGGGCCATCGGGATCGAGATGGCCCGGCAGAACGGCTACGTTGAGCGCTACCTCGAGGGGATGGTCCTAAACGGTTTTGGGAGCAAGGTCGCCGGCTCGCCGCGCTTCTCGAATTATTCGGGCAATGGCCTTTGGACCGACGTCGAGTCGGACCTCACGGAAGGCTACGAGATCGAGGCGACCCTCAATCCCACGCGGCAGCTCCGCCTGATGCTCAACGTTTCCTACAATGACTCCAAGTTGAACGAGACCTACAAGTTCACCCGCCCGTGGTATGAGCAATTCGTGAAACCGGTGCGGGACGACGCGGCGATCCGCTCGGTCATCGCCAACCCCACGTTCAACGCCACGCGGACCATCGGGGACTACATCACGGGCATCGAGCGCCGCTTGAATTACCACGAGGCGCAGGTCGGCGGGGCCCGTCTGCGCGGCAACCATTGGCTGGTGAACGTGGTCGGGAGCTATGCCTTCGACCAGGGCCCGTTGAAGGGCACGCGCGTCGGGGGCAGCGCGCGCTGGCGCGACGCCCCCGCGATCGGCTACCCGGACAAGGGAGGGACTTTCGATGTCGCGAACGCCTTCCGCGGCGCGGAGTCCCTCGTTACGGATGCCTTCGTGAGCTACGCTTGGCGCCAGCGTCTGCGGGATCGCAACCTGAACTGGACGGTGTCGCTCCGGGTGAGGAATCTGCTCGACGACGACGCGGCCACCCCGGCCAGCGCCGTCGACAACGGCCGGGGCCAGGCGCATATCCTCCAGCGGATCTACCAGACGCCCCGGACGGGCGAGTTGTCCGCCGGGGTGAGATTCTGAGCCCGCTCCGCCGCCCACTGCTGCCTGCCCCGATGAGCTCTGCTATCTCCCTTGGATGGCGCCTCCTGTTGGCGCTGGGCGCGCTTGGCGCCGCCGCGCGCGCCGCCGAGTCCGTCCCCGCCACCCGGGTCGACCCCGGTACCCTCGCCGGCAAGGTGATGGTCGGTTACCAGGGCTGGTTCAACGCCGAGGGAGACGGCGCCCGGCGCGGTTACAACCACTGGTCCCGCGGCGGCGCCAAACCGGCTCCGGGCAACGTCCGCGTCGACCTGTGGCCGGATCTTTCGGAGTTCCCCGCCGCGGAGCGCTTTCCGACCGACTTGGTGCACGCCGACGGTTCACGCGCCGAGGTGTTCAGCTCGTTTCTGCGCCCGACCGTCGTGCGGCACTTCGCCTGGATGCAGGAGCACGGCATCGACGGCGCGTTCCTCCAGCGGTTCATCAACTCTCTGGCGCGCGGCACGTCGCTCGCCGCCAACAATGCCGTGCTGGAGAACGTCCGGGCCGGGGCGCGCCAACACGGCCGCGTCTACGCGCTGATGTATGACCTCAGCAGCCTCGCACCCGGTAAAGCCGGAGTGCTCATCGCCGACTGGAAGCAGCTCCTCCGCGACACCCAGCTCACGCGCGACCCCGCGTACCTGCGCCACAACGGCAAGCCGCTCCTCGCCCTCTGGGGCTGCGGTTTCAAGGATCACGACAAGCCCCGCCCCTCGCTCGAGGACTGGCGCCAGATCCTCACCTTCCTCAAGACGGACGCCGAGAGCGGCGGCCTCGCGATCATGCTCGGAGTGCCCACCGGCTGGCGGACCCTGAACCGCGATTCGGTCGCCGACCCCGCCCTGCTCGAACTCATCCAGATGGCCGACGTGATCTCGCCCTGGACCCCCGGCCGCTACCGCACGCCCGAAAGTGCCGCCACCCACGCTGCCACCGTTTGGACAGCCGACCTCGCGTGGTGCCGGGAGCATCGGATCGATTTCCTACCCGTCGCGTTCCCCGGCGTCAGCTGGCACAATATGAAGCCGGAAGCCCCGCTCGACGATATCCCGCGCCGCCAAGGCCGCTTCTTCTGGTCTCAAATCGCCGGGGCGAAGCGCGCCGGCGCCAACATGCTCTACGTGGCGATGTTCGATGAGGTCGACGAGGCCACGGCGATCTTCAAGGCCACGAATCATCCCCCGACTGGTCCCGGTGACGGGGTGCGCTTCATCACCTACGAAGGACTACCCAGCGATCATTACCTTCGCCTGACCGGCCACGCGGCCAAAGTCATCCGAGGCGAAGCGCCCGCGAACGACGAGCTGCCTTTCCCGCTCCCTCCCCCGCCGTGATTTCACTTCCTCGGCTAGTTCTGTTCGCGGCTTGCACTGTGCTTCCGCTCGCGGCCGCCGAGTCGGCGCGGAAGCTCAACGTGCTGCTGATCGCCGTCGATGATCTGCGCGATACCCTCGGCTGCTACGGGAACGCGGTGGTCCGGACTCCACACCTCGATCGACTCGCCGCCCGGTCGGTGCGCTTCGAGCGCGCCTACGTGCAATACACCGTCTGCAACCCCAGCCGCAGCTCGTTCCTCACGGGCCTTCGCCCCGACCAGACCGGGATCACCGACAACCGCACGCCACTCCGCGACCGGCTGCCCGAGGTTGTCACCCTGCCCCAACTCCTGAAGGAGGACGGCCGCCACGCGGCGGCCTTCGGGAAGATCTTCCACCTCGGAGGCGGGCGCGATGAATCCCTCCGCGCGCGGTGGATGGATCTGCCGCGTTCCTGGGACACGGCGCGGTCCTTTGAGGCGACGCCGCTCGGCCGGAAGAAACTCGCCGGCCGCGATCTCTCGGAGGGCCGGCTGGGCTGGTGTAATTGGGGGGCGATGGATGGGGATGACGACGACCAGCCCGATGGACAAATCGCCCGCGCAGTGAGCGCCGAGATCGAAAGACTCGGGCCGAGACCGTGGATCATCGGCGCCGGCTTCATGAAGCCGCACGACCCCTTCGTGGCGCCCAGGAAGTATTTTGATCTCTATCCGGAGGACTCCCTGCCCCTGCACCGTCCGGCGGGCGACACCACTCCCGCCCCGCCGCTCGCCGTCGGCTTCGGTGAGCTGGGCTCCGTCTTCGCGCGATTCACCGAACGTGAGCAGCGGGAGTTTCTCCGCGCCTACTACGCGTGCGTTTCCTTCATGGACGCGCAAGTCGGCCGCGTGCTCGCCACGCTGGACCGGTTGGGGCTCTGGGAGAGCACGATCGTGGTCTTCCTCGGCGACCACGGCTACCACCTCGGCGAACGCACCTGGTGGAATAAGAACACGCTCTTCGAGCGGAGCTGCCGGGCACCGCTCCTGATCGCGGCGCCCGGAGTGAAGCCCGGGGTCGCCCGCGGGCTCGTGGAGTTCGTGGACCTTTTTCCGACCCTGGCCGAGCTGTGCGGGCTCACGCCGCCGTCCGGGCTGGCGGGCCGGAGCCTCCGTCCGCTCCTGCGCGATCCGGAGGCGCCGGGGAAAGCCGCCGCCTTCACGCTGGTCACCCGGGGTGCCGCGCGCGGTGATTCCGTCCGCACACCGCGCTGGCGCTTCACGCGGTGGAGCGACGGCGCCGTCGAACTGTACGATCACGCATCCGATCCCGAGGAGAACCGCAACGTGGCCACCGCCCAGCCCGAGGAGGTCGAACGCCTCGCGGCCATGCTTCCCCGCCCCCAAGCGCGGTAAATTCGCGGAGCCGGAATAGGGAGCCGGAAAGAGGTCAGGGCGAAACTGGCAACGAACCGCCCGCCCGTGGCACTCGACGGCGCCAGGCAGTCGCCCGTCCGGTTGCAGGTTTCGTCCTGACCCCTTGCGGAGGCGCTGTGACGAGCCGATCCGGTTCCGCGCCGAAATCATGGAGCCGGGCGAATCTTTCTACCACCCGGGCTTTGAATTGCCCCGCCGCCGCATATTGCGCCGACGGACTCCGGACAGAGAGAACTGTTCGGCGAGGAGTTCTCCCTGTCTAATGCCAACGATGGCGAGCCGGTATTTTGGAGCGCGAGCGGAGGGCAGGCCTTCACCATCGACGTTGGTGTGCAGCCCGACCTGTCTGCGTGCGACGCCAGGCAGACGCGCCAGGTTGCGCCAAATGAAAACTCGCCGCTTGACCGCGAGCAGCCTGAGGTCCGTCTCTTCGCAGCGTGCCTGCCACGACTGCCCTACGAAGATTCGCCGGCGCGGCGCCGGAATCGGAAGAGGTGCTGAGTTTCCGTCGGGATATCTTCGTTAACCGGCTCTTCGCGCAACTGGCCAGACAGGCGGACTTGAGGGTTGGGGGTCTACAGGGGTCCGACTCAGTTTCCACCCACCACCCTCACCTCAAGCCCCTACCTGATCCGACCCTATGAAAATCCAGTTTCCTACCAGTAATACCCCATCCCCGCCCATGAAGAGGACTCCCTTCGCACTCGCTTCCGTCTGGCTCGGCCTTGCGCTGGTCTCCGGCACCCATGCCCACGCGCAGCCATCCGCCTCCGTCGGCGCGATCGAAGGCCGCGTCTTCAACTCGCGCAGCGGCGAGTATCTCGAAACGGCCCGCGTGACCATCGAGGGAACCGACCTCGAGGCGCTCACCGGCCCGGGCGGCGCCTACCGGCTGGTCGTGCCGGCGGGCAGCGTACGGGTGAAGGCGTTCTTCACCGGCTTCGAGCCGCTGGTCGAGGCGGTGCGCGTCACGGCCGGCGCCACGGTGCCGCGCGACTTCACCTTTGGCGCCGCCGGCGGCCGGGAGGTTGTGAAGCTCTCCGAGTTCGTGGTGGGAGCATCCCGGGAGATGGACGGCGCCGCGATTGCGATCAATGAGCAGCGCTTCGCCCCCAACATCACGCACGTCGTCTCCGCCGGCGAGTTTGGCATCAGCGCGGACGGCAGCGTGGGCGAGTTCCTGAAGTTCATGCCCGGAATCAGCGTCGACTACGTCGGCGGCACCGCCAACACGATCTCGATGGACGGGGTGCCCTCGAACAACGTGCCCATCACGGTCGGCGGCTTCGACCTCGCGAGCACCTCGAGCGCCAGCACCTCTCGCTCGACGGAGTTGCTGCAGATCTCGATCCACAACGCGGCCCGCCTTGAGGTCACGCACTCGCCCACGCCTGAGTCGCCGGGCTCCGCCCTCGCGGGGGGCGTGAACATCGTTCCGCGGAGCGCGTTCGAGCGGGCGAAGCCGCTTCTCGTCGGCAGCGTTTACCTGATGATGCGTGACAACTACCGCGGGCTGGAAAAGACATCGGGGCCGCGCCGCGGCGGTTCGTACAAGACGCAGCCGGGTTTCGAATTCTCTTACGTCGCGCCGGTCAGCGCCCGCCTTGGGTTCACGCTCTCAGGTAGCTACAGCAATCATTTCATCCCCGAGGACCGCATCACGAATACCTGGCGCGCCGCGGGTGCCGCCACGACGGGCCTCGCTGCAGCGAGTGCCGCCACGCAATACCCGGATACCACGCCGGACCGACCTTACCTAACCGACATCGTCCTCATCGAAAACCTCAAGTTCAACCAGCGCTCGTCTCTGGGGACCACGGTCGACTTCAAGGTCTCCTCCCGCGACACGCTGTCCTTCTCCTACCAATATGGCGCTTTCAGTTCCGAGAACAACGGCAGCACGCTGACGATCGCCGTCAACCACGTGCAGCCGGGCAACTTCACGCCGACCTCGACCCGGGGCACCCCCGGCCGCGGCCAGCTGACGCTCGCGAGCGGCTCGCGCTGGCGCGAAGGCCAGACCCACATGCCCTCGCTGGTCTTCCGCCATCGCGGACCAGTCTGGCAGTCGGAGGCGGGAATCGGCTACTCCCATTCGACCAACTTCCTCCGCGACGTCAGCGCCGGCTACCTCGGCTCTATGAGCCTGCGGCGCACGAATGTCACCGTCGCCTTCGACGACATTTTCTACCTGCGTCCGCGCGCCCTTACGATCACGGACGGCACCACCGGCGCGCAGGTCGATCCCGGCAGCCTGTCGGCCTACTCGCTCGTGAGCGTCGGCAGTCCCAACCCGCGCGACTCGATCGACGTGAAGCGCAGCGCGTATGCCAACGCCCGCCGCGAATTCACCGCCTTCGGGGTCCCGTTGGCCGTGAAGGCAGGCCTCGACGTGCGGCAGTCGCGTCGCGATATGCGGGGCAGCACCGCCACCTACACGTACGCTGGGCCCGCCCAGTCGGGCACGCGCTTCCGCGACGGCGAGATCTCGCCGCGCCCGCTGCCGTATGGATTTGGTCCGCTCGAATGGCTCGAGCCGGAGGGCGGCCTGGAGTTCCACCGGGCGAATCCCACGCTCTTCACGTCCAACCTCAACGACGAGTACCGCAACGCGGTCAGCCTCTCCAAGCGGGTTCAGGAGACGATCTCCTCGTGCTACCTGCGCGGCGATGCCGCGCTGCTGGACCGAAGGCTGAGGCTCGTCGGCGGCGTGCGCCTTGAGCAGACGAACATCCGGGCGGAGGGCCCGCTGACCGACGTGACGCTGAACTACCAGCGGACGGCGTCGGGGGTGGTGATCCGCGGCGCGAACGGCGTGCCGCTGCGGATCCGCACCGACGCGCTGGGCATCTCGCA
>CAXRGI010000036.1:0-4713 GCA_964229935.1 Opitutales bacterium
AGATGGATCCCTTGTAACCGCGCAGCGGATGATTCGGGTGGTAGTCGAAACGGCCGACGTCCTCGTAGCCGTCGTCCATCACGCCACCATTGTCGCTGGTGAAGATGACCAAGGTGTTTTCCGCGAGCTTGAGTCGGTCCAGCGCGGCGAGCACCTGCGCCACGAGATCATCAAGTTCCTCGATGGCGTCGCCGCGCGTGCCACCGGCGCTGCGACCCGCGAAACGCGGGTGCGGCACGCGGGGGACGTGGATGCCGTGCGTGGCGAGGTAGAGAAAGAAGGGCCCGCCCGCGCTTCGCTCGATGAAGGACACCGCGCGCGCGGCGAAGGTGTCAGACATGTCCTCATCCTTCCAACGCGCGGCCTTGCCACCGGTCATCCAGCCGATGCGGCCGACGCCGTTGATGATGGTGAAGTCGTGGCCGTGGGTGTGGCGCAAGCGGAGCAGCTCCGGATTCTCGCGACCGGTGGGCTCGTTGCCGACCTTCTCGCGGTAGCTGACGCGGATCGGATCGCGGGGATCGAGGCCCACCACGCGGCGGTCCTCGACGTAGACGCAGGGCACGCGGTCGCCGGTGGCCGGCATGAGGAACGCATGGTCGAAACCGATCTCGAGCGGGCCGGGCTTGATCTCGCCGTTCCAATCGGGGCCGCCCTCGGACCCGAGACCGAGATGCCATTTGCCGACCACTCCCGTGCGGTAGCCGGCCGACTTGAGCAAAGAGGCGACGGTGGTGGTGCCAGGCGTAATCGTCAGAGGCGCGTCGCCGGGAGCGATGGCAGAACCGGGCCGCTGCCGCCAAGAGTACGTGCCGGTGAGGAACGCGCGCCGCGTGGGCGTGCAGGTCGAGGCAGGCGAGTGAGCGTTGGTGAAGCGGATGCCATCGCGCGCGAGCGAGTCGAGCGCCGGCGTCCGGGCGTGTTTGCCGCCGGTGCACGAGAGATCGGCGTAGCCGATATCGTCGGCCAGAATGAAGATGATATTGGGACGACCCGCGGGAGCGGATGACGCCACGGTGACGGCGGCGAAGGCGAGAAAGACTATAAGCAGCAGACGGGGTACGGGAATCATGGGAAGACGGCTAAACGAGACGCCTCCGCGGAGGAAGCGGTAACCGGCGAAACCGGGACGGGTTCACGCGCCCAGGCGCGGCAGCGCGAGATGAAACAGACCGACGTGCGTGGCCTGGGAAAAACTACCGTCGCGAATCAGCCCGTGCACGGCAGATACGGAGAAGAACGCGCACTCGATCGCCTCGGAGGCGTCGAGCTCCAGCGCGCCGTTCGTGGCGGCATCCTCGGCGAGGAAGCAATGCACGCGATTGGTCTGGCGCGCAGGGTTCGGATACAAGGCGGCGACGAAGCTCCAGCGGGGCGCGGTCGCGCCGGTCTCCTCGCGCAACTCGCGTTGCGCCGCCACCAGCGGCTCCTCGCCCGCGTTGATCCAGCCGCCCGGCAATTCCCACGTGAACACGTCGGCCGGGTAACGGTACTGACGCACGAGCAGGATCTCCCGCGTAGCGTTGAGGGCGACGGTGTGCACCCAGTCGGGCTCCTCCATGACGTAAAACGGATCCAGGACGACCCCGGGCTTCAGCTCGCAACGGTCGGCGCGCAACTGCAGCCAGCGGTCACGGACGACATCGCGACGGGAAAGGGTCTTCCAACGCTGGGGTTTCATGAAGGGAGGGGGGGCGAATCTTTTTCGTGCGAAGCGGCGACCGCGCAAGAGCCCCGGTTCAAGGCGCGGACGCGCGGATCAGCCACACCTCGGCGACCTGCACCCCACGGCCGTTGCCACCGAGCCCCTTGGGCCGGCTGAAGTTCAGCCGGAGTTCGCCGCTCCGGGTCGCCTCGGCGGGAACGTCGAGTTCCACCGGACGTCCCGTCGGATCCTTGGGCCGGAAACCGTGGAGCTCGTGCTGTCCGTTGGCGACGAGTCGGATGGTCATCGGCTTCTCGCGGGAACCGAGGTCTCCCATACCGTAGACGATCCGCACCCGATAGCGGGCGGCGGGATCGAGGCCGCGGTACTGGAGCTCAAGCGGCTGGTCGTCGCGGGACTCGGCGTAGGTGCGGGAGGACAGACGCAGCGCCGGCCCGCCGCGCGGACCTCCCGAAGCCAGGTGCGGGGCGCGAAGCATCGCGGGGTCGTCGGCGTAGGCCGAACCCGGAACGAGGTGCGGCTGCGTCGTGGCGGCCCCGAGGTCATCGTAAAATCCTCCCGGTCCCGGGTTTTCCCAATCGATGATCTCGGCGATGCCGCGCAACCGCTCCTTTTCGTCCGTCCGCGCGCGCACTTCGGCAAACCGCTCGCGCAACCACGGGGCGTTGTTAAGGGGAGTGTCGATCAGGTCGAGGTTGGCGCCACGGCCGACCGAGATCGCCCGGTAACGCGGTACACTGAGCTGCATGTGGATGCTTTGGAAAAGCGCCTCCGCCAGTTCATGCGCCCGCGCGCGAAGGTCGGCGCCGGCGCCTGAAGAGGTGGCCAATTCCCGCTCCGCCGCGCCGAGTGCGGCGAGAGATCCCGCGGACGGCGCGCGCCTCAATTCGGCGAGGGCGGACTGTTCCCTTGCGGTCTCGTCGAGCAGCCGCGCCCGCACCGCGGCGTCGTAATACGCCCGGTAGAGCGCCTGCTGGAAACGCCAGTTGCGCAGCTGGGCGGGGGTCGCGGCGCGCTCCATCGCCTGGAACTGCGCGAGGGTGACGTTCACACCTGCGTTGGTGGCGAGCGGACCGCGCCAGTTGCGCTCGAGGGCGAAAAGCCCCTGCGCGAATTCCTCCGCCAGATTGGCCCCGATAAAGTACCGGGAGTAATCGCGCAGGATGTCGGCCACATCGGTCTCCGGCGCCCAGGCGAGCAGACTCCAGATGCACTTGTTCACGTCGTCGTTGCAGCCCTCGGAATAGGTCAGAACGCCATGGTCGTTGGCCGGCTGCACGCGGCGGAAGATGGCCGCCTGGTCGAGCGGGCGCGGGTTGATCGGCTCGCGATTCAGCGTCGCCTGGAAGGCGTAGTCCCACTGCGGCACCGGATACTGGCAGTTCATCGTGTGGGTGATGTCAGGATAGAAACGCACCGGCGTACCCGCGGGCAGCAGACCCCGCAGCTCCTCGACGCTCACGCGCTGCTGGGGCCCGAAGACGACGCCCTCGAGCCAGGCCGGGCGCGGGTTCATCAACCCCTTGAACTCGTCCATCCAAGCCTGGTCGAAGCCCTGGGGTGACATCCACACGCGCGCCGTCGGGTGCAGCTCGCGCAATTGCCGCGCCTGCCGCTCGAGCAGCGGGAAAAGCTTCCCCGGCGGCGTGTGACCGGGATCGCCGCCGGGCACGAAGAGCGCGTCGACCTTCGGCAGGCGACGCAGCACGTCGCGCCACTCGCGCAGGGCGAATTCCACCTGCGCGGGATCGCCGTAGTCCTTGTCGAGCGCCGGATACCAGATCCAGAAGTCGATCCCGTAGTCCTGAGCGAGACGCGAAAGCTCGATCATCATGGGCAGCGGGCGAAGGTTGAAATGCGGGCTGTCGTCGTCGTCGTCCGACCGCGGCGGGATCACCTCGATCGCGTTGGCGCCGTAGATGACGAGGTCGCGGAGGTAGCTTTCCCACTGGGCGACGGTCCAGCCGTCGTAGGAATTGGTCTTCGGACGGTAACCCAGCTGATGCCCGCGCAGACGGTAGCGAGGGGCGGTCGCGAGGCTGAGCGGTGCGGGCAACCCGACGCGCTCACGTCCGTACTCAAGGGACCGGAGCAGCCGGCCGGCTCCGAAGAGCACGCCGCGCACGTCGTTGCCGGCGACGACAATCCTACCGTCGCCGGTGGTGCCGATGGCGTAGCCCTCGGCCCCCGCGGGCGCCGGCGGCAGAGCGGACACGGTGACAGGAAACGCGGCGGACAACGCCGCGCGGTTACCGAGGAAAATCGCCGGCCGCCCGGCGGCGGGAGCCTGCTCGCTCACGGTCCAGCGGAGGTAGCTGCGTTTCTCGACCTCCTCGACGAGCATGACCGCCGCCTTGCGCTCCGGCCCGCTGACGCCGGGTGGCATGACGACCACGGCCTCCGAGAGATCGAGCGGAGCGGCGAATGCGCGCGCGGCGAACACGAGGACCAGCAACGCGGGAAACCAAACGGCTTTCGGAGGACACATGGGGTTGAAGGGGTGACGCAACGTCGCCAACCCACGCGCCCGACCGCGAGGATTTTATCCGCACGCCTTCCGGCCCGAACCGGCCGCGGCCGTCGGAGCCGCTCAGGCCTTCACCGCCGGCGCGGTGTAACCGCCGCCGGTGGGACCGCCCGCCGGGATCAGCGGGGTGTGTTTGCCGATGGGTCCCAGATAGGCTGCGGCACCGGCCGCCATCAGGCCGAGCTCGGTCGGCCCCATGAGGAATTGGAAACCAGCGGCACGATGACGCTCGACGTCGGCCACCGTGACGGCCGGCCGCCCGATGAATTTCCCGTGGCGGCGGGCCGCGTCGGCGATGCGCTTCACCGCCACCTCGAGATCGGGCACGTCCTGCCGGCCGCGGAAGCCGAGGGAGAAGGAGAGGTCGCTCGTGCCGATGAAGATGACGTCGATGCCGGGCGTCGCGGCGATCTCCTCCGCGTTCCGCAGGCCCTCGGCATCCTCGACGACGGCGACGGCCAGCACGGAGTCATCGGCGAAATCATGGTAGCCCTCCGGGGCCTGCCAGCGGATCGCGGCG
>CAXRGI010000037.1:0-3181 GCA_964229935.1 Opitutales bacterium
AGCGCGCGCCGATACGCCTGCGCCGCCTCGTCGGTGCGGCCGAGCTGCCACAGGGAGTCGCCGACCGCGACCTGCGCGCTGAGTGGGAGGGCACCGAAGACGACGGCGATGGCGAGCCGGAGGACGGAGGGGACCCGGAGAGGGCGTGGCATGGCGTTCGGGAGGCTCAGGGGGTGGCCCAGGCGCGCTGCAGGGCGCCGTAGACCGGCTTCAAATAGGTGTGCCATTCGGGGGTCTCCCACGTGGGCCACGCCCACGGCGCGATGCCGTCGAAGCGCAATTTCCCCTCGGGGGATAGCATCGGCAGGGTCCAACGCACGGTGGGCCCCGGCGACCAGACGACAACGGCGGCGCGGATGCCGTCCGTGGTCTCGGTCGGGCGCTCGGCCGGCGGCGGGCCGGCGATGGCGGCGTCGGTGAGCACCTGCCGCGACGAGGGGTCGCTCACATTCAGCAACCCCCACGGGATGCGCACCTGCAGCATCCCCGCCGCGTCATCCACCCACCAATCCGCCAGCGAGTTCTCCGCCGCCCGTCCGCGGCGCAGCCGGCCCTGGTTGAGGCCGGTGGCGCGGATGACGCTGCCGTCGCGGCGATAGCGGGGCCGATTCGTCATGGTGTACAGCGTGTCGAACACCGCCTCCCGGCGCGCGATGCTCCGCACCGGACGGCGAAACGGGGCGCCTTGTTGGGGGCCGCTCTGCACCAGCCGCGCGGGGGTGTACAGGTTGTACTCCGGCGTCACCCGGAGCTGCGCGTCATCGGGCCCGTCGAACTCGAGGAGGAACTCGAACCCGATGCTCGCCTCGATCCCTGACGTCGGCAGCAGGAACTCCCCAGCATCGCCTCGATGCGTGTCGAGCGCGATCTGGATTCGTTGGGTACGCCAGTCGAATGGCCGGCCCTTCCACGCCTCCGCCTCCACGGCGAGGTAGAGGAAACCGGGGTCCGCACCGAGGCGCAGGCGCGTGGAGTCGCCGCCGCTCCGCATCACCACGGGCAGGCGCCGCCAGGCCGCGGGGTCCCCGCCGAGCGTCGGTCCCTCCGCGGAGCCCGGGCGGATCGCGAGGATCCCGTAATGCTGTTCCGGGCTCATCATGTTGTGCCACTTGGGTGCTCGCTCCGCGGGGCGCATGAACTCCGCGACGAGCCAGTTCGGCTTGAACCACTCATCCATCCAGGAGAAGACGACCGCCCCGGCGGCGCCGGACTCGCGGATCTCCCGCTCGAGCCGGACGACGATCTCCGCCTGTTGCGTCTCGGTCAGGCCCCCGTGGTGCCACCCCTGCGGCTGCAGGTGCGCGATGCCTCGGCTGGAGGGGACCCCGAACTCGGAGATGAGGAGCGGGATGCCGGCGTGGGCGCGTTTAAGATCCTGAAGGTAGCCGAAGTAGTTCGACGGGCCGAGCGAGGACCGGGCTCGGCTGTACTCCGGATCATGCAACATGAAATCCGGGAAGTACGGATAGACGTGATAGCTCGCGAACCATCCGGCGAGGTTGCGCGATGTGCGCCGCACGGCGGTCGGCGTGAGCGACACGGCCTCGTCGTCGTACACCTGCACGGCGAGCTGCTGCGCCGTCGGGGCAATCCCGCGCGCTCGGAGCTCCTCGGCGAAGGTCAATTCCGTCGCGTGGCGCATCGGATCCGTCGTCGGCCAGTTCGAATAGGCGATCGGGCGCTGCGCGTTGTAGGTGGCCTCCTCATAGCTGAGCAAGAGGTCGCACTGCTGCACCATCCACACGTTGGTGGGGGTGCCGTCCGCGATCGTGAGATGGCGTCCGTCGAAGCGGCGCGGCGCCGTGGGATTCCGGTCGTAGTCGACGACCGAGTACGGTTCCCACTCCCGCCCGACGATGTAGCCGATGGTCCACGGGGAGACGTCGGCGTCGTACCACCCGCCCGCGTGACCGGGCCGCGGGGTGATGTCGGCTGCGCCGTGCACCAGGTCGACGACGTCGCGGATCTCGGCGGCGAACTCGGCGCGGAAGGTCGAGTCCGAGAAGTCGTGGGCCGGGGGCAACTCGGTCCACACGCCGTGCATCAGGAAGACCGGCCGCGTCTGGTGCTTCAGGTTGTGCCCACGGAGCGCTCGATAGAACGCCGGCGGGAGGATGGTGTACACCCGGACGGTGTTCGCATTCATCGTGCCGATCTGCTGCAGCCAGCCGGCGTAGGTGGCGGAGTCCGTCGGCGGCTCCGAGGCCCACCGTCCGGGGAGCGCGAGGCCGAAGTTGACGCCCTTCACGTAGAAGGGCTGCCAGCGGCCGTTGCGACGCATCTCGAATCGTTCCTCCCAGACACGCATTGTGACGTCGAGCGAGGGGGCGCGGCGCTTCATCAGCGGCCGCTGCCGCCGCGCCCAGTCCGGGTCGAGTCGCGTGAGTCCTGCGCGGGCGCCGGGGTGCGCCGGGTCGATCTCGAGCGCGCGGAGCCAGGCGGCGCGGGCCGCTGCTGCCTGCCCCTGCCGGAAGCGCGCGGTGGCGACCCCGTCCCACGCGTCGACATAGCGTGGGACCCGCCGGGTGACATCGACGAACAGCGACTCCGCCTGCACGACCTGCCCGCGGCGCAGCGCCGCGAAGCCGAGGCCGACCATAGCGTCGGCGGAGGCAGGGCACTCCGACAGCGCCGCGCTGAACCGCGCGGCGCTCGGGGCGATCGAGTCCGTCCGCAGGAGCCGCCACCCCTCCTCGAGCAGGCGCCCGGTGCTCCGTGGGCAGGCGGGGCGTTCCTGCGCGGCGAGCGGCGCCATCACCGCGGCCAGCGCGAGCATCGCCTCCCAGCCCCGGCGTCCGCCCCACCAGGTGCGTCCCGTCATGCGAGCGCCGCCCGCACGGCACCCGCGAGCGTCAGCGGGTCGAAGGGTTTCTCGAGGCAGGCGACCGCGCCGGCCGCCGCCGTCGCGGTCAGGACCGCGGGTGCGGTGGAGGCGGAGAGGAACAGCACCGGGATGTGCGCGGTCGCGGGATCCCCCTTGAGCGCGCGGCAGGTCGCGAGGCCGTCTGGGTCGGGCATCTGCACATCGAGGAGGACCGCATCGGCGCCGGTGCGTCGCACCGCGTCGAGGAGCGCCGTCCCGCTGCCGAAGGTCTCGACGTCGAAGCGCGGGTCGAGCCGGAGCGCGAGCGCCAAGATGGTGCGGATGTCGTCGTCGTCGTCGGCACAGAGGAGGCGCATC
>CAXRGI010000038.1:0-5738 GCA_964229935.1 Opitutales bacterium
GGCCGCCGGATCGAAAACTTTGACGAAGGAATATTTCGAATCGTTCGCCGGTACCCAAAGATCGAACTTCTTTCGGTCGTCCCAGACGCACAAGCCGAGCCAAACCACATCAGCGCCGGCACGGGCCACGGTTTTTTGCACGTGAGGCATCGCCCGGATGCAGGGAATGCACCAAGTGGCCCAGAAATCGAGCACCACCGTTTTACCGCGTAACTCCGAGAGCCGGAGCTGGCCTCCCCCGAATCGATCCACGGTGAAATCCGGGGCCGGTGTTCCTGGGGGAAGAAGGCCGCCGTCCTTGGACGCGGTCGGGCGGGCAGGCGGGGTCACAACCTGGGGCGGACGGTCGGTCGGGATGAATTCGACCCGTGCACCATCGAGGGATGCGCGTAACTCGTAGGTGATCTTGCCGATGCGGAAGGGTAAACACGCGTCGAAGACCTCTAGCGCACCGAACTCGCCGTTGCTGTCCGCGTCGACCAGGAGGGTCATGTGTTTGGTTCCCCGCTGCGCGAAATTCTCTTTTGTGGCCGGCACCGCGGCGGTGACGTCGTAAAGGGCGTCGCAGCCGGTTTCGATCAAGGCGACCCGGACCGCCGTTCCGGCGATTGTGACATTGCCGACACGGGCCGCGGCGGCTCGCGTGAGCACCGATTCGGCGCCGCCCGCTTTGTCGGCGCCGATCAGGAACATCACGCAAAACTCGCCGCTGGAGGTTTCGCGACCGTTTTCGCCCCAGGAGACGGGCAGGCGGAAAAAGTTCGGGCCCACCCTGGCTCCCGGGATGCTCTTGCCGTGATTACTGATGCTGCCGTCACCCTCGTTGGTCAGGTCCCCGTCGTGGTCTCGGTCGAAGAACACGCGCGTCTCGGTGCGCCGGTCGTCCGGCAGGCGGTCGACCACAAAGTGCGTCTCGGCGCGGGGACCGTTGCCAAGACGGATCCGGCCGTAGAGCGGTGTTCCCCGGTAGACCGGCTCCTTTCTGATCGCCGTCGGGCGTTGCGGGGACAGCGGAAGGGTCGGCCCGCTGCGCGGCATCACGCGTCCGGAAAGCTCACCGTCAAAATCGAGGCAGCCGTTGTCGATCACGAGCGTACCGGTGACCGGTTCCGCGGCGAGAGCGGCCGGTCCGGCGATGAGCGCCAGCAAAAGGCGGAAGTGCGAAACGCGAAGGGGTTTTTTCATGAGCGGCGGGATCGGGTTCGAAGACCGGCGGTTGGCTGGAGCGGAGCTCAGAGCGATTTCTTCACGGAGAGTGACACGTAGCGCATCCGCGGGTCGGAATAACGGCTGTAGAGTCCGGAGGAATTCCAGGGCGGGATCCGGTTGGTGATGTTTTGCACGTTGAGCGTCCACTGGGTGCCGGTGATCCAATTGCGCCAGCGTTGTGCTTCCGTGCGGTAGGGGATGCGGTAGCCGAGCTGCAGGTCCCACACCAATTCGCTGGCGATGCGTTCGCCGTCGACACCGGTTCCCGTGGGGAACTGCGTGGAGGCGATGGTCGTGCCTGTCTTGTAGGAGTGGATGTAGCGCGCGGTCACCCCGGCGGTCCATTCACGACGGCTCCAGAAAACGGAAGCACGTCCGCGCCACTTCAAGCCGCCTTCCGTGGTTTCGACGGTGTTCACCGGCGCCGTGATCGGCGTGATGGAGGTGAGAAACTTGTTGGTGAATGTCGCGTTCGCCCGGAGGGCGAGCTCGCCAAGCGAGGCGGCCGGGATCACCCACGATAGGTTGGAGTCGATGCCATCGGTCTCGATCTCCGAGATATTGATGAATCGGGTGTCTACCCCGGTGACCACTCCCGCCCAACCGGCAGGATCGTTGGGTAGCCGGGCGCCGCGATTCACGCGTTCCGGGAAGCTCCCCTCGTTGTCGAGCAACTGCTGCAGGGTCGGTGCACGGATCGCGTCGATTTTGCGCGTGCGCCAGTAGTCCACCCCGACGCGTAGCCCGCGGGCGAAGCGTGGCGTGAGGATGAGCCCGATGTTGTCGGAGACGGAGGTCTCCGGGCGCAGGTCCGGATTGGGGCCGGCGCGGTTGGTCAGCGGTACCGCGGTTTGCGGGAGATTGCCGCGGCGCGGATCCACAAACGTGAAGGTGTTCGTGATGGTCGTCGCGAAGGTGTAGTCGCTGAGATGCAGGTTGCTTTGCTCGGGAGGGAAGAACCCTTCCGTCCGCGAGGCGCGGAGCGCGATGTCGCGCGAAAAGGCCACCTTGAAGGCGGCCGCGCCGGTGTTGGCCGATTTCGAGTCATTGGCGCGCTCGTGGCGCCCGCTGAAGTTCAAATCGATGGAGTCGACCGGCAGGGGGCGCCATCCCTTGCCGATGATCGGAACGGTCAACTCACCGAAAACCGAATCGGTGCGGCGTCCCTGCTGCGTGTAGGCGATGTCGCGCGACAAGTTCTCCCGGCCGCCCATCAGGGTGATGAGAGCAGGCGCGATCTCGTAGGGCCGCTTGCCCTCGTACTGCCACCAGTAGGCCTCCGCGGCGAGGGAGGCCCGGATGACTCCCGCGCGCCATTCATGGAGATCACCGTTGGTGCGGGCGATGAGGTTTGAGGCGTACTGCCAGTAGCGCTGGCGTCCGACCGCGTTGAAGTAGTCGGTGTTCACGCTCGCGGGCGCGGGATTGGCGCGGCGGTCGGTCAGCAGGTTGTAGAGCGCCCAGCGCTGCGGGAAAGTCGCGGGGCTGGTGGTCGTGCCGTAGACCGAGGCGAGGATGATGTTGTCGGCGCCCACCTGGGAGTCGCCGGCGATCACCGTGACCTCGCTGGTTCCGTCGAACGTCCACTCCCATTTCGGGGAGAACTTCCCCTTGAGACCGGCGACGAGGCGGTAGGAGTCCCGCTTCATGTCGGTGCGGCTTTCCCTGAGATCCGTCGGCAGCACGTTCAGGATCACGGAACGACCGGCAAACCCCGGCGTCACGCCGGTGCGGAATGGGTTGAAGGGATGCGTGGCCGCCATCGTGTAACTCGTCCCGGTGCCGAAGAACTTCGGGTTGTGGATGTCCTGCCGGTTGGACGTGAAGTTGAACTCCCCGTAAAGGGTGACGCGGTCGCGCACCAGTTGGTGTTCCGCGTTTGCTCCCAGCGACCACATCCGAGAGGGGGTGTAGATGTAGTTGTCCTCGAACCTCTCGTAGGACGGGGTGAACTTGCCGGCGGTGGCGATGAAGGACGCGGGCGTGAGCGCTCCGGCCTGGGCGTCGTTCAATCCGGAGGGCACGGTGGCGAAGCGGACGCCGGGAGCGCCGGGGATTCCAAGGTCCCCGGTGGTGCTCGATACCCGGATGACTCCCGGCATCTGGGTGAAGGTACCGATGGCGGTCTCGGTCGTCATGCGCTGCAGCGCGCGGTCGAGCATGGCCGTGCGTTGGGCGAAGGAAAGCGGCCCGCGGTCGCGGAAACTGAAGGTGAGGGTGCCGGTGGTGCGCCCGCCAAGGAGGGAGAATCCGTGCAAATAGCTCCCGCTCCACTCGGTCGATCCCCCGCCGGTGGCGGTTCCCGCGGACAGCGTCAGCTCCCGGCCGCGGTAGTCTTTCCTCAGGATCACGTTGATGACTCCGCCGATCGCTCCACCGCCGTACATGGCGGATCCAGAGGACGGCAAAGTCTCGATGCGTTCGATCGCCGCCAACGGGATCCGCGTGAGGTCGCCGCTGGAGGCGCCCACGAGATTCGGGAACGAGGAGCGGGCGATCCGGCGTCCATTGATGAGGACGGTGGTCTGCTGAGCGTCGAAACCGCGCATGCGCAGGTTGGAGGAAAGGCTGCTTGAGCCTACGATCTGAACCACCGACGCTTCCTGGTTAGGAGTGCTGTAAGTCGTGATTTCAGGCAGGTTGCGGAACACCTCCTCGAGGTTCGTCGAGCCCATGCGCTCGATCTCCTGCCGCGTGATCACGTTGTAGTGCAGCGGCGCGTCGATGTCGGTGGGCAGAATGCCCTTGTTGATGAGGCCGTCGACGCGGCGCTCGTTGACCTCAACCTTTTCGAGTTGGAGGCGGTTGGCGGCCTCGCCGGCCTGGAGCGTCGCCGCGGCTAGGGCGCAAAGGAGGGCACGCGTGCCACTGCGATGGGAAACGATTTTCGCTGGGAGGTCGGGGATCATTGAATGGAAGGTTGCGGGTAAGGCTCTCGGCTATTTGGCGGTTTCCTGGTAACGATGGTTTTCCGGGCGTTCACCGCCCGAGCAGTGATGCGACCCCACGGGGGGCTTTCGCAGGCTGATCACCCTTTCAAACCCCGGTCTTCTGGGACGATGCGTCGAAGGGTGTAGATGTCGGTGGAGGCGAGTTCGTCGCGGCGGGAGGCGAGCTTCTTCCACGGGTCCCACGGGGCCGAAAGGAGACGGCCGCTGATGCCGTCGCTCTCCGGCGACAGCAGCCATTCGACGCAGTCGAGGGCGCCAGCCAATGACGAACCGCCGTCTGCTTTCTGGCGCTGGGCGGCGGCGTACTCCGCCTCGCCGACGACCGCTGGCCCGAGCTTGAGGACCTCGTCGGTCAGCCGGGTGTTGATTGCTCCCGGGGCGAGCGCGTTGATGTCGATCGGTCGTCCCCGTTCCTCCTCCGCGATCGTCTCAACGAGGCGCACGACCGCGGTCTTCGCCGCGCCGTACGCTGAGAAGCGCGCGCGGGGCTTGGTGGCGCCGCCGCCTGAGAAGCAAACGACCTTCGCCCGCCGCGGGGCGGCCCGAAGCAACGGGGCAAAGGCGCGGATCGCAAAAAAGGTGCCGTCTAGATTGGCACGCACCGTTGCGCTCCAAGCGGCGGGGTCTGCATCAAGCGCGCGGCTGATCTCGCCTTGCACCCCGGCACACGCCACCAGTCCGTCGATGGAGGGCGTGGCGGCAGCCACTTCACGAGCGGCGATCTCCATCCGTTTCCAGTCGGCCACGTCGGCGCGAATGCCCGTAAAGCCCGCTTGGCGCCCCGCGAAGTCCGACTGATCCGAGCGCGCGATGCCCCAGACGCGATGCCCTCCGGCGAGGAGGCGCTCGACGAGCGCCCGGCCGATGCCGCTGCTGGATCCGGTGACGACGAGGTTCATGCGGCGGGCCGGTGCTAGGCGTGGAGGATCCTTACCCGCGGGCCTCGTACACCCAGCGGTTGGCCTCGAGCCAGCGGAGCGTGCGGATGATGCCTTGCTCGATGGTGAGTTTCGGACGCCAGCCGGTGGCCTGGATTTTCCGGGTATCGAGGAAGATGAACGGATTGTCGCCCACCCAACCGCGGTCGCCCCCGGTGTAGTCCAGGCGCGGGTTGATTCCGAGCGCGGCGCAGATGAAGCGGATGCTGTCATTCACCTGCACGAACTCCGCCGTGCCGAGGTTGTAGATCTGCGTGCGGTGTTTGGCTTCGCGGGCCGTGGCGGCGCGGGCCACGTGCAGCATCGCGTCGATGCAGTCCTGCACGTAGAGATAGCTCTTCCGCTGCGTGCCGTTGCCGAGCACGCGCAGGTGGTCCGGATGCGCGATCAGCTGTTGGTAGAAGTCGAAGACGTGGCCGTGAGTGTAGCGCTCACCGAGGATCGAGACGAAACGGAACACGTACGCCTCGTCGATCTGCGCGCCCTCGGCGTAGGCCGAGATCAGGCCCTCCCCGGCGGTTTTCGAGGCGCCGTAGAGAGAGGTCTGGATGGGGAACGAGTCGTCCTCGGGCGTCGGCGTTTCCGGCGTGACCAGCGCCTCGCCGTAGACCGAACCGGTCGACGAGAACCCGATGCGGCG
>CAXRGI010000039.1:0-2651 GCA_964229935.1 Opitutales bacterium
GGCCTCATTGACGGCCACGGCGGAGAACAAGTCCAAGGTCCAAGGAGCCGCCAATCCCGCGCTGACGGTCGCCTACAGCGGTTTCGTCAACGGGGACACCGCGGCATCGATCACCCCTCCCTCGATCGCGACCACGGCAACCACCGCGAGCGCGCCCGGGATGTACGCGATCACCCTCTCGGGAGGCGGTGCGTCCAACTACACGCTAACACGTTTGGATGGTGTGCTGACGGTCGTGACCAAGACCGTGCCTACCATCACCTGGGCGAATCCGGCTGCGATCACGTATGGTACCGCCCTGAGTACTGCCCAGCTTAATGCGACCGCGAACGTACCGGGCGACTTCATCTACAACCCGCCAGTGGGAACTCGCCTTGAAGCGGGGGCGCGTCCGCTGTCGGTCACTTTCACGCCGACCGACACAACCAACTACTCCCCAGCTACGCAGACCGTGAATCTCACGGTCAACAAGGCGCCGCTGGTCGTGTTGGCGGAGGACAAAGCCAAGTCCCAGGGTGATGATAACCCGGCGTTAACTATACGATACAGCGGGTTTGTTAACGGTGAGTCCGAGACATCGGTTACGGCTCCGACGCTCTCTACGTCCGCGACCAAGGTCAGCGCAGCTGGCAATTACGACATCTCCCTGAGTGGTGGTGCGGCATCCAATTACGCGCTCATTCTGGTTCCCGGGGTTCTCCGCGTTACGCCCGGACAGATTCCGGTCATCAACTCCCACCCAAATTCCATGAGCGTCACGGCCCCCGGTGCTACGGTGACGTTTAGTGTTGGAGCGTCAGGCGAGCCAGCTCCTACGTATCAGTGGTACCGCAACGGTGTGGCGCTCGAGGGGAAGACGCAGTCGTTTCTCACTCTGATCAACGCGCAGGTCTCGAACACCGGATGGTACTGGGCAGTGGTGACCAACAGCGCCGGCAGCGTGACGTCACGGGCCGCTGTCTTTGAGATCCGCCAGCCGGGCAACTCGGCTACCCACGCCGTGGTTGGCAACGGCTTCGTGTCGGGACAGCCGGTAACAGTGGTTAATAACCTCACCTACACCGGAACGGCCTCGGCGCTTACCTGGAAGGTCTTGCTGCCGCCCGGCTGGAAATTCGTCTCCTCCGACGCGACCACCGCCACGAAGAAGCCGAGCGCTGATCAGGTGGACCTCATCGAGTGGGAGTGGGCCAATCCGCCGGCCGGTTCCGTCACCTTCCGATACACGGTGGCACCGCCAAACTCCTCGGTTGATGCCCTGCAGATCGTGGGCCTGGCGGGGGTCGTGAGCGGAAACTCCCTGCAGTTTATGGTGCAGCCGGATCCACTGGAAGTTGGCAAGATCTCGAAGCACTCGGCAGACTCCAACCAGGACGGCCGCATCAGCCTGGTCGAGCTCACCCGCGTGATCGAACTCTACAACTACCGGTCCGGCACCACCCGCACCGGCCAGTACAAGCCTCAGGCTGGCACCGAGGACGGGTTCGCGCCCGGACCACAGTAGCTTGCGCGGGCCCCGAGCTTCCCAACTGGATTTCGCAATCCGGTCGGATGCTCGGCGCCATTAAGATCAGGCTCGCGTTTGCCGCCTTTCCCGAGGGCGAAAGTTCACGCTCCCCGCGCCGCCATCGAGGCGATCAGGGCGCGGAGGAAGGTGCGGTCGCCGGGGAGGCGGTCGAGGGAGGCGAGGGCGGCGGCGGTGTGCTCGCGCGCGATGCGCTGCGAGGCCTCGAGGCCGTGGATTCGCACGTAGGTCGCCTTGCCGGCGCGGGCGTCCTTGCCCGCGGTCTTCCCGAGCGTCGCGGTGTCGGCCGTCGCATCGAGGATGTCGTCCACGATCTGGAACGCCAGACCGGTGGCCCGGCCGGCGGCGCGCAAGGTTTCGAGCGCGGGCGCCGAGGCGCCGCCGATCAGGCCGCCCATCACGAGGGAGGCCTCGATCATCGCGGCGGTCTTGTTGAGGTGGATGAAATCGAGGTCGGCGGTTGAGACGTCGGCGCGTTTTTCCGCCAGGACGTCCTCCATCTGTCCGCCGATGAGGCGCCGGCTGCCGGCCGCGTCGGCCAGCTCGCACGTGAGCGCGTGGGCCAACGCGGGGCGGTCGGCGTAGGCGGTCGTGAGGATCACGAACGCGTGGGTGAGGAGCGCGTCGCCCGCGAGCAGCGCGGTGGCCTCGTCGAACGCGCGGTGGACGGTGGGGCGGCCGCGGCGCAGGTCGTCGTTGTCGAGGCAGGGCAGGTCGTCGTGGATCAGCGAATACGTATGCAGGCACTCCACGGCGGCGGCCGCCGCGAGGGCGTCTTCGGACGGGGCGGAGAATAATTCGGCGGCCGCGACGACCAGCACGGGCCGCAGGCGTTTCCCGCCGGCCTCGAGGCTGTAGCGCATCGCCGCATGCAGGCGGGCGGGGCGCACGGAGGCCTCCGGCACGAAGCGGGAGAGGCCCGTTTCCACCACAGCGACGCGGCGGGCGAGTTCGGCGGCGAGGTCCATCAGCGGGGAGCGGGCGGCGGCGGGCGCATTCCGGCGCGGTAGGCGCGTCCGCGTTCCATCCGGGCGGCCACGGTGGCGTCGTCGCCGGATTCGAGCGCTTTCACGAATACATCGAGCTCGACGCGGTAGGCGCGGAGCGCGGCGAGAACCTCGGTGCG
>CAXRGI010000040.1:0-2927 GCA_964229935.1 Opitutales bacterium
GCGGGAAGTAAAACGCTCTGATTCATCAGATTATCGAACTTCGAGGCTCTTAGCCCAGCTTGACAGCAAGCTGGTTTGCTGGTTAGCTGGCTAAGTGAAGACCACGCTCGACCTCCCGGAAGACCTCGTGAGGGAGCTCAAGCTCCGGAGCGTGCACGATCGCCTTAAGCTGAAGGACGTCGCCGCAAGTGCCCTGCGGCGCGGTTTGGGCCTCGAAAGCACTGCCGTCGCCAAGCCCGAGCAATTGCCCCAAGGCCTCGGTTTCAGCCCGCAGGGCTTCCCGGTGTTTGACTGCCGCGCTGGCACCCCGGTGAAGAAAATGAGCGCCCGGGAAATTGTCGTCCTGGAGCAGGAAATCATCGCCGAAGAGGATCTGAACCGTGGCGGGCTCGCTCGTTGACTCCAACGTCTGGGTCGCGGCGACCTTTTCCACGCACGAGTTCCACGCGACCAGCCTCGGGAGTCTCGAAGCGGCGACGCCGGCGAACCCGGCCGTTTTCTGCCGTGCGACGCAACAGAGCTACCTTCGTCTGGTGACTTCCCCGCGGATGCTCTCGCGCTACGGTGCCGAAGGTATGACCAACCGCCACGCCCTCGCCGCGCTGGACGCGCTGGAGCGGCTTCCTTCGGTACGGATGCGCGACGAGCCGCGCGGTCTCACCGCGCTCTGGCATCGTCTGGCCTCGCGGGAAACCGCCTCCCCGAAGGTCTGGATGGACGCCTATCTCGCGGCTTTCGCCATCGCCGCCGACCTGGAACTCGTGACCTTGGATCGCGACTTCCAAGTCTACACGGCCGAGGGCCTGCGCCCGCGATTCCTCGCGCCACCTCCCTGAACCGACCGGGCGAACGCTCGTCCCCCTGCCCCATGCCCACCGTCGCCGTCCTCGGCACCTTCGACACCAAGGGCCCGGAACACGCCTTCGTCGCCGATCGCATCCGCTCCCGTGGACACACCCCGCTGTTGATCAACGTGGGGTGCCTTGGCGCGCCGACGGTAAAACCCGATATCACCGCCGATGACGTAGCGGCGCGTGGCGACGAGAACTGGCGGGCGATCCTCGCGCGCAAGGATCGTGGCGAATCCGTCTCGCTCATGGGCCGCGGTGCCGCCGCGCTCCTCGCCGAGCTGGCCGCCGCCGGAAAAATCCACGGCGTGATTTCCCTCGGAGGAGGAGGAGGCACCGCCATCGCCACCGCCGGCATGCGCGCGCTGCCCGTCGGCTTCCCCAAGCTGATGGTGTCGACCCTCGCGAGCGGCCAGACCGCGCACTACGTCGGCACGACCGACATCACGATGATGCCCGCCATCGTCGATGTCGCCGGCATCAACCGCGTCTCGCGCGCCGTCTTCACCAACGCCGCCGGCGCGATCTGCGGCATGGTCGACGCCCGTCAGACCTCGCCTTCGGCCACCGCCGACCGTCCGCTCATCGTCGCCAGCATGTTCGGCAACACCACGCCGTGCGTCACCGAGGCGAAGCGTATCCTCGAGGAAGCCGGTTACGAGGTGCTCGTCTTCGCCGCCACCGGCAACGGCGGCCGCGCGATGGAATCCCTCATCGGCAGCGGGCTCGTCGCCGGCGTGCTCGACATCACCACCACCGAATGGGCCGACGAGCTCGTGGGCGGTGTGCTGACCGCCGGACCGGAGCGCCTCGACGCCACCGCCCGCGCGAAGATCCCCGCCATCGTGACGCCCGGCTGCCTCGACATGGTGAACTTCGGCGAGCCGGCGACGGTGCCGGCAAAGTTCTCCGGCCGGAATTTCTACCAGCACAACGCGCAGGTGACGCTCATGCGCACGACGCCGGCGGAATGCGCCGAGCTCGGTCGGATTCTGGCGGAAAAACTCAACCGCTACCCCGCGCCGGTCACCTTCCTCATCCCGCGCCGGGCCATCAGCGTGATCAGCGCCGCTGGAAAACCGTTCCATGACCCGGCCGCCGACACCGCGCTTTTCTCCGCCGTGAAGGCGGGACTGCGGCCCGACATCCCCGTCGTCGAGCTCGACGTCGAGATCAACGATCCCGTGTTCGCGCGCGCCTGCGCCGAGACCCTGCTGCGCTCCCTCGGTCGCGCATGACGCCGATCCTCGAGTGTGTCCCGAATTTCAGCGAGGGCCGCGATCCCACGGTCATCCGCGCCATCACCGAAGCGATCGGCGCGGTGCCGGGCGCGAAGGTGCTGCACATTGACCCCGGCCACGGAGCCCACCGCACGGTCGTCACCTTTGCCGGCGCACCGGCCGCGGTGACCGAAGCCGCGTTCCGCGCCATCCGCCGCGCCGGGGAATTGATCGACATGACTCGCCACCACGGCGAGCACCCACGTCTCGGCGCGACCGACGTTTGCCCGCTGGTGCCGGTCAGCGGTATCACACTCGACGAGGCCGCGGTCCTCGCCCGCGCGCTAGGTGAACGCGTTGGCCGCGAGCTCAACCTGCCCGTCTACCTCTACGAGCACGCCCAGCCGGTTCCGGCCCGACGCAACCTCGCCGACATCCGCGCCGGCGAGTACGAGGGTCTGGCGGCGAAGATCCTTCGCCCGGAATGGCGGCCCGACTTCGGTCCGGCCGCGTTCGACGCCCGGCGCGGCGCCACGGTGATCGGCGCGCGCGATTTTCTCGCCGCGTACAACGTCAACCTCGACACGCCCTCCCGCGACCTCGCGCATGAGATCGCGTGCGACGTGCGCACCTCGGGGCGGGTAATCCGCGACCCCGGCGGCGCGGAGACGCGCGTTCCCGGCACGCTGCGCGCCGCAAAGGCGATCGGCTGGTACATCCCCGAGTACGGCCGGGCTCAGGTCTCCATGAATCTCACTGCCCTCGCCGTCACACCGGTGCACACCGCGTTCGAGGCGGTGCGCCAAGCTGCGGCCAAGCGCGGGGTTCGCGTGACCGGGTCCGAGCTGATCGGCCTGCT
>CAXRGI010000041.1:0-19049 GCA_964229935.1 Opitutales bacterium
CTCGCCCGACGGGACGCGGATCCATGTTGTGAACCGGGGGCTCGCCGACAGCCTCAACGTTCCCACCGAGCAACTGCGGGCCGACGACCTGCTCACCATCCGCGGAGTTGAGACGCGTTCGCTCGGGGTCCAGATCGCGCCGCGACCCGGCGAGACCGGCGGCGCCGGAGTGCGCGTGCGCATCCGGCGCGAGGGAACCCGCTGGATGTTCGACGCTCCGGTCAGCGCGCGGGCGAGCGGCCAGGCGCTGGAGCTCGCGATCAACGAACTGAACGCCCTGCGCGCGAAGTCATTCCCCGCGACGGGCCCTGCCACCGCGCCCTCGGCCGCCCCGGGCCTGCGGATCGCGCTGGAGGGCAACGGTCGTCTGGAGACGCTCTTCCTCGGCGACCCGGTGACCCCGCCCGCGGGCACCCGCCCCGGACCGCGCGCCGCCACCGAATTCTTCGCCCAGCTGGAGGGACGCAACGCACTCTTCACGGTCGAGGTGCCGGCGACGCTGCTCGAGACGCTCCGCACCGCCCAGGAGAGCTTGCGGGAAAAGCGCCTGCTGGTGGATCTGGATCCGGCGAAGATCACCGCGATTTCCCTCGCCTCCCCTGTGCAGCCGAACGCGGTTCCCTGCGACCTCCGCCGGCTCGTCGACGCGCCGGCCGGAAGCGGGCGCGAGACCCAGCGGGACTGGCAGGTGGTCCAGCGCGGCGACGGTCCGGCCGGCCCGCGCACCCTGCCGGCCGATCCGGCCGCCCTGGCGCGGCTCGTGGGCCAGCTCACCGGGCTGCGGGCGCAGAAATTCCAGAGCGACGCCCCCACCAGCGCCGACCTGGAGGAATGGGGGTTTAACCGCCCGCTGCGCGAGGTCACGCTCACCGTCGCCGGCGAACCGGCCCCGGTTGTGCTCCGGCTGGGCACGGATGTGAGGCGCAACGTCTACGCCCGTCTCGGCACGGCCAACGAGCCCGGGAACTCCATCTACGCGGTCGGCCGCGAGATCATCGACGAGCTACCGCTCGCGCCCTCCGCCTGGCGCCACCGGGCCGTGATCGACCCGTTGGCCGCCAACGCCCGCGTGAGCCGCCTTCGACTCACCGAGACCGGCTCCGAACAGCCCCTCGCCGAGGCGGAGTTCGGGGCCGACGGCGAACCCGTGTCCCCGCGCGGCGACCCGGCCGCCCTCAAGGCCGTGGCAGCCGCGTTCCGCGCGCTGCGCGCCAGCCGTTACCTGCCGGGTCCCTTCACCGCGCAGGTGACCGCCGCCGGCGACGACCGGCCGTGGCGCTATCAACTCCAGGCCACCGTGGCGGTGCCGGGCGGCGGCGGCGCGGAGCAGTCCAGCGTCACCACGCTCCTGCTCACCGAGCGCACCGGCGGAAACCAGCAGTTCGCCGGCAGCCGGGAACTCGACACGATCTTCGTCCCCGAGCAGGCCCTGATCGACGCCCTCTGGACACTCACCCACGGGCCGCGCGATCCCGGGCCCCCGCCGGAGCGGAAACCCTGACGGGAGGAGCCGATGCCCGCCTGGCTCAAGCTGTGCGTGCAGGCCGTCCGCGCGCTTTTTTCCGGCGCGGGTTCGTTCACGCTCTGGAGCGTCTGGCTCGCGCTCGCCCTGCTGATCGCCGCGCAGGCCTGGGTCGCCACTTCCCGGCAACTCGCGCTCCCCGGCTTCATCCTGCGCCGTCTGGAGGACCGCATCGCCGCATCAGGGCTGCGCCTCACGGTCGGAGCCACCACGTTCGATCCCACCGGCCGGATCCTCGTGGAAAACGCCCGGCTCCATCTTCCCGCCTTCGCCGATCCGGTGCTGCGCATTGGGGCGCTTTACCTCCGCCTCGACCGGACGTCCCTGCTCGCGGGCGAGGTGGAACCGGTGGAGATCCGCATCACCGGCGCGGCGCTCGAGGCCCCGGGGCAGCTCACGCGTTCCGGACGCAGCGAGGAATTGCTTTCCGACCTCGACATTGTGCTCACTCCCGGGCGCCAGGAACTGCGGATCGACCGGCTCACGGGCCGCAGCGCCGGGCTCACCTTCACGGCGCACGGCGTTCTCCCGCTACCGCCCGCCGACCGCACGCGTCGTCTGCCGTGGTCGGAACTGGTGGTGGACCGTTTTCCCGAGATCTGCCGGCGCGGACTCGAATGGCAGGGTGAACTCGCGCGGCTCCGCGAGCCGCGGCTTGACCTCGACCTCGCGCCGGCGGCTGGCGGCGGCGTCGCGATCGGCGTGCACGCGCTCGCCCGCGAGGCCGCGCTGCCCGCTCCGTCCGGGGGAACGGTGCGCGACCTCGAGGCGAGGGCGACGATGACTTTCCCCCGGGAGCAACCCGTCGAAGCGGTCCGCCTCGCGGCCGCGGAAGTGCTGCTTCCCGGCGGGGTTCGCGCCGGGCGCGTGCGGGTGGACCTGCCGGGCGCCCTCTCCCTCGCTCGCCGGCCGGAACAGGCGAGGGTCACGCTGGACCGGCTGCAGGTGGAGGACGTCGGCGCGGAAGCCATCTCGGCGTGGGTCCGTGGCACGTCATGGCCCGAGCTTTCCATCCGGACCACCGGGCGCCTGCTGGACGAGCCGCTGTTCGCCGACGGCCGCGTCGACCCGTCGACGGGCCGCGCGGCTGCCGGATTCTCCGGCTCGATCTCGCCGCGCGTGCTGGACGTGATCAGCCGCCGGGTGGGCGTCGACGTGCGGCGGTTCTACTCGTTCGACGCGCTGCACGTGGATGCCGCGGAGGCGCGCTTCGGCCCCGGCTGGAAATTTGAGCGGCTGACGGCCGGGGTGGAGGTGCCGCGCATGGACTCCTACGGCGTGATCATGGAGGACGGGCGGGCGCGCGTGGAACTGGAACCCGGCCGTTTCCACGCCCCTGAGGCCTACGCGCGGGTCGGGGACAACTTCGCGCGGGGCAGTTACGAGCACGACCTGCGCACGCGGGACTTCCGCTTCCTGCTGGAGGGCAGGCTCCGACCGCTCGACATCGGCCGCTGGTTCGGTCCGTGGTGGCCCGCGTTCTTCCGGCAACTCGATTTCCCCTCCGCCCCTCCCGAGGCGAGCGTGGAGGTGGCCGGGCGCTGGCGGGAGGGACGCCTCGCGCGCGTCTTCGTGACCGCCGAGTCCGACCGACCGGTCGTGCGGGGGGTGAATTTCGACCGCGTGCGGACCCGGCTGTTGATCCGTCCCGGCTTCGTCGACGGACTCGAGCTTTTCGGGGCCGAGGGTGACGGGGCGGTGAAGGGCACATTCACCTTCCGTTCGGTGCCCGGAGCGGACTGGTCATCGCTCGAGTTCCAAGCGGACTCCACGCTCGGGCTGCCGGCGGTGGCGGGCCTGCTGGGCGAAATCGGCCGCGCGCCACTCGCTCCCTTCCGCGTGGCGAATCCCCCCCGGATCCGGGCCGGCGGGTATTTCCACGGCCCGGCGGCCGCCCCACGCGGCCCCAACCGGCTGGATCTCGCGGTGGAGACGACGGGTGCCTTCAGCTTCCACGATTTTCCGCTGGAGGACGCCACCTTCACCGCTCGGATGCGCGGCGAGGAGATCGCGGTGGAACGCTTCGGGGCCGACTTCGCGGGTGGCACGGCGACCGGCAACGCCCGCTTGTGGGGTAACGGCGAGGCCCGGCGGCTCGGCTTCAACGTCGCGATCGAGGAGGCGGCGCTCGGCCGCGCGGCCGGCACGCTGCAGGCTTTTCTCGCCCGCCGCCGCGGCGAGCCGCCGCCCCGCCCCGACCGCTTCGTGCAGGAGCGGGCGAACGTCCGGCTCGATGTCGCCGCCTCCGGCGAGGGCCGCCCGGATGACCCGTTCAGTTACAAGGGCGATGGCAACGCCGTGCTGCGCGGCGCGGGCCTCGGCGAGGTGCCGCTGCTGGGGCTGCTCTCGGAACTCTTCACCTTTACCTCGCTGCGTTTCACCGAGGCGCGCGGCAATTTCCGCATCGACGGGCAACGGCTCCAGTTCCCGAAGGTCGAGCTGCGCGGCGCCAACTCGGCGATCGACGCGTACGGCGACTTCACGCTCGGGCGCAACGAGCTCAACTTCAACGCCAAGGCGTTCCCCTTCCAGGAGAGCGGCAACGTGATCAAATCCGTGGTCGGCGCCGTCCTCACCCCGCTCTCCGCCGCCCTCGAGGTGAAGCTTACCGGCACGCTCGAGAAACCCGCCTGGGCGCTCGTGATGGGCCCGACCAACCTGCTCCGTTCGATCACGGAAGCACCGGCGGAGCGACGACCGCCGGCCTCGGAGCCCGCCGCGCCTCCGATCCCGCCGAAGCCGTGACGGCGTCCCGCGGCGCGCGACTTGACTCGCCGTCGTCGTGATCAAACTGGGCTCATGCCACGCACCGTCCGCGCGCTCCTCTCCCTACTCGTCCTCGCCGCCCTCCTCGGCGCCTCCGGCTGCAAACCCCCGGGCGGTGAAGCCCCGGGCGCCGCGGCGGCGACCAACCCCAAGGTGCCGGCCGGCGCGAAGAGCTCGGGCGGCCGCCACGCCGTCCTGAAGCTCGACCAGGGGGAGGTCGAGTTGGAGCTCCTGCCGGACGCCGCGCCCAAGGCGGTGGAGAACTTCCGGCTGCTCGCGGAACACGGCTACTACGACGGCCTGACCTTTCACCGCGTGGTGAAGGGCTTCATGCTGCAGGGCGGCGACCCTCTCGGGGACGGCCGCGGCGGGCAAAGCGCGTGGGGCGGGACCTTTCCCGACGAGATCAAGCCCGACTCCCCCCTCTACAAGGCGGGTTACCGTCGCGGCATCGTGGCGATGGCCAACCGCGGCCCGAACACCAACACCAGCCAGTTCTTCATCATGCACCAGGACTACCGCCTGCCGCCCGCCTACGTGATCTTCGCGAAGGTCGTGCGCGGATTCGAGGTGGTGGACGCCATCGCCGAACTGCCGATGAACCCGGGCATGGATGGCGCGCGCAGCAGCCCCGTCACTCCGGTCATCATCCGTAAAGTCACGATCAAGCCCTGACCCAGCGGGCCGCCGCGCGTTTTCCCGCGGCGGCGCGTAGCTTAGAGGCTTGCTTCGGCGTCTCGCGGGGAGTGCGAATCACTCGCCCCTCGACCCCCATGAGAACGCCCGCGCTCCTCGCGCTCCTGCTATCCGTCACCGCATCCGCCGTTTCCGGCGCCGCACCCGAGAGGAGGAACGTCCTCTTCCTCATCGCCGACGACCTGAACAACCTGCTCGGTTGTTACGGTGACCCGGTCGCCCGCACGCCGAACCTCGACCGCCTGGCGGCGCGCGGCGTGCGCTTCGATCGCGCCTATTGCGCCTTCCCGCTCTGCGGGCCGAGCCGTAATTCCATGCTCACGGGGCTCTACCCCGACAGCACGGGCATTTACCAAAATTCGCAGATTTTCCGGCAGACCATCCCGGCGCAGCCCAGCCTGCCGCAGGCTTTCCGCCAGCAAGGCTGGTTCGCGGCGCGCATCGGCAAAGCCTACCACTACAACGTGCCGAACTCGATCGGGACCGTCGGGCACGACGATCCCGCCTCGTGGGAGCTCGGCCTCAATCCCGCCGGCGTCGACCGCCTGGAGGAGCATCCGAAAATCTTCAGCCTCACCCCGGGCCAATTCGGCGGCACCCTCAGCTGGTACGCTTCGCCCAAGGGCGACCTGCTGCACACGGACGGCCTCATGGCGACCGACGCCGAATGGGTGCTCGAACGCTGCGCCCGCCAGCCCGAACGGCCGTTTTTCCTCACGGTCGGTTTTTTCCGGCCGCACACGCCCTACGTCGCGCCCAAGCCGTACTTCGACCTCTACCCGCTGGAAAAGATGCGGATTGTCCAAGGAGTTAAGGAGGACCAGGCCGACATTCCCGCTCCGGGCCTGATGAGCTACAAGCGGGAGCAGGACGCGCTTACCGACGACCTGCGCCGGCAGGCGCTCCAAGCCTATTACGCGAGCATCAGCTTTCTCGATACCCAGGTGGGGCGCGTGATCGACGCGCTCGACCGGCTCGATCTGGCGCGGAAGACGATCGTCGTTTTCACCAGCGACCACGGTTACCACACGGGCGAGCACGGTCTCTGGCAGAAACAGAGCCTTTTCGAGGAAAGCGCGCGCGTCCCGCTGCTGATCGTGGCCCCGGGTGTCGCCAAGGCCGGCGGGGCCGCGGGTTCGCCGGTCGGCCACATCGATCTCTATCCCACCCTGACCTCGCTGGCCGGCGTGCCGGCACCCTCCAATCTGCAGGGGCAGGACCTGACGCCACTGCTGCGCGATCCCGGCGCGATCGGCCGCGGCCGCCCCCGGGGGCGGCAAGCGTCGCGCCAAGGCGGTGGCCGCGACTCCCGCCGCGGCGCCCGCGGCCAAGGCCGACTCTTCGGCGGGCAACCGGTTCCCCGGTTACAGCCTGCGCACCCCGCGCTGGCGCTCCACCGAGTGGGACGAGGGACGGCGCGGCCGCGAACTCTACGATCACGACCAGGACCCGCGGGAAATCACCAATCTCGCGGACAGCCCAGCTCACGCCGCCACCGTGGCCGAGCTTTCCCGCCGACTGCGCGAGGCTGCCCGGGCCGCTCATCCGGCGTCCGGCACGCCCCCTGTCGTCACCGAGGGTCTCTGGGCCCCGATCGTCGCCGCCCCATGAAAAACCCGCGCTCCATGCGGCTCGCCGCAGTCCTGCTCGCGCTCGGCGCCATCGCGCCTCTCCCCGCCGCCGCGGAGCGGAAGCCCAACGTGATTCTGATCATGGCCGATGACTTCGGCTACGAGTGCGTCACCGCCAACGGGGGCGAGTCGTACCGCACGCCGAACCTCGATCGTCTCGCCGCCACCGGGATGCGCTTCGAGCGCTGCTTCGTGCAGCCGCTCTGCACGCCTACCCGCGTGCAGCTGATGACCGGCATCTACAACGTCAGGAACTACGTCGAGTTCGGCCTCCTCGACCCGAAGGCCACCACGTTCGCCCACCTGCTGAAGCGCGCCGGTTACACGACCGGCATCTGCGGCAAGTGGCAGCTCGGCAAGGACCCCGCACTTCCGCAGCACTTCGGTTTCGACGAGTCCTACCTCTGGCAGCACACCCGCCGGCCGCCGCGCTACGCCAACCCCGGACTCGAGCACGACGGCCGGGAGATCGATTTCACGAATGGCGAATACGGCCCGAAGCTGATCAACGACTTCGCGCTCGATTTCGTGACGCGCCATCGCGCACGGCCGTTCCTCCTCTACTACCCGATGATCCTGACCCACGATCCGTTCCAGGCGACGCCGGACAGCAAGGCGTGGGATCCCAAGCTCAAGAGCGAGCAGCAGCAGCGCGACGTGAAGCACTTCGCCGACATGACCGAGTACATGGACAAGATGGTCGGGCGGCTGGTCGCGAAGCTCGAGGAACTCGGCTTGCGCGAGAACACCCTCATCCTGTTCACCGGCGACAACGGCACCGGCACGCAGGTGACGTCGCGCTTCAAGGGCGCCGATTACAAGGGAGGCAAGGGTACCAGCACCGCCCGCGGCAATCACGTGCCGCTGATCGCCAACTGGCCCGGTCGCATTCCGGCCGGCCGCGTTAACGCCGACCTGGTTTGCAGCGCCGACTTCCTACCCACGATTTCCGAGGCCGCCGGCGCGACGGTGCCCGCGGAGCTGGCGATCGACGGGCAAAGCTTCCTGCCGCAGCTGCTCGGTCTCACCGGCAAACCGCGTGATTCCTACTACCTGTGGTATGCGAGGAACGGCGGACGCGACGCCACGTACGAGTACGCGCAGGGACGACGGATCAAACTGTACCGCGACGGCACCGCCTACGACCTCGTCTCCGATCCGTTCGAGGAGAAACCTCTCCGCGCCACCGCCCTCGCCGGCGTAGCGGCCGAGGAGGCGCGCCGGCTGCAGGCCGTCCTCGATCGCTACGCCAAGGCCCGCCCCGAGCACCTCGCCAACCACCGGCCCGCCGCGAAGTGACGCCGGCCCATTCTTCATCCATGACCACCACCCCGCGGAAACTCCTCCTCTGCCTCCTCGCCGGATTCGCCCCGGCCCTGGTCGCCGCCGCCGACCAGCCGCGCCGCCCGAACGTCGTCTTCATCGCGATCGACGACCAGAACGACTGGATCGGCCACATGGGCGGTCACCCCCTCGCGAAGACGCCCAACATCGACCGCCTCGCCGCCCGCGGGACGTCGATGCTGAACGCGCACTGCAACTCCCCGCTCTGCAACCCGTCGCGCACGAGCCTCATGCTCAGCCTGCGGCCCACCACCACCGGCATCTACGGCCTCGCGCCTTGGTTCCGCGCCCTCCCCGAATGGAAGGACCGCGTCGCGCTCCCGCAGCACTTCGCCGCGCACGGCTACCGCACGCTCAGCGCCGGCAAGATCTACCACGGCGGCGCCGGCTCCCCCGGCGCGGGTGGCAAGGCCAAGGGCAAGAACGCCAAGATCGCCGCGGAGATCGACGCCCCCCGGGAGTTCGAGGTCATCGGACCCAATCCCGGCGTCGGCGTGCGCCCCGAGAAGAAGCTGATCGGCGCCACCCCGATGGGGAACCACCCGCTGATGGACTGGGGCGTGTTTCCCCACCGGGATGAGGATAAGGGCGACTACCAGGTGGCGACGTGGGCCGTCGACCAGATCAAATCCGCCCCGAAGGACCGGCCGTTCTTCCTGAGCGCCGGTTTCTTCCTTCCGCACGTGCCGAGCTACGCGACCCAGCAGTGGTTCGATCTTTATCCCGACGACGACAGCGTGCTGCCAAAGATCCTGGAGGACGACCGCGCCGACACACCGCGCTTCTCGTGGTACCTGCACTGGAATCTGCCGGAGCCGCGCCTCAAATGGGTCCGTGAGAGCAACCAGTGGCGCAACCTCGTGCGCTCCTACCTGGCGTGCACGAGTTTTGTCGACGCTCAGGTCGGTCGCATCATGGCCGCGCTCGAGGAGACCGGCCTCGCCCAAAACACGATCATCGTGCTCTGGGGGGACCACGGCTGGCACCTCGGTGAAAAGGGCATCACCGGAAAGAACACGCTGTGGGACAACGGCACGCGCGTGCCGCTGATCTTCGCCGGTCCGGGCGTCACCCCGGGCGGCCGGTCGCGCCAACCCGCGGAGCTGATGGACATCTATCCGACGCTGGTGGAGCTGTGCGGTCTCACGCCCCGCCAGGACCTCGAGGGGCTTAGCCTCGTGCCGCAGCTCCGCCAGGCCGCGGCCAAGCGCGAACGCCCCGCCATCACCAGCCACAACCAGGGCAACCACGGCATCCGCAGCGAACGCTGGCGTTACATCCGCTACGCCGACGGGTCCGAGGAACTCTACGATCACGAATCCGACCCGCGGGAGTGGAACAATCTGATCGGTCGTCCCGAGTTCGCCGCGGTCGTGGCCGAGCATCGCAAATGGCTGCCGAAGGTGGACCGGCCGCCCGCGCCGGGCAGCGCCAACCGCATCCTCACCTACGACCCGAAGACCGACGAGGCCGTGTGGGAGGGCAAGGTCGTCCGCCGCGGCGACGCCATCATCCGGTAGCCGGCATCCCGCCCGAGCGTTCCCCTCGCGCCGGCGGTTGCCAGCCGCCGGCACGCCGTTTTCCGTCTTTCGACCCCCGCCCCATGATGAAGCGTCTCCTTCTCTTTCTCGCCCTGCCCGCCTTCGCCCTCGCCGCACCCGCCAAGCGGCCCAACATTCTCTTCATCCTCACCGACGACCAGCGGTGGGACGCGCTTTCGCTCGCGGGGCACCGTCACCTGCGCACGCCCCACATCGACCGCCTCGGCCGCGAGGGCGTGCACTTCCGCAACGCCTTCTGCACCACGTCGCTCTGCTCCCCCAGCCGCGCCAGCATCCTCAGCGGCCTCTACGCCCACGCGCACGGCGTCACCAACAACTTCACCGAGTACCCGGCCGCGCTCCAGAGCTTCCCGCGCGTCCTCCAGGCCGCCGGTTACGACACCGCGTACATCGGCAAATGGCACATGGGCGAGGAGAACGACGAGCCCCGACCCGGCTTCAACTGGTTCGTCACCCACAAGGGCCAGGGGAAGTACTTCGACACCGAGTTCAACCTTAACGGCCGCCGCCGCGAGGTCGTGAAGGGCTATTACACGCATGTCGTGACCGACCTGGCCGAGGAGTGGCTGCGCCGGCCGCGCGACGGCAAGCCGTGGCTGCTCATGATCGGCCACAAGGCGCCGCATAGTTTCTACTTCCCCGAGCCCAAATACGAACAGGCTTTCGCCCGGGTACCCGTGCCTTACCCGGAGACGGCCTTCATGCTGGAAGACAAACCCGCTTGGATCCGCGAACGCCTGCACACGTGGCACGGGATCTACGGGCCCCTGTTCGACTGGCGGAAGAAGTTTCCCGACGACTCCCCCGCCGCCGTGAAGGACTTCGAGGCCATGACCCGCGCCTACTGGGGCACGATCCTCTCGGTCGACGACAGCGTCGGCCGGCTTCACGCGCTGCTGCGCGAACGCGGCGAACTCGACGACACGATCATCGTGTTCATGAGCGACAACGGCATCCTCAACGGGGAGCACGGCATGGTCGACAAGCGCACCGCCCATGAACCCAGCATCCGTATCCTGCAGATCGTGCGCTTCCCGGGTCTCACCCCGCCCGACCGCCCCAAGGTGATCGAGGAGCAGGTCCTCACCGTCGATGTCGCGCCCAGCCTCCTGGAACTCGTCGGCGCACCCGCGCTCACCGGCCTCCACGGCCGTTCCTGGAAGCGCCTCGTGCGCGAGGGCGACCCGTCCTGGCGCAAGTCGTGGCTCTACCACTACAACTACGAGAAACAGTTCCCCTACACGCCCAACGTCCGCGCCGTACGCACCGAATCCTGGAAATATTCGCGCTCGCCCCACGGCGACGGCGGCCCCGACCGCCATCAGGCCGAGCTCTACAACATCGAGTTCGACCCCGAGGAGCGCCGCAATCTCGTCGATCATCCGCGCTACGCCGGGGTCGTCGCCGAGATGCAGCGCGAGCTGCTCAAGGTCATGCGCGAGGTGGGCCTCACGCCGGAAAACGACCGCATGCCGCTCGACGCCGGCATCAAGAAGGAACTTCCCGACCAGAAAATCCGCTGAGCCACCGCCATGAAAAAAGCCCGCCTCCTCCTCGCGGTCCTCGCCGCCGCCTCCGCCGCCTCCGCCGCCTCCACCCGCCCGCCCAACATCGTGCTGATTTTCGCCGACGACCTCGGGTGGAAGGACGTCGGCTTCCAGGGCAGTGATTTCCACGAGACGCCCCACATCGACCGGCTCGCCTCCCAGGGCATGGTGTTCACCGCCGGCTACGCCGGCGCGGGCAATTGCGCCCCCAGCCGCGCCTGCCTCCTCTCGGGCAACTACTCCCCCCGCCACCACGTCTACGCCGTGCAGAGCACCGACCGCGGGCCCAAGGAGCACCAGCGGCTGGTCCCGATCCCCAACCGCAGCGGGCTCGCCAAGGAAAACGTCACCGTCGCCGATGCCCTGAAAGCCGCGGGCTACGCGACGGGCATCTTCGGCAAATGGCACCTCGACGGCCCGGAGGGCGCCGAACCCGGGGAACAGGGTTTCGACACCGTCCACCAGGCCTACCATACTTGGAGCGACGCCAAGGTTTCCGACCCCGCCAACCCGAAGGGCGTCTTCTCCCTCACCCGCGGCGCCTGCGAGTTCATGGAGAAAAACCGTGACCGGCCGTTCTTCGTCTATCTGCCGCACTTTTCCATCCACACGCCCCACGAGGCGCGGCCGGAAAGCCTGGAAAAGTTCAAGCGCAAGAAACCCGGCGCCCAGCACGGCAACCCGCTTTACGCGGCGTGCCTTTACGACCTCGACGCCAGCGTCGGCATCCTGCTCGCGAAGCTCGCCGAACTCGGGCTCGAGCGCGACACGCTCGTGGTGTTCACCAGCGACAACGGCGGCACCCAGGCCTCGTCGCAGGAACCCCTGCGCGGCAACAAGGGCGGCTACTACGAGGGCGGCATCCGCGAGCCCTTCATCGTGCGCTGGCCCGCGGTCACCCGGGCTGGCAGCCGCTCCGACACCCCCGTCATCAACCTTGATCTCTTCCCCACGTTCCTCGCCGCCGCCGGCGCCCCCGTGCCCGCCGGCAAGGTGCTCGACGGGGAATCGCTGCTGCCCCTGCTGCGCGGCGACGGCACGCTCCAGCGCCGCGCGATCTACTGGCACTTCCCGGGCTACCTCAACCAACCCGTGATCCGCGGCCGCGACATCGACGTGCGCGCTGGCTTCCGCACGCGACCGGTGACGGTCATGAACGAGGGCGGCTGGAAACTGCACCTCTTCCACGAGGAATGGCGGCTCGACGGCGGGCGCGACCGGCTCGACACCAACCGCGCGGTGGAGCTCTACGACCTCAACACCGATCTCGGCGAGCGCAACGACCTGGCACGCAGCAATCCGGCAAAACGCGACGAGATGCTCGGCCGGATGCTCGCTTGGATCAAGGACACCGGCGCGCTGATCCCCTCCGAGCGAAACCCGCGCTATGCCCCGCCCGCCCCGGGCGCCGCTCCGGCCCAGGGCGGAAAGAAATCCAAGTCCGACTGATCCCCGTCCCGCCATGAGACTCCGCCTGCTGCTTGCCCTCGCCCTGCTGATCCCGCTGGCCGCTCCCGGCGCACCCGCGCGCCCGCCCAACCTCATCTGGATCATGGCCGACGACCTCGGCTACGGCGACCTCGGGTCTTACGGCCAGAAGGTCATCTCCACGCCCCACCTCGACCGCATGGCGCAGGAGGGACTGCGCTTCACCCAGTTCTACGCCGGCGCGACCGTCTGCGCGCCTTCGCGGAGCGTGCTGATGACCGGCCGCCACCACGGGCGCACCCGCGTGCGCGGCAACGCCGGCACCGCCAACCCGGCCGCCCAGGCCCTCCGCGAGGGCGACACGACGGTCGCCGGCGCGCTGCAGGCCGCCGGTTACGCCACCGCGCTCATCGGCAAATGGGGCCTCGGGGACGTCGGCGCCGCCGCCAGCGGACTGCCCCGCCGCCACGGGTTCGGTTATTTCTTCGGCTTCCTCAACCAGACTCACGCGCACAACCACTTCCCCGACTTCCTGTGGCGCAACGAGGACCGCATCCCCCTCCCCAACAAGGTCACCCCCGTGGGGTCCGTTCCAGGCGCCGGTTACGCCACGGATGCGGTGCTCTTCGCCGATGATCTGTTCACCGACGAGGCCCTGAAGTTCGTGGCCAACCACCGGCAACGGCCGTTCTTCCTCTACTGGAGCATGATCATCCCGCACGCCAACAACGAGCGCACCCGCGAACTGAAGAACGGCGCGCACGTGCCCGACTTCGGTCCCTACGCGGCCAAGGACTGGCCCGAACAGGACAAAGGCCAGGCGGCGATGATCTCCCGCCTGGATGGCTACGTCGGCCGCCTGCTCGCGCATTTGCGTCAACTCGGCCTCGCCGAAAACACCCTCGTGATCTTCACCAGCGACAACGGCCCGCACAATGAGAGCAATCACGACCTGTCCCGCTTCCAGCCCTCGGGTCCGTTCACCGGCATCAAGCGCAGCCTCACCGACGGCGGCATCCGCGTGCCCGCGATCGCCTGGTGGCCGGGCACCGTGAAACCCGGAACCGTCAGCGGCCACGTCGCCTACTTCGGCGACTGGTTCGCAACCGCGACGGAACTGGCCGGAGTCGCCGCCCCGGCCGGTCTCGACTCCATCAGCTTCGCGCCGACCCTTCGCGGCGCCGCGCAGCAAAAGACCCACGATTTTCTTTACTGGGAGTTCCACGAACGCGGCTTCACCCAGGCCGCCCTCCACCAAGGCCGCTGGAAAGGCATTCGCGAGCGCTCACGCTCCGCCCCGGTCGCCCTCTACGACCTGCGCAACGACGTCGCGGAAAAGGAGAACGTCGCCGCCCGCCACCCCGAGATCGCCGCCCGTCTCGACGCCTACCTGAAGACCGCCCGCTCGGAATCCGCCGACTGGACACCGCGCGACGAGCCACCGGGCAAGAACGCGAGGAAGTAACTCAAGCCGGGTCCGGACGCTTTGGTCGACGGCCCGGAACCAATCCGCTGGGCGGAGCGTCTGCGATTTTAACAAGAACATCCGAAGCGCTGATAACCACGTGGTCGATCGGTCCAAAACGGTCGAATCGGGACGCGCTCAAGCCGGCCACCACTGCTCCCCACCAAGGCGCGGAAGGCGATACGACGCCATTTTCCGTCGGGCCAAGGAGGTGACGGTGATTATTTTCGCGCGGCCCAAAGTTCGGCGATGGGCACGGCGAACATCTGCTGACCGAAAGACAAGGCCGAGTCGCCATCGTAGAGTACTACTCCGCAGCGAAACGCCGCACCGGTCGCGTCTCGCAGTCGATTGAGTCCACGGAAATCGCTCTCACCGACGGTGGATGACGCCTTGACCTCGACGCCGCTGATCAGGCGACCGTCGCGTTCGAGCACAATATCAACCTCCAGTTGGTCCTTGTCCCGATAGTGAAAAAACCGATGGCTTCCGCCCGACCAGGATGACTGGTGACGCAGTTCCTGATAGACAAAAGTCTCCAAAAGTTGACCAAAGAGCGACCGGTCGTCTTTCAATGCGGCGACATCGGCTCCAAGCAAGGCGGCGGCGAGGCCGGTGTCGGCAAGGTGCAACTTCGGCGTTTTGATGAGACGGCTCAGCCGGTTATGGTGCCACGGCGGCAGGATATCGATGAGGAAGACCTGCTCCAGCAACGTGAGGTATTCGCGTATCGTGGGTCGGCTCAGCTCAAATGGCCCCGCCAGTTCGCTCGCATTGAAGAGCCGCGAAGTCTGACCGGCGGCAAGTTCCAGTAGTTTTGGCAGCACCTCGAGGGAACGGATGCGCGTCAGGTCGCGCAGGTCGCGTTGGGTGATCGCCGCGACATATTGCATTTGCCACTCCCGCCGCCGTCGCTCGGTGGTGCGGGCCAGAGCGGCCGGAAATCCCCCGCCTGTGACCCGCTGCAGCAAAGATTCACCCAGCCTACCTCCAGTCGTGATCGGAAATTTTCCGCCAAAGAGTCTATCTATAAAACCGGCCACCGGCGCCCGCCCGCCCATCTCCACCTGCGTGAGCGGCCCCAAGCGCAGGACCTCCATCCGACCGGCCAGGGAGTCGGCGAGCCTGGGGAGCAAGAGCACGTTGGCCGACCCCGTGAGGATCAGCCGTCCGGGCCGGCGGTCTCGATCCACTAATCCTTTAATCGACGTGAACAGTTCCGGGATGCGTTGCACCTCGTCCAAAACGGCCCGCTCGGGCAGGTCAGCGCAGAATCCCACGGGGTCCGTTCGCGCCGCGCGGAGGACGTTTTCGTCGTCAAACGTGAAGTATGTATAGCCATGCCGCCTCGCCACCGCCTGGGCCAGGGTCGACTTGCCACATTGCCGCGGCCCATGGATCAGCACCACCGGAGTGTCGCCTAGGGACTCCTCCAGTCGGGCCAGCGCAAACCGGGGGTAGATTTCATGGCCGCTCATTGCCGGACAGGCTGCCACTCCTCCGTCCAAGTGAAAGAATAAATGCGTCTATCTGAAAATATTATGCCGTCTATTTGAAAGCGAAAATCGGGCAAACCATCAAAAGCTTACCGGACACGGAGGGAGTACCCCCTGGCGGCGTGGCTTACTGAGCACCGCCGGCGTCGGCAACCTGTACCGATGGCGGTATCCCACGACTTGAACCTACGTCCCGTGGCAGGATCGACCTTCCGCCGCGGCAGACCGGCGTTTTAACGGTGACCCAGCTTGGGCGCGAATCCGCCCGAAAAATTCTGGTTTTCATACCACTCGCCTGGTGACGGTCGGCTGACCGCTACGCGCGCCTTTGACACCTCCGATGATCCGCCCGAACTTTGATGTGGGTCCGGGCGCTCTGGTCGACGGCCCGGATCCAATCCGCTGCGCGGAGCCTGGCGGAGAGGGGGGGATTCGAACCCCCGGTACCCTTGCGGGTACACGTGATTTCCAATCACGCACATTCGACCACTCTGTCACCTCTCCGGAGGCCCGCCCGGAAGTTTTTTCAACGTCCGGCGGTTGGCGAAGGGGCAAGGAAGGTAGCCGCCATGGAGAGGGTCAACCGCAAATCTGGGAAGCCGCGCGGGAAGCGCCTTTGGGCGCAGCGGAAGGGGCCGCCCCGCCTTTTTCCCACGGCGGCCCTCGCGGAACTTGCCCTCGCCGGGTATTTCGCGACGAAATCGAGGCGGTCACCCGCCCCGTCTCCGCCCCGATGCCCAAACCTGAGCCAAAATCCTCCGCCGCCTCGGGTCGCGGTTGCCGCGTTTGGATCACGGAGGATCACCTTTCGATCCGGCAGCTCCTGGAGTCGTTCATTACCCTGCAGTCCGGTTTCACGGTTGCGGGATCCAGTCCGGACGCCGCGCCCGCGCTCGGCGCGGCGCGCGCCGGCGAGGTCGACATCGTGATCCTCGACCTGATGCTGCGCGGCGACGGAGGGATCGCCGCTCTTGTCAAGCTGCGCGAGCTGGCCCGCCCGCCGCGCGTACTCATCTACTCCGCGACGTCTACCGCCCACTCCCTGCAACTCGCGTTAACCCACGGCGCCGCCGGCTACGTGGAGAAGAGCGACTCCCTCGAGGAGCTGAGCCTTGCGCTGGGCCGGCTGCGGGACGGCGGCATGCACTTCAGTGCGGGTCCGAGCCGGCTCCTCGCCACCCTGCTGCGGCCCGAAAAGCGCGGCCGCCGGCGCGGCGAGGACATCGAGTTGAAAATACTGGAAAAACTCGCCCGCGGCGCGGCGATCAAGGCCGCCGCCCACGAGCTCGGGCTCTCCGTGCAGAAGGTTTACCGCGTCCGCCAGACCCTGATGGAGCGAGCCAACGCGCACACGCCGCAGGATCTCACCCGCTACGCGATCGAGATGGGCCTCGTCGGCGCCCACCGCGCCGAAATCGGCTGAAGCGGGACTCGCCTCGCGGGTGATCGCCGGCACGCGATCGCGCTCCGTGCTCCATCGGCGGCGATTTTTGTTGGGTGCCGCCCCGCTCTCCGCCCTCATCTGGGTGAAAATGCATCAGGAAACGAGGATCGCGGAACCTTGGCCTGGGGTGAAACCCACGCGGATCCTGATTGTGGAGGAGCAGGCGCCCTTCGCCTTGATGCCCGCCGACGCGCGAGAAAACGACGCCGGCCCATGACCGCCCGACGATCACTTCCAGTCGCGCCGCGGTCCCGGGCAGCCGCCTCGCCGTTCTGGCGCGACCCTGAATTCATCGGGCGCGCGGTGCATCTCCTGAAGAACCACGCGACCGCCCTGCGGAGCGCGTCGCACCTGCTGCTGGAAGCCGGCCCCAAGGTCGACGAGGCCGCGCGGGAGCGTTGGCGGGCGACGCTGCGCGATTCCGGCGCCCGGCTGGTGCGTTTGCTCGACCAGTTGGCGCAGCTGGCGGAAGGGCGCGACGGAGTGCCGGTCGCGACCGCCGACGTTCCGCTGGCGGCATGGCTCACCGAACAGGTTCGGGCCGCGCGCGCGACCGAGCGCACCAGTCGTGTTCGTCTCACCGTCACCCGCGCCCCGGCGGGCGCGTGGCGCCTCCCCGCCGGCCCGGCCGCACTCGCCCTCGGCGCACTCCTGCGCAACGCGCTCCTCCATCCGCCTGGCGGAACGCGCGCGACCGTCTCGGCCGACACGCGGCCGGGCGGACTCATTTTCACCGTCCGCGACCACGGCACGGGCATCCCGGCCGACGAACAGCGTTCCCTGTTCACCCCTTTTTTCCGCGGCGAGGCCGCGCGCGAACGGCCGGGAGCCGGGCTTGAACTTGCCCTCGCCCGCGCGGCCATCGCGCGGGCCGGGGGCCGCATGTCCCACCACCCGGTCGCTCCGCGTGGCGCCCGCTTCGAAATTTACATCCCCGCCTCGCGGACCCGGAAGAAACGCGTCCGCCGTCCCTTTCCCGCCCGATGAAAGACCCGATCCGCCTCCTGCACCTGGATGATGACGCCACCGAGCGCGCGGAACTCGGCCGCCTCGCGCGCGACCAAAACCCGCCGTGGAACATCACGGCGGCCGGTAGCCTCGCGGAGGCGCGCGCCCGGCTCGCGACGGGGCCGTTCGACGTCGTGGTCACTGAGTCGCGATTCACCGACGGCACCGCGACGGAGCTTTTTCCCGACCGGAACGCCGTGGAGGGCCGCGCCATCCTGCTGGTGACCGGCCGCGGTGACGAGGCGACGGCGGCCCGCGCGCTGGAGGCCGGCTTTTCCAGCTACGTGGTCAAGCGCCCCGGTCACGCGCACCTCGCGGAATTACCCGGAAGGATCGCCGCCGCCCTCGCGAGCCAGGCGGAACAACGGACCCTGCGCGACACCGCCACCCGCTTAAGCGACCTGTTCGACGGCACGTCGGAGATCATCCAGAGCGTTGATCCGCAGGGCCGGCTCCAGTACGTGAATCGGCGGTGGCGGGAGACTTTCGGATACCGCGACGACGAGATCGCGGGCCTCAACCTGTTCCACCTCATCCACCCGGAGGAGCAGGCCCACTGCGGGATGCTTTTCCAGCGCCTCATGTCCGGCGAGGACATCGGCGAGATCGAGACTCGCTTCGTCGCGCGCGAGGGCCGCAGCGTCGTGTTGCGCGGCCGCGCCAACGTGCGGCTCGAGCACGGTCGCCCGGTCGCGACGCGGACGATCCTTCATGACGTGACGGAGCAGCGCCGGACGGAGGAGATCGAAAGCCGGCGCCAGGAACGGGTCCTGCGCCTCCAATCGAACCTGCTGCTGCTCCGCGAACGGAGCGACGCGGAGCTCGAGGAGTACCTCGACCTGGTCGCCCGCTCCACCCGCGAGTCGGTCGGCCTTGCCGTATCGTCGGTCTGGATGCTGTCGCCCGACGGCGTCGTCCTCGAGTGCCGGGGCCGCCACCGAGACCGCGCCGCGGGAGAGGCGCGTGTCGCGCGGCCGATCGATTCCGGGCCGGCGCTCGCGGCGATCAACGGCGAGTTCCCCGTCGCGGTGAACCGTCTGGCGGAGTCGCCGGCATTGGCAGGGCTCACGGGCACCGACTTTCTGCCGGCGGACACCGCGGGCGCGATCGTGGCGCCCGTGATGCTCGAGGGCAGGCCGG
>CAXRGI010000042.1:0-5264 GCA_964229935.1 Opitutales bacterium
GCTGGCGCTGCCGTCGCGGTAGTGGCGTAGCATGACAACGACGCTGTTTCCCATCTGGTCCACCACCCAGCCCCAGTCGCGGAGCTTGGATGCATACGTCCCGAAGCTGTGGCGCTTGGCGTTCGCGTAGTCCCGCTTCCAGTTCTTGAAGCCCGCGTCGAGGTAGAGCTGGGAGGCGCGCAACTCGAACCGCTGTGGCGTGATCGGCCCTTGGCGCTTGGGGTGGAGCAGGAGGAACTCGCGGGCGTTGGCCGGAATCTCGCACTTTCGCCGCTGCCGGGTCTTGGTCTGCCTGCCGTCGAGCGTCACCGTGCCGGCGGTCAGATCGACGTCGCTCCAGCGAAGGCGTGTGAGTTCCTCCGAACGGATGCCGCCGCAGAAGAGGCTCAAGACCATCGCCGGCAGGAGATCGCGGTGCTTCTCGGTCATCGCAGTCCGAAGTAGCGCCTTGGTCTGATCCACCGTCAGAACCGAGATCGCCTTTTCGTCTTCCAAACGCCCCTCGGGCCGAAGTGCCGCGCTGGGATCGCGTACAATCAGCTTCTCCTGAAGTGCGAAGCGGAAGAACTGGCGGGTGTAAGCGGCGATGTTTTGCACCAGTCGGGCGCTAGAGCCGCTCGCGGCGCAGGCCCTGATCCATGCCTTGAGTTGGTCAGCGGTGACAGACTTGACGGGGGTCTCCTCGCCGAAATTCCGCACGAGCCGACCGGCGTACTTTTGCAGGGACTCGAGCGATGCGGGGCGAAGATTTTTCTCCTTTTTGGCGCGCAGTAGCCGTTCCAGTACCTGTGCTAGGGTCGCGTCTCCGCCGGCTGGCCTCAAATGCCGCACGGCAAACTCCACGGCCGCCGTCAGGGATAGACCGGAGCCCTGGAGCCGCTTCAGGGCCCGTTTGGCGTCGGTCATTTCCTCGGGCTTGAGGATGAAGGCGGTTAGTCCGAGTTCCTTTGCCTTGTTCGCCGCCCCCTCGGCGAAGTCCACCGCCATCCCGGCTTCCGTGGCCTTGAATTGCCGGCGTATCCGCCCCTGACCGGTCACCTTGGCTGGGATGACCACCAGCCACGAATGCCCGTACTCCTGCCCGCGGGCACGATTCGGGATACGGCGGACTTGGATACCCAGTCGGAGGGCCCGTTTCGAGAGCTCGAGGGACTTTCGGATGCGCCCTTGAGGGGTCATGACGTTGGGCTCGTTGGCCGTATTTTCATCCCGAAACTGGCAGGACTTTGGCAGGACAACCGGGGCGGTACCTATGAGGAAGGTGGCGGAGAGGGTGGGATTCGAACCCACGGTACCCTTTCGGGCACGCCTGATTTCGAGTCAGGTACGATAGACCACTCTGCCACCTCTCCGAACCAGGAGCGGAGATAGGTACGGGGCGGGGCGGAAAACGGAAGCAGAAAGTTGCCCGACGTGCGTCAGGTGTTGGCGTCGCCGTCGGCCCGACCGGTGCCGCCGTTGGCCGGCAGATGGTGGGGCAGAAAAAAGTAGTAGTTCATCAGCCACCAACTCCGGGAGGAGCGGTAGAAAAGCATCGGGAAGATCACGGCGCCGCCGACCGCCAGGCCGACCGCCACGCGGCCGCTGATGGCGCCGAAGAATGCCAGCAGCGCCACGGGCAAAAGAAAACCCACCAAGGTGACGCCGTAGTTCAGCGACATCGACCCGAGGAAGAAGCCCTCGTCGCTACCGCGCTCGAACGCGAAACCGCAGTCGCGGCAATCGACGTTGAGACGGAACCACGCGTCCTCCCGGAAGAGGGAACGGGCGCCGCAGTTCGGGCACCGGTGGGTGAGGCCGCGCGCGACGATCTGGCCGCGGGTGACCCGCCGGGCGACGGGGGGCGGTGGGGCGTCGTACTTCATACGTCGGGTAAGCAATCCAAACGCCGCGCCCGGCTCAAACCTGAACGGGCTCGTGGTGGGTTGGCAGGGAAGCCCTAAAACAAAAAGGCGCCCTCCCGCGAGGGAGGGCGCCTGGAAGAATGATTCCGGATCAGGAGCCGATCTGGAAGCGCACGAAGCGGCGCACCTGGATGTTTTCGCCGATCTTGGTGATCTGCTCGGTAAGCATATCCTTCACTGCCTTCTCAGGCAGCTTAACGAACGGTTGGTCGAGCAGGCAGACCGTGGAGTAGTACTTCTCCAGTTTGCCCTCGACGATCTTTTGGACGGCCGCGGGCGGTTTGCCCTGCACCTGCGCGGCGGCGATGTCGCGCTCCTTGGCCAGATCGGCCTCGGGCACTTCGGCGCGGCTCACGTACAGCGGGCTGGCGGCGGCGATCTGCAGGCAGAGGTCCTTCACGAAGGCGCGGAACGCCTCGTTGCGGGCGACGAAGTCGGTCTCGCAGTTGACCTCGATGAGGACGCCGACCTTACCGCCGACGTGAATGTAGCTTTCGATCGCGCCTTCCTTGGTGAGGCGGTCGGCCTTCTTGGCCGCGGATGCCGCTCCCTTTTTGCGGAGGATGGTGATGGCTTCCTCGACGTTGCCGTTGGACTCGGCGAGGGCCTTCTTGCAATCGAGCAGGCCGGCGCCGGTCGTCTCGCGGAGGCTGGCGACCGCCTGGGCGGTGATGGGTGTGTTGCTCATGGAATCGCTTCGAGCGGGTGCTTACTCGGCTTTGACGGCGGGGCGCTTGGCGCGGGTCGGGCGCTTCTTCGCGGCGGCTCCGGGGGCCGGGGCGGCCTCGGCCTCGCCCTCGACGACCTCGGCGGCAACCTCCGGGGGCAGCTCAACCTTGGAAAGATCAACCTCGCCGGCGGCGACCGCGGCGGCGTCGGCCGCGGCCTTCACGTCGGCGGCGCCGCGCTGGGCGCGGCGGGTGTCGCGCTGGGCCAGACCGCTCTGGATCGCGGAGGTCACAGCCTCGACCAGGATGCGGATGGACTTCACGGCGTCATCGTTGCCCGGGATCGGGTGGGAGACGGTGCTCGGGTCGGAATTGGTGTCGACGATCGCGATGCAGGGGATACCGCAGCGGGCGGCCTCGGCGACGGCGATCTTGTGGTGGCTGACGTCGACGACGAAGAGAGCGGAGGGCAGGCCACCCATGTCGGCGACGCCGCTGAAGTTCTTCTGCATGCGCGTCATCTCGCGCTTGATGGCGGATTCCTCCTTGCGGGGGAGCTTGGAGAGCTCGCCGCTGGTCTCCATGGCCTGGTACTTCTTGAACTTGGCGATGGAGCGCTTGACGGTCTCGTAGTTCGTGAGCGTGCCGCCGAGCCAGCGGTCGACGCACACCGGCATGCTGGTGGAAGTGGCAGCCTCGCGGACGATTTCGCGGGCCTGGCGCTTGGTACCGACGAAGAGGACATTGCCGCCGTTGCCGACCAGCTCCTCGACGAAGTTGCAGGCCTTGACGAGAGCCTCGTGGGTCTTGCCGAGGTCGATGATCGTGACCCCTTGGCGATGGTCGAAGACGAAGGGCTTGGAACGGGGGTTCCAGCGCTTGGTCTGGTGTCCGAAATGGACGCCGGCGTCGAGGAGGTCCTTGGGCGTGATGCTGAGGTTCATGATGATCTAATGTATCCTTTGACACACAGGTCGGCCGGGGGGCCGCCTTGCGATCGAGGTTGATGTATCGGGTTGTGGTTGAGTTGAGACTCCCCGGGAGGGGAGTTGGTCAAAACACCGTTCGCACCGAGGGGAAGCAAGCGTGAATTTGGTCTCCTGCCACCGTGGGTTGGTGGAAGCTGTTCGAGCGTCTATCGCGCGGCCGGCGCGGTCTTGCCAGAGGCAGGGCGGGGCGGATGCTGGCGCGGATGTCCAACCTGAACCCCTCGCGCGACCCCTTCCGCGAAGTCCGCCGTGAAAAGGGGGTGCTGCGCTGCCCTTTCCAGGGCGAGGCCGTGCCCATGATTCTGCGGCACGCGGAGGTGCGGGACGCGGCGCGCGATTGGCGGAACTTCAGCTCGGACGCGCCCTTCCGGGTGCCGATTCCGTCGGAGGAGGCGGTTCGTTCGATGCGCCAATTGCCGATCGAGACCAATCCTCCCGAACACACCGACTACCGCGCCATCGTGGAGCCCTTCTTCCAGCGCGCGAAGCGGCCGGAGGTGATCGCGCGGGTGGAGGCGCTGATCGGCGGCATGCTTTCGACCGTGCTGGCGCGGGACTCGTTCGAGGTGGTGGCCGACTTCGCGTTGCCCGTGCAATCGCGGGCGCTGACGCACCTGCTCAACGTGCCCGAGAGCGAAGCCGACATCTGGATCGGCTGGGGCATCCACGTGTTCAAGGTCACGGGCGGTGAATTCAAGAAGGGGACGGTGCTGGAAGATTACCTGCGGGCCAAGTTCGACGCGGCGGCGGCGGATCCGGGCGACGATTTCTTCAGCACGCTGACCCGGGCGACCTTCCGGGGGCGTCCGCTCACGCGGGAGGAGATGATGGGTTTCGCCAACCTCACCTTCGCAGGCGGTCGCGACACGATCATCCACACGCTCGCCAACATCCTCGCGCACTTCGGGCGGAATCCGGAGTCGCTCGCGTTTCTGCGCGAGGATCCGCGGCGCATCACCCACGCCAGCGAGGAGTTCTTCCGGTATTTCATGCCCCTCACTCACATCGGGCGGGTCTGCCCCGCGGGGGCGGAGGTGAACGGTGAACGGGTGCCGCCCGACGGTCGCGTGTCCCTCGCGTGGGCCTCGGCCAATTTCGACGAGACGGTCTTCGAGGCTCCGCAGGAGATTCGTCTCGATCGGCGGCCGAATCCCCACCTCTCGTTCGGCTTCGGTACGCACCTTTGCCTCGGTGCCCCGCACGCGCGGCTGATCACGCGAACTTTCCTCCAGGCGCTGATTGATCGGGTGGCGGGCGTGGAGATCCTCGAGGCCGTCGAGCACGTGGAGCGCGAGGGCGCGTACCAACGGATCAACGGCTACGATTCGCTCACCGTGCGGCTACGGCCGATTTGAGCCGCGCTCCTCGGGAGGCGGCTCATTCCTCCGGTGGCAGGATGCGCAAGGTGATGTCGCGCAGCGCCGCGCGGGTCTCGTAGGCGGCGATGCCGAGCGGCAGTGAATGCTTGATCTCGCCGAAGCGCAGGTCGAGGCGGCGGCCCTCGGTCTCGAAATCAACCGCCTTCTCATCGTCGATCCACGCCTCGAGTTTCTTCGGCGTCACCCGGAGCCGGATCTTGTACCAGCGGTCGGACCGGAAGTCCCGCGAGGTGGTGGTCTCGTTCTCGGAGGCGTCGGCATTGTCGATGCACGAGATCCCGACGACCATCCCGCCCCAGCCGCCGATCACCAGCGTGCACGCGG
>CAXRGI010000043.1:0-22795 GCA_964229935.1 Opitutales bacterium
TCGCTGAACAGGTAGGAGGCCTTGAGCTTGGTGTAGTTCTCGTTGATGCGGATCATGGCGTTGGGCGCGGGTGAAACGCCGAGCAAACGTCCCGCGGGAGCGTTGATCAAGTCCGCTGTCGCGGTCGGCCGCCGCCGCGCCGCTCAGAAGATCGAGAGGGCGCGGGCGCTCTCCACCACAACCCACGCGCCGCCGCCGGCGAGCGCCAGCTTGAGCACGTTGCGGAATAACCGACGCGAGCGGAGCACGGCGTCGAGCAGGTCGGTGTCGACGCGCCGGCGGTTGTTCTGCGCCATGAAGCTCGCGAATTGCGCGCTGCGGAATCGTCCCTGCGGACCCGGTCCCCCGCGCCGGCGGGAGGAACCGCCGGAGAGCAGGTGGAGCAGCGCGCGAAGCATGGGCGAACAGACGAAGTTTGAAGTGGTTTTTTCAAGCGGAAAGCGGCTACGTTCGCCTTTCTCTCACGTCGTTCAGCCTCCTTCGCCGTCATGCACCACTTCCACTACTCGGGCTCCGCTCTCCACTGCGAGTCGGTCGACCTCGCGGCCGTCGCCGGCCTCTACGGAACTCCGACCTACGTCTACAGCGCCGCGACGATGGAGGATAACTTCCGCCGCCTGCAGCGCGGGCTCGCTGGTCTCGACGCGCGCCTGTGCTACGCGATGAAGGCCAACTCGAGCCTCGCGGTGCTGCGCCACTTCTCGAACCTCGGCGCGGGCTTCGACCTCGTGAGTGGCGGCGAGGTCCGCCGCGTCCTCGCCGCGGGCGGCAACGTCCGGGCCAGCGTATTCGCCGGCGTGGGCAAGACCGAGGCCGAGATCGAGCTGGCGCTGCGCAACGGGATCTTCTCGTTCCACGTCGAGAGCGAGCCCGAGCTGGCGCGCATCAACCACGTGGCGGGCAAGCTCGGCGTGAAGGCCCCCGTGGCGATCCGGGTGAACCCCGACGTTGACGCCCACACGCACGCGAAGATCACGACCGGCAAGAGCGACAACAAGTTCGGCATCCCGCTGCGCCACGCCGCCGCCGCCTACGAGGCCGCCGCCCGTTTGCCGCATCTGCAGATCAAGGGCGTGCAAATGCACATCGGCTCGCAGCTCACCTCCGTCGCGCCGTTCGTCGAGGCCGTCACCAAGGTGGGGCCGTTCGCGGCTGAGCTGAAGGCGCGCTACGGCATCACGTATTTCTCCATCGGCGGCGGCATGGGCATCATCTACCGCGACGCGCTCGCCAGCGGCGCCTCGTCGTGGTGGGAGTCGCAGCCCGCCGACCAGCGGCCGCTCACGCCCGAGAGCTACGGCGCCGCCCTCGTGCCGCTGCTGCAGCCGCTCGGCCTCACCATCCTCCTCGAGCACGGACGCTTCATGGTCGGCAACGCCGGCGTGCTTCTGTCGCGCGTCGAGCACCTCAAGCGCGGCGCCGGGAAAAACTTCCTCATCGTCGACGCCGCGATGAACGACCTCGTGCGGCCGGCGATGTACGACAGTTACCACGAGATCGTGCCGCTGCATCGCGATTCGTCCCGTCCCGCGCTGGTCGCCGACGTTGTCGGGCCTGTGTGCGAGAGCGGTGATTGCTTCGCCAAGGACCGTTCGCTGCAGGAGGTGCGCGAGGGCGAGCTCATCGGCTTCCTCAGCGCCGGCGCCTACGGCTACACGATGGCGAGCCGCTACAACACCCGCGGGATGGCCGCCGAGGTGCTGGTGAAGGGCAGCGCCTTCGAGCTGATCCACGCCCGCGAGACCTTCGAGCAGATGATCGCCGGCGAGAAGATCCCGGCCTTCCTCCAGTAAAGGCGCGACCGCGCCGGTTCTGGAAATCGGGAACGCGGGAAACCTGAGGCCGCGGTTATTGCGCGAATCTTGCGCCTTCTAGCGGCCAATCGATGAGATGGCCGCGAAGAGGCGCACAAGCCGCGAGACGAGGATGCGGCTGAAGGCGGTCGGAGTTTCACCACTGAGACACGGAGTCACGGTGAGGGGAAGGCGGGGTTGAACAGGAAGGCCGGCAAGATCGGGAAAATTTCAGATTGTGAGGTTTTGATCACAACACACACCGCACGTCGCATGGTGTCTTCGATCACAGAGCGATCCTGCTCACTCCGTGCCTCCGTGGTGAACTTGCCCCGTCTGCGACTCTTGCGCCTTCTTGCGGCCAATCGATGAGATGGCCGCGAAGAGGCGCACAAGCCGCGAGACGAGGATGCGGCTGAAGGCGTTCGGAGTTTCACCTCTGAGACACGGAGTCACGGAGACGGGAAGACGGGGCTGAACAGGGAGGCCGGCAAGATCGGGGAGTGTGAGGTTTTGATAACAACACACACCGCACGTCGCATGGTGTCTGCGATCACAGAGCGATCCTGCTCACTCCGTGCCTCCGTGGCTCCGTGGTGAACTTGCCCCCGTCTGCGACTCTTGCGCCTTCTTGCGGCCAACCGGTGAGATGGCTGCGAAGCGGCACATAAGCCGCAGGAGGTAGGCGGCTGAAGGTGGCCGCCGCGCTCTGCTTTTTGGTGTATTTCGCGGCTTTCGTGGTTAAGCCCACGTCATGAATTTTGTCGTCGCCGGTGCCGGCGCCTGGGGGACCGCCTTCTCGGTCCACCTCGCCCGTCTCGGTCACGCGGTCACTCTCGTGCCGCGTCGCGCCGAACACGCTGCCCAGCTGGTCGCGGTGCGCGTCAACGCCGATTATCTGCCGGGCATCCAGCTTCCGGCGGCGGTTTCCGTTTCGACCGATCCGGGCTCCCTTGCCGCGGCCGCCGCCGTTCTCCTCGCGTGTCCTGCCCAGGCGTTGCGCGAAACCTGCGGGCGTTTTGCCTCCGCTCCGGTGATCGTGAGCTTGGTGAAGGGCCTCGAGGCTGGCTCCCACCGACGGCCGTCGGAGGTCCTCGCCGAGGTGGCGCCCGCCGCGCGGGTTGCCGCGCTGTCCGGTCCCACCAACGCCCTCGGTGTCGCGCGGGGTGAGCCGTCTGCCATGGTCCTCGCCGGGGGCGCGGTCGATATCGCGCTGGAGCGCCTCCAGCAGGCTTTCAGCGGACCCACGTTGCGCGTCTACACGAGCGATGACCTGCCGGGCGTCGAATTCGGCGGTTGCCTCAAGAACATCTACGCCATCGCCGCCGGCTGCTGTGACGGCCTGCGGCTGGGTGACAACACCAAGGCCGCGCTGCTCACGCGCGCACTCGCCGAGATGGTGCGCGTCGGCGCCGCGCTCGGCGCCCGGCCCGAGACCTTTTACGGGCTGGGTGGGTTCGGCGATCTGGTCGCGACGTGTTACGGCGGCTGGAGCCGCAACCGCGAGTTCGGCCAGCGCCTCGGCGAGGGCGTTCCGGTCGCGGACTTGCTCGCCGGCCGCCGCACCGTGGTCGAAGGCCATCGCACCGCCGATTCCTTCGCCGGGCTTTGCGCCGAGCGGGGGATCGACGCCCCGATCCTGCGCGAGGTGCGTGCGATCCTCTTCGAGGGCAAACGGCCCGACGCCGCCCTCGCGGCCCTGATGACCCGCGGCCTCAAGCGGGAGTCGGGCGGACAGGCTGCATCGGTATGATCGGTGGCGTCGGATCGGCCACCGCTGCCGGCGGCCGCGTGATTGTGGTTGGCTCGCTCAATGTCGACCGGTTCTGGCGGGTGCCGCGGCTACCCGTTGCCGGCGAAACCCTGCAGGCAACCGGCACACGCGTGGAATTCGGCGGCAAGGGAGCCAACCAGGCGATCGCCGCCGCGCGGCACGGGGCGGCGGTGGCGATGGTCGGTGCCGTCGGGGCCGACGCTGATGGCGCGGCCTACCTCGCCCCCCTGCGCGCGGAAGGTGTCGACGTGTCGAATCTCTTCACCGTGGAGGGTGCGCCAACCGGATCCGCTCTCATCTGCGTGGATGAACGCGGAGAAAATCAGATCGTGGTCGCGGCGGGCGCGAACGGGACCGTTTCCGCGCAAGCGGTGGAGCGGGCGGTGACTACACTCGCGCCTGAGGCGCGTGTGTTGCTGGCCGGACTTGAAGTTCCGGTTGAGGCGACAGTCGCGGCGTTGCGTGCGGCGGCAGCAGCCGGAGTGATCACCGTTTTCAACCCCTCGCCGGTGTCGGCAGATTTCCCGTGGGGAGCGGTGCGGATCAGCGTGGTGATCGTGAACGAACGCGAGTGCGCGCAGATCTTCGGGGCGCCGGATGCCGCGGCCGCGAAGCGGCGAGGTGTTGATCACCTGGTGGTCACGCGGGGGGCGGCGCCGACGCTTTGGCTAAGCGCGGAAGGAACGCGGGAGTTTCCCGCGCATCCGGTGCGGCCGGTCGACACCGTGGGAGCCGGCGACACGTTCGCCGGCACGCTGGCGGTGCGGCTCGCGGAAGGCGCGGGCTTTCCCGAGGCAATCGCGGCGGCAAATGTGGCGGCAGCTCTCTCGACGCTGGGGCCGGGCGCGCAAGGCCCGATTCCGCGGCGCGCCGAGGTCGAGGCCGCGGTTTCGCGCGCGGGAGATCCGGCGGCCCCGGGTGGGTAGCGCGGGGTTACGAAGCCGGGGGGCGGTTGGTGAAAAGCGCGGCGGTGCGGCCGGCGCGGAAGTCGAAGATCGCGTCGAGCTTCCGGCGGATCCACACGGCATGGGCGAGAGAGCCGAGGGCCCCCCAGCCGGGGTCGTAGGTCACGTGGTCGGTCATGCGCACGCCGCCCGGCGTCGGGGCGAAGTGGTGCTGATGGTGCCAGAGCCGGTAGGGGCCGGCGCGCTGTTCATCGACGAAGAACTCGCCCTCGCGCACGTGGGTGATCTCCGTGAGCCAACGCGTCCAGATCCCTGGCACGATTCCCACCCGGTACTCGATGATCTGGCCCGCGTACATCCGCGGCGCGACATCTCCCAGGATGCGAAAACGCAGGTGCGGAGAGGTGAGCAGATCGAGGTTGCGCGGCGTGGCGAAGAATTCCCAGATCGCGGCCGGATCGCCGGGGACGAATTGTTCGCGGTGCAGGTGGTGGATCACGACGATGATTCGCGTGGCGCCGACGCGCGGATGCCCGGGAGTGAATCCTCATCCCGGGGCAGCCGAACCTTGTTAACCACGCATCGACACGGATAAATGCGGTTCGTCTGTAGCCGGGGTTAGGCGACCCCGGACCATGCCGGAACCGCGACGGCCAAAGGCGTTCGGGAACGCTCCTGGGTTCACCGCGGATCACGGATGGCGCGGATAAAGCCTCCCCGAACTTCCGGGTCCTGCTGTTCGAAGTTCCGCTGGCCGGAATGGGCCTCGACAAGGCTTCGCGAGGGGCAACCACGGATCGACACCGATGGACGCGGATGCAGGCGGGTCTGAACGAAAGCGACGGGTGGGAACCACGAAGGGACACGAATCGACACGAATAAATTCGTTTCGTCTGTAGCCGGGGTCCGGCGACCCCGGACCATGCCGGAACCGCGACGGCCAAAGGCGTTCGGGAACGCTCCTGGGTTCACCGCGGATTCCGCCGATCGCGCAGGGGCATGCGCCAATGGTGTGACTGGGTGGAGTCGTGCCGAAAACACGATTTTCGGGTGTAGCAGTGCGGGCGTGGCGGATGCAGGCGAGAGATTGGGATCCATTCCGAACTTTCCGGTCTTCTGTTGAAAGCCCAGGCGCTCTCCACGCGCGTTGAAGTCGCTCCGCAAGGGGTAACCACGGGTCAATACAGACGCGGATCCGGCTCGTGAATTCCCTCTTTATTGCGCCGCTTTGCGGCCCACACTAGTTGTCCGCCAAAAGGCTCAAAACTCACAGGCTTCAACCCGTCCTCCGTTACCTCCGTTTGCTCCTGTTCCCCGGATTGGGCAGCTCGTTTTTTTGCCCAAACTGCCGGGCGCCTCGGCTCGCTTTTAAGTCGAATTAACGAGGCGCGGCTCGTGCTGGTGGTACCGCTTCAACGTCCGTCGGCCGGCGCGCGGTTGCGCTCGATCGTGATCAACACCACCGCGGCGACGACTAGGACGGCGGAGAGCAGCACGCGGGAGGTCACGGGTTCGCCGAGGATCAACCAACCGAGGATGACGGCGACCAGCGGATTGACGTAGGCGTAGGTCGCGACGCGGGCCGGCGTGCTGTGGCGCATGAGCCAGGCGAACGTCGAGAAGCCAATCAGCGAACCGGCCACGATGAGGTACGCCACGGCCCCCCAGGCGCGGACCGGCACGGTGGATGGATCGAACCCGCGGAAGTCGCCGTGGAGCAGCGCCACCGCCGCGAGGGCGACCCCGCCGCCGAGCATCTGCAACGCCGCGGCGGCAAGCGGACCGGCGCCGTGTTTCGCGTGACGGGAGTAGATCGAACCCACGCCCCACGAGGCGCAGGCGAGCAGGATTGCGGCGACGCCGCCGGCGTGGAGCGCGGCACCCGACGCGGTCTCCCATGGTGCGGCCAGCCACGTCACGCCGGCGAAGCCCAGGCCGAGCGCCAAAAACGTCATGGCCGACGGAGGTTTTCCTCCCGGCCACGCCCACTCTGTAAGCACGACGAACAGCGGACCGACGCCGATGATGAGCGCGGTGATACCCGAGGGCACAAATTGCTCGGCCCAGGTGACGCCGCCGTTGCCACCCAGCAGCAGGAAAAGACCGATGATCGCGTTCACGCGCCATTGCGCGAACGTCGGCCACGGCTCGCCCCGTAGCCGCAGCCAGGCGAGCAGCGCCCCGCCGGCGACAAGGAAGCGGAATGACGCCATCAGGAACGGCGGCAGGGACTCCACGGCGACGCGGATGCCGAGGTAGGTGCTGCCCCAGACGAGGTAGATCGTCGCAAACCCGGCGATGAGCGCGCCGCGCGACGGCCCGGACGTGGAGGTCACGGACCGTTTTCCCCGCGTTTTTCAGCTCCGGAAGGCGCGTGCTCCATGTAACGGGCGGTGGTGGCGGCGGCGGCTGGACCGAGCAGGCGGCCGACCACGTGGAGCGCGCAGTCGATTCCCGCCGCAATTCCGGCGGCGGTGAGGATGCGGCCGTTGTCGGTGAACCGGGCGCCCTCGTCGATCACCACCTTCGGTCCCGCCGTTCGCAGCCGGTCGAACGCCGTGTGGTGAGTGGTGGCGTGCAGTCCGTCGAGCAAGCCGGCGCGGGCGAGCACGATGGAACCGGTGCAGACGCTCATCGTGATCTCGGCGTCACGGGCCCGCTCGCGGATCCATCCGAGCACGGCGGATGACGTCTCCAGCCGCCGGGTGCCGTAGCCGCCCGGGATAACCAGCACCCGGGCGGCGGGACAATCCGCGAGCGTGTGGTCCGGCATCACGCGGAGACCGTTTCGCGCCGTGACCGCATCCCTGGATTCCGCGACGGTGACGACGCGGAAGACACCGCCGCCGGCGGTTTCATCGGCCGCGCCGAACACCTCGAAGGGTCCGGCGAAGTCGAGAATCTCGACGTCGGGGAAGACGAGGATGGCGGCGAGGCTTTGCACGATGAACTTGGTCTAAGCGGAAGAAGTCAGCGGCCGGGCGCGGGCTTGGCGAGCCGTGTTTACGGTCCTGGGACGAGCCGCGAGGTTGCGGTGCGTGGGTTGCGCGCCAGAGTTGTCGCAGGCGGGCAATGCTCGCCCTTCACCGCATGAAACGTGTCGTTTTGCTCGAGGACGAGACCCTGTTCCGGCAGCTGATCCGGCTGACGCTGGGCAAGATCAAGGACGTGGAGGTGGTGGCGGAATTCGGTTCGGCGCGCGAGGGCATCGGGTATTGCCGACGGGAACGGCCGGATCTGCTCGTAACAGACCTGGTGCTGCCGGATCTCGGAGGCGGCGATCTGATTCGGGCCGTGCGGCACGAACTTCCGGAAACAAAGGTTTTGGTGCTGGCGGCGCATCCGGGTGGCCGCCTGCCGGCGGAACTGCTCTCGCTGGGGATCGAGGGCTATCTCGACAAAGGAGGATCCGTCGAACTCCTGTTGCAGGCGGTGCGGACGGTGCTCGATGGAGGGATGTTCTTCGCGAGCCGCCAGTCGCCGCGGGCGAGGGGAGACGAAGAGGCGCGACGTCTCGCCTCGCTTCCTCTCACCGCGCGGGAGCAGGAGATCGCGCGCCTGGTGGCGGCTGGCAAACCCTCCAAGGAGATAGCGCGCGAGCTCGGGTTGAGCGTGCGGACGGTGGAGAAGCACCGCGCCAACCTGATGGCGAAGATCGGGGTGCGCGAGGTCGCCAGCTTGACGCGCTGGTGCCTGCAGGCCGGTCTGCTCGGCGGCTGACCGCCCCGTCGGAACGGCGGGCGGCTTTGTTCAGGCGCGACGGAAGAGATAGTGGCTCACCAGCCACTCGCGTCCGCCCCGGAAGCCCCACAACTCGGCGCAGGCCAGGTAGAATACGCGCCAGTACGACCACCATTTCACGGCGTTCTCCGCGCCGTAGGTCTGGGCGAGGATGGGCATGATCTCGGCGCGATGCGCGTCCATGTTACGCAGCCAGTCCTCGGCGGTGCGCTGGTAGTGCGTGCCGTCGACCTTCCAGTCCTGCTCGAGCTTCAGGTCATCCTGGAAACCCATCAGCAGGTCGTGGGCGGGCATCTGGCCGCCGGTGAAGAAATACCGCGACATCCAGTCGGAGGCGTCGCGCGCGACAAAGTGATACGAGAGCGTGGAGTGCGTGAAGATGTGGACGAACAGGAGGCCGGCAGGCTTCAGCCAGCGCGCGATGTTCGCGAGCAGCCGCTGGTAGTTCTTCATGTGCTCGAACATCTCGACCGACACGACGCGGTCGAAGCGACCGGCGGGCGCCTCGAACGTGTTCATGTCACGGGTGAGGATGGTGAGGTTGGTGAGCCCGCGGCGACGCGCCTCGGCCTCGATGTGTTCCCGTTGGGTGGCGGAGTTGGATACCCCGGTGATGCGGGCCCCGGGGAATTTCTCCGCGAGGTAAAGCGAAAGGGAGCCCCAGCCGCAGCCCAGCTCGAGGATCTCCTGGCCGTCGGCGATGCGGGCGCGCTCGACGTAAAGCGCGAGCATGAGTTCCTCCGCCTCGTCGAGCGTCTCGCGGCCGGTCGGATAGAGGCAGCCGGAGTATTTCAGGCGCTGGCCGAGGCAGTACTGGTAGAAGCGGGTGGGCACCTCGTAGTGCTGCTCGTTGGCGGCGCGGGTCTCCTCGGCGAGCGGCCGGGTACGCAGATCGGCGATGTAGCGGGCGCGGTCGTAACCCGCCTCCTCCCGGAGCCTTTGGGCGAGCAGGCGGCGGATGCCGAAGCGGATGAGGGCGTCGGGGAGCAGGTTCTTCTCGAGCAAGGTGTCGATCATGGGAAAAGGAATCAGGGGGCCGGGCGGCGCGGCGGGCGCGGGAAGAAGACGCTGGTCGTCTCCTGGTAGCGGCGGTAGGCGTCGCCCTTCGAGCGCAGGCTTTGCTGCTCGGCGAGCGGCACGCCGGTCACCCGCAGCAGGAGATAGAGGATTACGACCGGTCCGATGATGGCGGCCCAGCCTCCGGGCGACGGCAGGGCGAACACGAAGAAGGCGACCCAGATGAGCCATTCGAAGAAGTAATTGGGATGGCGGCTCCACCCCCAGAGCCCGCGATCACAAACCCGGCCGCGGTTGGCGGGATCGCGCTTGAAGGCCGCCAGCTGGGCATCGGCGATTGTTTCCCCCGCGACCGCGAACAGCCACAGCGCGGCGCCCGCGATCTCCAACGGATGGAAACCCGGCGCAGGGTTGCGGGCCGAGAGGAGGAAGCCCACGCCGAGCACCACGACCGACAGCGCCTGGTATTGGAAAAACCGGAACATGCGGAACGCGAAATCCGCGGCCCAGTCGCGCCGCAGCGCCGCGTAGCGGGCGTCCTCGACCGGGTGATGCCCGGCGACGCGCACGAACAAATGGGTGCCGAGCCGAACGCTCCAGACGGTGACCATCGCGGCGAGCAGCCAGCGGCGGGCGGGCCAGCCCGTGGCGGTCGCGGCGTAGAACAGGGCGAGTGCGGCGAAGGCGTACGACCACGCCACGTCGACGACGCCGTAGTTGTCGAGCCGGCGGGAGAGCAGATAGACCCCGGCGAAGGCGCCGCCGAGGCCGGCGAGCGCGAGGAGGAATAAGGCGGGCGCGGACATGCGGAGGTTACGCGCCGGCGGGCGCGGCGGACGCCGCCGACAACCGCGCGGCGGCGCGGCGGAGCAAAGGGCGCGAGGGGAGGTAGACCGCGGCGGCCAGCAGCGGGGCAGTGAGCAGCCATGCGGTGAAGGCGTGGACGCCGGCCCAGCCGAAACGCGCGAGGAACTCCGCCACCGACGAGTCGCGGAATGCGGACAGCATCTCCCCGATGGTGAAGGGCTGCCCGGAGGCACCCCACACGACCTCACCGGCCCGGACATAAACCAGGATCAGCGCCAGCTGCACGGGACCGAGCAGCTGGTTGAGTGTCTGGAGCACGGGCTGGTTCAGCCGGAACGCGAGGCCGACGCCCAGATTCAAGAGCGACGTGAATCCGAGGAACGGGAACAGCGAGCAGACCGTGCCGACCGCGAACGTGACCGCGAGACGGTCGGGCGTGACACCGAGCGTAAGCTGCCGCCGCACGGGACCGGTGATCCGGCGCCGCCAGAAGCTTTCGCGCGCGACGGGCGCCGTTCCGGCCGGTTCCATGCGCTCAGGCGAGCAGGTAGACGCCGACCCCCGCGGCGCCGAGCAGCACCGGCAGCAGCACGCTGCCCGCGTTGCGCCGGGTGAAAACCGGGTCGAGCGGGCCGTCGGCCGGCACCGCGAAAAGTTCGCGCAGCATGTAAACGGCCATGGCGATATTCCCGAGCGCGATGATCGCCACGAACCAGCCGATGCGGGCGGCGGCGGACTGCTCTTTCCACGCCACCCAGACGTAGAACGCGATAAACGCCCAGTAGGCGTCGAACAGCGTCGCGATGAACCACGGGTGCGTGAAGACGTCGCGCGGGATCGAGAAGATCGGCGTGTGCAGGCTGGCCCAGGTCGTGACCGCCAGCATCGACGCGATGACGACGAGAAAGAGGACGCGGAGGAAAATGATCATGACGCGGGGCGCGGGTTGGCGGGTCAGAGCGCGGCGTTGTTGGGCCGCGTGTGCACGGTGTGCACGACCGAGATGTTGCGCAGGGCGAACGCCGCCTCGCAGTAGCAGAGGTAGTAGGTCCACTTGCGCACGAAGCGCTCGTCGAACCCGAGCGCCTGCACGGCGTCGAGGCGCGCGTGGAAGGATTCCCGCCAAAGCCGCAGCGTGCGGGCGTAGTCGGTGCCGAAGTCCTCGAGCCGGTGAAGCACGAAGCCGCCCGCGCGCGCGAGCAGATCGTTCATGCGGTTCACCGAAAGGAGCAGCGAGCCGGGGAAGATGTGCTTCTGGATGAAGTCGACGCCGCGGCGGAACTCCTCGTAGCGCGAGTCCGGGCAGGTGATGAACTGCAGCGCGGCGATACCCTCGGCCGGGAGGACGCGGGCCACCATTTCGGCGAAGGCCTCCTGGTTGCGATGGCCGACGGCCTCGAGCATCTCGATCGAGACGAGCTTGTCGAAGCGGCCGGTGATGTCGCGGAAGTCCTGCAGGCGCACGTCGACGCGGCCCGTGAGGCCGGCCTCGGCCACGCGCCGCACGGCGAGGTCGTGCTGCTGGCGGGAGATGGTGACGGTGGTCACGCGGCAGCCGTGGTTGCGTGCCGCATGCAGCGACCAGCCGCCCCAGCCGGTTCCGATCTCGAGGACGTGGTCGGACGGGCGCAGGCGGAGGTGGCGGCAGAGGGTCTCGTTCTTCTCCCGCTGGGCCTCCTCGAGCGAGAGGTGAGCAGCGTCGGCAGGCCAGCGGGCCGACGAGTACATCATCGAGGGATCGAGCCAGAGGGAGAAGAAGTCGTTCGAGAGATCGTAGTGCTCGCTGATGTTGCGGCGCGCGATCGAGCGGGTGTTCGGGCGCAGGAGGTGCCGGACGCGGTTGGCCATCCGCATCAGGTTGAGCCGGGCCGTCGCCGCGCGACGCGAACCGGACAGCGTGGGCGCATCGTCGACGTTGCGGACAAAGTGCGCGATGACCGCCGTGAGGTCGGGCGTGTCCCAATCGCCGTCGATGTAGGCTTCGGCGAAGCCGATGTCACCCGACCAGAGGCATTTTGAGAAGAAGGCTTCGCGGCGCACGCGGATGACCGCCGGAGCGGAAATATCCTCGCCGATCTCACGCACGACGCCGCCCGGCAGCTCGAGTTGCAGGCGGCCGCGACGCAGGCCGGAGAGCGCGTCGAGCACGACGCGGCGGGCGACGGACGGCCGGGCCGGGGCCGCGAGGCCGGCGAGATCGGGTGAGGAGGTGGTGGCGGAGGACGGCGTGCTCATGCGGATTCGGACGGGACGGGGCTGATCGGCGCGGGGCCGGGGGTAAGGGAGTGATGGGGGCGGTAGAGACCCCGCTGATCGGCGGCGCGGGCGGCCTTGGCGAACCAAGGCACCCGCTTCAGCCAGAGGCGCAGGGCGTGCCAATGGATGAGCGTGATGACGCGCAGGGTGAGCGCGGGGTATTTGAGCGTGAACCATGCCAGCCGGGCAGACGTTAGCTCGCGGCGGCCGCCGGTGAGTGTGCTGGTGAGCGTGCGGCGTTCCGCGGTGTAGTCGTCGATGCGTACCGCGAGACGATCGCCCGGTAGGCGAAGGTGGAAATCGAAGGCGACGTCGACGTCCGAAAAAGGCGACACGTAGAAATGCTTCGGCACCCGCAGGTGGAAAACTCCCCGGGCGGCGTCCGTGGGATCAGGCCGCAGAAAGAACGGCTTCATCTCTCGGAACGTGTTCGTGACTTCCGCGATGGCGGCCGCCGGTGCGCCGGAGCGGTCAAAGCAGAAGTAGAATGATACCGGATTGAACAGGTACCCGAACACGCGCGGGAGGGTGACCAGCAGCACGCGTCCGCCGGAGAGATCAACCCCGTTGGCCGCGGCATACGACTCGACGCGCTTCCGCAGGTCGGCCTCAGGCGAGGCCGGCGCGTCCGGCGCCGCGGGAAGGTGCTGACGCTCGCCGAGAGGCAGGTAATCGCGGTCGCGGAACGAGTAGAGATTGGGACGTCCCGCTGAGAAGAGCCGGATTTTTCGCGCGACCGCGGGAATTTCCTCCAGATCCAGCGCAAAGAGGAAAATCCGGTACGAGAAGAGGTGCGCGCGCGGTGCGAACCGGGCGTGCATCACTTCACACTCGTACAGACTGGAATTCATCGCCGGTTGGCCTCGCTAGAAAAATTTACGGCCGGCTCAGCCTGGCGGATGCGCCCGGCGGCGAAGGCCTTAGCTGACGCTGCACAACGGTCGGACGGGAGCAAGGCCCGTCACCCGCCGCCTGGCGGCCTCACGCCGTCCACGGGTCGCACCCGAGTAGCAGTTCGCAGAGGCGTACCGCGCTGAGGAGGCCGTCCTCGTGGAAGCCGTAGCGTTGCCACGCGCCGGCGTAGTAGGTCTCGCGGGCGCCGCGCGCGGCCGCGTTGAGCGCCGGGATCTCCGCCTGCGCGCGGACGGCACCAAGGCTGAAGAGCGGGTGCTCGTAGGGGATCCGCCGCAGCACCTTGTCCGGCGCGATCGCCTCCGGACGGTTGATGCTCACGAAATAGTTGGCGCGTTCGGATACCCCCTGCAGCGAGTTCATCCAGTAATGGGTCGCGGTTGACGGGCGGCCGGCCGGGTCGCGGTTCAGCTCGTAGTTCCAGCTCGACCACGCGAGGCGGGCGCGGGGCATCACTGACTCGTCGGTGTGCACGGTGGCGATGTTCGGCTGGTAGCGGAACTCGCTGAGCAGGCGGCGCTCGTCCGGCGACGGATCCGCGAGGAGCCCGAGCGCCTGGTCGCCGTGGCAGGCGAGGATCACGCGGTCAAAAGTCTGTTCCCGTCCCGATTTGGTGGTGAGCGTCACACCGTGCGAACCGCGTACCACGCGGGCCACACCTTCGCCGGTCCGGATGCGGTCGCGGAAGGGCTTCACCAGTCGCTCGACGTAGTTGCGCGAACCGCCGTCGACCGTCCACCACGGGTGCTGCGTGTGCATCCCTAGAAATCCGTGGTTATGGAAGAAGCGCAGCAGGCTCGTTGCCGGGAAGGCCAGCATCAGTTCCGCCGGCGTGCTCCACACCGCCGAGCTCATCGGCACAAGGTACAACTCAAGGAAGTCGGAGCCGTAGCCGCGGCGGCGGACATAATCGCCGAGCGATTCGTCGCGCACGGCCGGATCCTCGAGCGCGGTAACCGCCTCCTGATTGAAACGGTTGATTGCCGCCAGCATTCGCCAGAACCGCGGGCGCACCAAGTTGCGGCGTTGCGCGAAGAGGTGGTTCAACGAGGAGCCGCAGTACTCGAGCCCGCTCTCGGCGTGCCGCACGCTGAAGGACATCGAGGTCGGCTTCACCGGCACGGCCAGCTCGGTGAACAGGCGCGTGAGATGCGGGTAGGTCACACGGTTGAACACCATGAAACCGGTGTCCATGGACACGCGGCGGTCGCCCGCCTCGTCGACGTCCACGGTGTGGGTGTGGCCGCCGATGCGGTCTTCCTGCTCGAACACCGTGATCTCGTGGTGGCGGTGAAGGAAACGGGCGCAGCCGAGCCCGGCGATGCCGGTGCCGACGATGGCGAGGGAGGGCATGGTGGTGTGCGCGTGCTACGACCTCGAAGGCGCGCCGGACGCACCGTGCGCGGAGGGCGCGTATCGCCTCAAGCCGAGGAAGGCGGATTCTCGACTTGGCCCGGCACGTTCTGGTGCAAGGCGGGGCCGGCGGCCTTCTTCGGCAGGTCGGCCTGCGCGGCGGTCGCGGTGGCGACGGCGATGGCCGCGGCGGCCGGCACGACCTTGGCCAGCGGGGAGAATTCGGGATGGACGGTGGCCGCGCGTTGGGCGGCGGCGATGCTAGCCTCGTGGTCGGCGCGGGCGGCCTCCTCCATGATCGAGCGCGGCACTGGCTTGAGCCCCCAGATGAAGCCCGTCCACGAAAGCACTTTCAGCCCGTAGTAGGTGGGGTCGATCTCCCACCAGTAAAAGCCGTTCCGGGTGGAGGACTGGTAGCGGTGGTGGTTGTTGTGCCAGCCCTCGCCGAGGCAGATGATCGCGAGGATGAAACTGTTGCGGGAGTCATCGCTCGTGTTGAACCGCCGCCGGCCCATCAGGTGGGCCATGGAGTTGATGCACGAGGTGCCGTGGAACAACGCGGTGGTGCTGATGAAGAAGCCCCAGACGAGCATCTGCCAGCGGTCGGTCCCGAGGCCGGGGGCCCAGGTCTCGAGCGCCGCGCCGGCTCCGAAGAGCGCGAGCGCAAACAGCGCGGGCACGACGGTGTCGAAGCGGTTGAGCCAGACGAGCTCGGGAAACTTCGCGAGGTCGCGGATGGTGGAGTAGTCGGTCGGGAAATTGCGCCGGCTGGTGATCCAGCCGATGTGAGACCACCAGAACCCGTGCACGTGCGGGGAATGGGCGTCCTCGGGATCATCGGAGTGCTTGTGATGATGGCGGTGGTGGTAGGCCCACCAGAGGGCGCCGCGCTGCACGGTCGTGCCACCCCACAGCGCGAGGAGGAATTGGCCGGCGCGCGAGGTGCTGTACGTCTTGTGGGAAAAATACCGGTGGTAGATGCCGGTGACGGCGAACATCCGCAGGAAATAGAGCGCCACCGCGGTCCCCACCGCCGTGGCGCTCGCGCCGGTCCAGATCACCCCGAGGCAGCCGGCGTGCAGCACGATGAACGGGATGCAGCGCATCCAATCGACGCGATCCGGCTCCTGCCGCATGCGCTCCGCCCCTCCCGGGGCATGGTCGGAATCAAACCACTGGATCAGGGCGGCGAGGGCGCGTTGGAGAGGACGGGGCGTCGGAGCGGAAACTGCAGGCATGCGTAAACGGAGGGAGCGAACGGGTCCTCTTTCCGTCGCGCAAGCCGCCTTTCGGGAAATTCCGCGGCCGTATTTTTGAACGCGGCGCGGCGCGGCCGATCAGTGCCCCTCGGCGTTGCCTTTGACCGCCTTCACGCCGGCCATCATGAGCTTGTCGGTCCACGCGAGGGCGATGGCCGACAGCACGAACACGCAGTGGATGATGACCTGCCACATCACCCCTTGGCTGTTGAGCGGTACGCCGCCCGGCGGGTTGAGCGCCATGATGAACGTTTTGAGGAGATGAATGGACGAGATGCTGATCAGCGCGGTGGCGAGCTTCACCTTGAGCACTCCGGCGTTCACGTGGCTCAGCCACTCCGGCTGGTCGTCGTGGTGCTCGAGGTCGAGGCGGGAGACGAAGGTCTCGTAGCCGCCGATGATCACCATGATCAGGAGATTCGCGATCATCACCACGTCGATCAGCCCGAGGACGCCGAGCATGATGAACGTGCTCAGGTCGGGCGCGACGGTCTTGTCGAAGGTCTGGGTGCCCGCGCTGTGCACGAGGTGCCAGAGCTCCAGCAGGAACTGGTAGACATACACGCCCTGTGCGAGAATCAGTCCCACGTAGAGCGGGGCCTGGAGCCAGCGGCTGGCGAAGATGGTTTTCTCCAGTAGTTTCTCGATCGGTTTGTCGGGCTTCGCCATGAGGTTGAGGGGAGGGAACGCGTTGCCCGGCGGAGTCCGCAAGCCAAAGCTGGGAGGTCCTCGGCACGGGTTGGGCCAGAGCGATTCTGACATCGATCTCAGAAACAAAAAATTTGCGAACAAACGAATACCTTGTGCGCTTTTTGCGGATGCCTCTGGCTCGACGGGCGCCTCACTAATACCGTGCCTCGCCTCAACTTCGCCCGATCATACGCCCCGGCGCTTCTCGGCGCCGCGCGTTGTCTCGGTGCATTAGCGGCGCTGGCGCTGACGGCCTTTGCGGCGGACTCGGATCCGAAGCGCCCTGCCGCCGCCGCTTCTTCGGGCAGTCTCGATTCCGGGTTAAATCGTCTGAGGGAGAAGAAAAGCGGGCCGGCGGGAGTATCGGAAAAACACGAGGCGGCGATCCCGCCCGGGCAGGCCACTCAGGTTACCCCGGTACGCGTGACCCCGGCGCCTGTGACCTCCTTAGCGACGCAGGCGTCGTCCTCCCCTCCTGACCGGCCGGCGGCCACGCCCTCCTCGACGGGGGACGCGCCCAAAGTCGCCGTGGCCCGGAGGTTTCAGTCCCGTGAAATCTTTTTCGCGGCGGCGGGCTTGGTCTTAGTCTTCGGCCTTTGGCTCCGGTGGTCGCAGGAAAATTACCGGAGCGACGTGGAGGAGGCGATCAAGGACAACAAGATCAGTGCCGACGCCGCCGGTCGGCGCGTGGAGGTCCGCCGCCTGCTGAGCACCGTTTCAATCGTCAGCAGTCTGCTGCTATTCGCCGCGGCGTTGCTCTGACTGCCCGCGCTTGCGCCGGTTTCCTCGCGCCAGGTTAGTCCCCGACTATGGCTCGATTTGCACCTGCCGAGTGGTCCGGAGGTAGGCGATGAGGTCGCGCACCTCGTCGTTGGTGAGCGTCTTCAGCAGTCCCTCGGGCATCATCGAGACCGGTGAAACCTCACGCGCGAGAATATCGGCTTTCGCCACCGCGGTCTCCTGGCCGACGGTGCGAAGGATGACCTGTCGTTCGCTTTCGGCTGCGATGTTGCCGGCGAGCGTGCGACCGTCGCGCAACGTGAGAGTCACCAAGTGGTATCCCTCCTGGATGACCTCGCCGGGGCTGATGATCTCGCCGAGGATGTAGTCGAGGTTGGCGCGGTTGGAGCCAGTGAGGTCGGGGCCGATGACTCCGCCCTGGTCATAGAGCTTGTGACACGGCGCGCAGGTGCGCTCGAAGACGCCGCGACCGTGCCCGGGCCGCGCCACCGCGAGGGTCTCCTCGGTGAGCAGGCGCTTGAGGCGCGCGGTCTCGGCCTCGCGATCGCCTACCGGGCTTTCCAGCGGACCCCAGAAATCGGTGAACCCGGGGCCGATCACCCGCTGCATTTGCCGGGCGGCGAAGGCCGAGACGTCCGCTTTGGGCACGCGTCCGGCGCGAAGTTCGCGGAGGAGACGCCGGGCGCTTTCCTGACGCGTGGTGAGCGTGAGCACGGCCTCGGCTTTCTCGGCGGCGCTCCATTGGGCGTAGTCCGCGAGCAGGCGCTGCGGGATGCGTTCGTCGTCGAATTCCGCCAACGCACGAATGGCGTCGCGGCGCAGCCCGGGTTCGCCGAGGAGACCGAGGATCGGATCGAGCGCCGGACGGTGGCCGTCGCGGGCGAGCCCTTGCAGGGCCTCGCGCCGGCGTTCGGCGGGCGCCGTCGGATCGCGCAGCAACGCGAGCTGGGCGGCTGTGGCGGCCGGATCGCCGAACATCTGGCTGATCTGGCGGACAAGCGTGGCCCCCGACGGATCGGTTCCGGACGCCAGCTGCGCGGCGAGGGGCGCCCAGGCGGCTGGTGCGGCCAGTTCGCGGCGACCGAAGGCGCCCAAGCCGTCGCGAAAACCTTCGAGCAGCGTGCGGCGCGTTCCATCCCCGGGCGCCGCGGAAATCGCGGCGAGGACGGCGTCGAACGCCTGCGCGGCGGTGGCACGGCGTGCGATGAACCGCGTGACGAGCGGCAAGCGGGAAGCTGAGGCGAGCGCGAGGGCGCGCGCCGGCTCGGTGGCCGCCAGAGGCTCCACGGCGAACCAGATCATCTTGGGCAGATTGTGGTCATCGGCGTCCTCTCCACGGGCGGCGAGCGCCCCCGCGATCTCCCAGCGGTCTCCGGGCGTGAGGCGCTGGAGAGCCGACGCGAGTTTCAAGCGTACCGTGGCGGCGGTCTCGACGCGGGCCATCGCGGCGAACTTGGCGCGGGCTGCGGCGGGCGCGGGGCCGTCCTCGGAGAGCAGTTGCACCGCCCAGCCGCGCACCGGCGCGGCGGGATGTTCGAGGAGGCGCGTGAGTTCCTCCGCCGAGAGGTTGCCGGTGACATGCAGGGCCCAGAGCGCGCGCAACTGGCGGCCGGCGTCGGTGCCACGGGCGAGTTGCTCGCGCAGAACGGGCGCGACTTTCGGGTCGAGGCGGCCGGCGGCGGCGCGTTCCTGCAGAAGCAGGCGCGCGCGACGGACGTACCAGTCGTTGCGGTGCGTCTGCAGCGCCGCGAGTTCGAGATCGGACTTGGCGGCGAGGTTCAGACCGGAGGTGCCGCGCAGGCCCTTCGGCGCGACGCGCTGGATGCGCGCCGTGTCCTTGTTGAGCACGTCGTTGCCGCAGATGTCGCCGTCGTGCCAGTCGAGGATGTACACGGCGCCATCGGGGCCGGTCTCCACGCTGAAGCCGATCCAGCGCGGATCGTTGGCCAGCAGGGTGTCGTCGCCGTGCCGCCCGATGTACCCGGAGCCCGCCGGCTCGAGGATGTCGGTGAGCAGCGCGCGCTCGTGCAGGTTGGCCATGAAGATGCGCCCGCGGTAGGCGGCGGGAAACTCATCCGCGAGATAGATGCGCGCGCCGCCGTGGGCCGAGCGGTGCCGGTGGTCGGCGATCGTCTTGATGTCGTCGTAGACGTGCGGGTTGATGTGCTTGCCGCCCTGCCGGTGGTAGATGCCGCCCGGAATCACGTGCCAGAGATGCGGGATGACGCAGGCCGTGATGAACATCTCGCCGTGGTCGTCGAAATCGAGGCCCCACGGGTTGCTGAAGCCGTGGGCCAGCACCTCGAAGCGGTCCTTGGTCGGGTGGTAGCGCCAGACGCCGCCATCGATGTACTGGCCGTCCCGCACCGGGATTTTCTCCGGGAACGGCTCGCCGGGCTTGAGGATCCGTCCGCCGTCGGCCGGCTTTCCCACCGTGGAGCGTGTGGCGTAACCCTGGCAGCCGTACAGCCAGCCGTCGGGGCCCCAGATGAAGCTGTTGAGCGTCTCGTGGCGGTCCTGGATGCCCCAGCCGGTGAGACGGATCTCGATGTTCGCGTCGGCGCGGTCGTTCCGGTCGCGGTCGGGAACGAAGAGCAGGTTGGGCGGCGCGCCCAGCCACAGGCCGTCGAAGCCCACCGCGATCGCCGCGGGGAAGGGGATGCCCTCGAGGAACACCTTGCGCGTGTCGAATTTCCCGTCGCCGTCGGTGTCCTCCAGGATCACCACCCGGCTGTCGCCCGAGCCCGAGAACCCGGCCTTGCGGTTCTCGTAATCGCGGTTCTCCGCGATCCACATCCGGCCGCGGTCGTCCCAGCAGAATGCCATCGCCTGCGTGATCATCGGCTCGGCGGCCGCGAGCTTAACCTCCAGGCCGTCGGCGACCGTCATGCGGGCGACCGCCTCCTCGGCGCCGAGCGTCGCGGCGCGGCGGCCCTCCTCGCGCGCGAGCACCCAGAGCGCGAAGTCGAGCCGCTCCCCGGTGAAGGCTTTCCAGGCATCGTCCAGCGCCACATCGGCGAACGCGCCGGTCGAGAGCACTATCTGGTGCCGGAAGGTCGCGCGCTGGCCGCGGGCGATCCGCCAATCGCCCTGAAGGGAGCGGACCGGCCCGGAGCCGCCCGCGGCGTCCACGCGCCAGGCCGCCGGGTAGCCGGGGTTGCGCGGGTGATCCAGGATCGCGAGATGACTCGCGACGGCGGCGCCGGGCGGGCGCGCGGAGATGTTCAGCCACACCGCGCGCTGGCGGTCGGCGCGGCCGTCGCGCTGCCGGGCGGCGTTGACGGCTGCGAAGCCCTCGGGAGGCCGGCCGAGCGTGAGTCCGCCGCGATCCCCCGCGGCCACCGTTACATCAACACGGGCCTCACCGCTCCACTCGACGTCGAGCAGCAGGCGGCGGCCGGACTCCCGCACGCTCCAGGTCTGCGTCTCGGTGAGCATGCGTCCGCCTTGCGCGTCGAGCAGGTCGTAGGTCGTGCTCCATCTCACCTCTTCGCCGCGGGGCAGGAGCACCGCGGTGGCGGCGCGCCGCCAGTGCGTGCCGTCGGCGTTTCGGAGGTAGTCGCGTCCGTTCATCCCTGGAAACGCCCAGAACACCCCCTCCGGTCCCGCGGGTGAATTCGCCGGGTGTACGGAAGGCCGGGCGTCGGGCCGGGCGCGCTGTGTGACCAGAGCGGGTCCGGCACCGGTGTGAAACACGGAGATCGTGTGCGCGGCGGCGTCCTCGCGCAGCTCGAGCTCGCCGGCGGAGACCCGGAGGTAGAGGAGGACGGAGGCGAGCAGGAGCCTGGGGGCCGGTTTCATCGTTTTTCGGGTCAGCCCTTCGCGGCGGCCTTCTTCGCTTTGGCGGGCGGCGGGGTGTATTCGGGTTTGGCGGGGTTGTAGGCGGGGTTGGGGGTGGGCATCTGCGCGCCCACCTCACGCTGCCAGGTGTGGAGCCGGGCGCGTAATTCGGCGACGCGCTTGGGCTCCGTCGCGGCGAGATCCTTGGTTTCCCCGATGTCCGCCCGGAGATTGTAGAGCTCGAGCCGGATGTCCTTCAGATCGTGGTAGAACTCTATGAGCTTGTAGTCGCCGGCGCGAATGGCCGCGTAAGGCATGGCGCCGCCGAGCTGGTAGTGCTGGTGGTGCGGGTAGTGCCAGAAGAGCGTGTCGCGGCGCGGCGCGGGGCCCCCGCGGAGGTGACCGGCGAGACTCACGCCATCGAGCGCGGTGCGCCCCGCCGACGCGGGCAGGCCGGCGAGCTCCACCACCGTCGGAAAGATATCCATGGTGATGACGGGAGCGTCGGACACCCCGCCGGGCCGGATCACACCCGGCCAGTTGATGATGAGCGGGACGCGAACCCCGCCCTCGTAGGCGGACGCCTTGCCGAAGCGCAGCGGCGTGTTGGTCGTGGTGCCCTGCGTGATACGACCGCCGTTGTCGGAGGTGAAAACGATGATGGTGCGCTCGCGCAGCCGCAGGCGCTCAAGCGTGGCGACCACGCGGCCGACGGCGGAGTCGAGGCTCTCGGTCATGGCGGCGTAAGCGGCGTTACGGTGCCGCATGCCCTCGCGGATGCGGGCCTGGTATTTCGCGACAAGGTCGGAGCGGCCCTGGATGGGCGTGTGCACCGCGAAGTGCGGCAGATAGAGAAAGAACGGCCGGGCCCGGTGGCGCTCGATGAATCGCGCGGCCTCGTCACCCAGACGGTCGGTGAGATACTCGCCCGGCGGGCCCTCCGGTTTGAGCGTGGGGATGTTGTAGGGTGCGTGGTAAGTCGGCGGTTGGGCCTTGTCGGTGCCCGCGATGTTCTCGTCGAAACCGTGCTTCTCCGGATACGTGTCGGTCCCGCCAAGGTGCCATTTCCCGATGTTTCCGGTCGCGTAGCCGGCGGCGCGAAAGACCGTGGCGAGGCTGGTCTCGGTCGTGGGCAGTAACTTGGTCCACTCAGGAACCAGCAGCTTGGGGTTGTCGGGCATCGCGCCCGGGATCCAGTCGGTGATGCGGAGCCGCGCCGGGTATTTCCCGGTCATGAGCGCGGCGCGCGTCGGCGAACAAACGGTGCACGCGGAGTAGTTTTGCGTGAACTTCATGCCCTCGCGCGCGAGCCGGTCGAGGACCGGCGTCTCATGGAGGTCGCTGCCGAAGGCACCGAGATCGGTCCAGCCGAGGTCGTCGGCCAGGATCACGATCACGTTGGGCCGCGCGGGGGCGTCGGCGGCCAAGGCGGGCGCCGCGGCGAGCAAGGCGGCGGCGAGCAGGAGGCGGGCGGGGTTGGCGGTCATGGGGCGGAAACCGTTGAGAAGACGCGCGCGCAGTCGGGGCGGCGACACATGAGGGTGTGGGGAAATTACGAACGCGCGGGCGTGTCAGTAAAGTCCGCGTGCGTGGAGCAGGTCAATGGGGCGACTCGATCCTAAGCTCCGGGGAGTCCGTCCGATTTAAAACCCCAATTCCGGGGTCACGACGCTCCCGCGCCCGGGTGCGTTCACCCCTGAGCCGTGGACCCGGTATGCGGTATCGGTGATGTTCTCGAGCGCCGCGTTGAACACGAGCGACGGGCGG
>CAXRGI010000044.1:0-2314 GCA_964229935.1 Opitutales bacterium
CCGCGATGGCCGCGGCCTTCCGCCGTGAGATTGCCGTCGTAGCCGGGAAGAAATCCGCCGGAGCCTGAGCCGCGGGACGTCCTCAGTTTAACTCAGATCGAGTATTTCGCCCGGACGTCCTCGGGGATCGGGGTCGAACGCCCCGTGGCGAGCGTCACGAGCGTGTAGGAACAATGCCCGTCGCAGACGCGTTTTCCGGTGGGCTGCTTCTCGATCTCGAAGTCCACGCGGCAACCGGTCTCCGTGAAATGGTCGATCCAGCACCGCACGATCATGCGGTCGCCCCAGCCGAGCGGCCGCTTGTAGTGGATGGTGGCGGTCGTCATCCACCAGCCGAGGCCGCGGTCGGCGAACGCCTGCATCGACATGCCGTAGTTCTTCTCCATCTGCTCGAATCGCGCCGCCAGCACGTAGTCGAGATAGCGCGTGCTGTGCACGTGCTGGTAGAGGTCGATGTCATCCGGCCGTACCGCGAGCTCGGTCTCGAACTTGGAGTAGACATTCATGCGCCGCCCCGTGCGAAACACCAAATCCCCCGTCGCGCGACGGAATTCTCCCGTCGAAATGATCAAGCGTGAGGACTCCGTTGCCTCGATTGTCGCCTGTTCCTGGTCGGCGGCCGGCGGTGCAAACGGAGGCCAAGGGGGAAACGCTGGGTGGCGCGCCTTCTCGCGCTCCTTGTCAGCCGCCCGCCGCCTGTCTCACGCTCCGCCTTCATGGCTCACCGGAATCCCGCACCGCGGAACGGCGCGACGCGTCGGGAGGCGCCGCCCGCACCGGCGTTCGCCTGGGGGCCGGAACGCATCCTGTTCGAGGACGAGTGGCTGATCGTCGTCGACAAACCCTCCGGCCTGCCGACGCAGCCGACGCTCGACGCGCGCCGGGCCAGCGCACACTCGACGCTCGCGGCTTTCCTGCGGGGACGCGACGGCGGCACGCCGTACCTCGGCCTCCAGCACCGGCTGGATCGCGACACTTCAGGCGTGTTGCTCTTCACCCGCGATCCGCGTGCCAACGCGGGTGTCACCGCTCTTTTCTCCGGCAAGGCGGTGCGGAAGACCTACCTGGCGCTGGCGGTCGCCGGCGCAGGCGCACCCGACGCGTGGGAGATCGCCAATCATCTCGGGATCGTAGGCCGGGAGGGTAAAGCGAGCCGCTTCGGCGCGGTGCGCAGCGGCGGCGATCCGGCCCGCACGTCATTCCGCGTCGTCGAACGCCTTTGCGGAGCCATCCTCGTCGAGGCCAGCCCGCAAACCGGCCGCACACACCAGATCCGCGTGCATCTCGCCGAGGGCGGCCACCCGATCCTCGGCGACCCGTTCTACGGCGGACCGACCCGCTTCCCCGGGGGCGGCAAAGGCGCTCCGTTCAGTGTGCCGCGGGTGATGCTGCACGCGGCCGGCCTCGAGTTCGTCCACCCCATGACACAGGCCGCGTTGAAGATCACCTGCCCGTGTCCCGAGGACTTTGAAACATGCCTGCGGACGCTGCGGTCCGCTTCGCCCGCATGAGCCCGGGCGAGCAACTTTGCCGCGCCTGCGGCCTGTGCTGCGATGGCACGCTCTTCCATCACGTGAAGATCGGCGCGGGGGACGACCCGCAGGCCCTGCGCGCCGGCGGGCTGACCGTCCTCACCTCGCGGGCCCGGACGCCGGTCACGCGCCTGCCGCAGCCGTGCGCGGCGTTGTGCGCCGACCGCTCCTGCCGGATCTACGCGCAGCGTCCGGCACAATGCCGCACCTTCGAGTGCCGGGTCTTCCAGGACCTCACAGCCGGCCGGATCACGGTCGCCGCGGCGCTACTGCTCGTGCGCCGAGCCCGGCGCTGGGCGGACCGTGCGCGCCGGTTGCTGCGCCAGCTGGGCGACAACGACGAGCACCGGCCGCGTTCCGAGCGCTTTCTCCGCGTCCGCCGGCGCGCGGCGTCGGGTGAAGCCAACGCCACCGCGCGAGAGACCGGCGCCGTCCTCAGCCTCGTGATGCACCGCCTGCACCTGCTGGCCCACGAAAAATTCCACACGCGCCCCGGGACGCCCGAGTCCTGACGCGCCGGCGCACCGACCTCGTCAACCGAACAACTCGTCGAGCAGACGCCGGTCGCGTTTCGTTGGACGCCCGCTGCCCTTTTCGCGCGCCAACACCTGCTGCACCGTGTTCTCGCGGAGCTTCGCCAGCTCCTCCGGAGGCGTGAGATCAGCGCAGTAGTCGCCGACGAGTTTCGCGCCGACCCGCGACCGCGGCGCGCCGATCACCCGCAGGGTGCGGTTGATCAGGCCGATCCGCACGCGGACGATCTCGCCGGGCCGGACCTCGCG
>CAXRGI010000045.1:0-30949 GCA_964229935.1 Opitutales bacterium
CGTGTCGCCGCCGAACGTCTGGAACTCCTTGAGGCGGAAAAGGACATCATCGAACAAATCGCCATCGCCCAAAAGCCCGAGGAAAAGCAACTCCTCCAGAAGCAATTGGACGAACTCCGCGAAATGCGCCGCCAGCTCGACAAGAGCCTCCGCTAAGGGGTCGGGGCGTTGAACGTTTTAGATCGTCTCCAAAAACAAAAAACGCCCTGACCCCTTTTTTTTGGGGGCTACTCCGCCCGCAGGATGTAGCCGCGGAGGTATTCGCTTTCGGGCATCGTCGCCAGCACCGGATGATCGGGCGGCTGGTGCGCCCATTCGAGCACGCGCAGCCTCCGGCGGGCGTCCGACGAAACATCCGCCAGCACCTGTCGCAGCTCGGCGTCCTGCATGTGGTGGGAGCAGGTGTAGGTGGCCAGCACGCCGCCCGGCGCGAGCAGCTTCACCGCGCGCAGGTTGATCTCCTTGTAGCCGCGCAACGCGCCCTCGAGGGCGGAACGCGACTTCGCGAACGGCGGCGGATCCAGCACGATGAGATCCCAACGCGGCTCCACGCCCCGCGCGGGGTCGTTGAACCAGTCGAACACGTTTGCCACGGCAAACTCGGCCTTCACGCCGTTGCGCTCGGCGTTACGACGCGCGGCGCCCACGGCGTCCTCCGCGCTGTCGAGACCGAGGACCTCGGCCGCCCCGGCGCGGGCGGCATGCAGCGCGAACGAGCCCTGGTTGCAAAAGGCATCGAGCACGCGCCCGCCGCCCGCGTATTTCGCCACCGCCGCATGCTGGAACCGCTGGTCGAGGTAGAATCCCGTCTTCTGCCCTCCCTGCAGGTCGATCCAGTGGTCAAAACCGCCGATGCGCAGCCAGCGCGGCTCCCACGGGCGCCCCGAACGCGTGTGCACTTCCATCGAGAGGCCCTCCAGCCGCCGGATCGCCGCATCGTTGCGGAAAATGATCTCCGCCGGATTCAGCAGGCCCGCCAAGAGGTCGCCGACCATAGCAGCACGCTTCTCCATCGCCAGCGTCTGGATCTGCACGACAAGGGTGTCGTGATACTGGTCGACCACGAGTCCGGGCAAATCGTCGGATTCGCTCCAGACCAGCCGCCGCGCCGGCTCCGGGGCCCGCCGCGCCACCGCGCGCTCCAGGGCACCGCGCAGCCAAGCCTCGTCGAGTGTCATCCGATCGCGGCTCAGCCGGCGCCACACGATCTGCGAGCGGGAATTGTAAATGCCGCAGCCGATAAAGCGCCCCGTGCGATCGCGGCACTCGACCACCTCGCCGTCGTGCTCCGCCGGCAGCAATGCCTCCACCTCATTGGCGAACACCCACGGGTGGCCGGCCACGGCACGGGCGCGGACGTTGGGACGAATCTTGAGTGAAGCGGGAGCAGCGGACACGCGCTGAACTGTTCAGCGAAACCGCCTCGTCGCGACGCGAAAATCTCCGCCCTCCCCGCACACGTTTTCCGCTTCCCTCTGAAATCAGCGTTCCGTTTGCTGGCCCGCTTAACCCGCGCCACGCTCCCGTCCCGACCCTCCACCGTGTCTCCCGCCGAAGAAATCGCCCGCCGCCGCACCTTTGCGATCATCTCGCATCCCGACGCGGGCAAGACGACGCTGACGGAGAAATTCCTTCTCTCCGGCAACGCCATCCACCTGGCCGGAGCTGTGACGGCCCGCAAAAACCAGCGGGCGACAACCTCGGACTGGATGGAGCTGGAGAAGCAGCGCGGCATCTCGATCAGCTCGACCGTGCTGCAGTTCGATTACGGCGGGTACGCGGTCAACCTGCTCGACACGCCGGGCCACAAGGATTTCTCGGAAGACACCTACCGTGTGCTCACCGCGGTCGACGCCGCGCTGATGGTGATCGACGCCGCGAAGGGCGTGGAGTCGCAGACCCGCAAGCTGTTCGAGGTCTGCCGCCGCCGGGGAGTGCCAATCTTCACGTTCATGAACAAGTGCGACCGGCCGACGCGCAACGCGCTCGAGCTGCTCGACGAGCTCGAGACCGTGCTCGGGTTGCAGTCGTCGCCCGTCATCTGGCCCCTGGGCAACGGCCCCTCGTTCCGCGGCGTCTTCGACCGCCGCTCGCGTCAGGTGCACCTGTTCGAACGCGTGCCTGGCGGCAAATACCAGGCGCCGGTGAGCGTCGCCTCGCTGGATGACCCGCTCGTGCGCGAGAAGCTGGACGACTATACTTTCAACGAGGTGAAAGAGCAGCTCGCGATGCTCGACGGTGCGGGGCACCCCTTCGATCTCGAGGCCATCCGCGCGGGGCGCCAGACCCCGGTCTATTTCGGCAGCGCCGTGAATAACTTCGGCATCCAACTGCTGCTGGACGGCTTCCTTCACGACTCCGTGCCGCCCGCGCCTCGCCGCGCGGTGACACCCGCCCCGGCGCCCGCCGAGGCCGACGCTCCGGCCGCTGAGCGCGGGCGCGTGGTGCCCATCGACCACGGTAAATTCTCGGGTTTCGTCTTCAAGATCCAGGCCAACATGGATCCCAAGCACCGTGACCGCATCGCTTTCCTGCGGGTGTGCTCGGGGAAATTCGAACGCGACATGATGGTGACCCACCAACGCTCCGGGAAGAGCGTGCGGCTGTCGTCCTCGCACAAGCTCTTCGGCCAGGACCGTGAGACCGTCGACGAGGCGTGGCCCGGCGATGTGATCGGCCTGGTGGGCCACGGGGAATTCGGGATCGGCGACACCCTGACCGAGGACAAGACGATCGCCTACGACGAGATCCCGCGCTTTCCGCCCGAGGTCTTCACGTTCATCTCGAACCCGAACGCCGGCGACGCGAAGAAGTACCGCGCCGGCCTCGAGCAACTGCTGCAGGAAGGCGTCGTGCAGGCGTTCAACGCCCGCAACGCCCCCCCGGGCTCCACCCTGCTCGCCGCGGTCGGCCCGCTGCAGTTTGAGGTCGTGCAGTGGCGCCTCCAGAGCGAGTACAACGCGGAATCCCGTCTCACCCCCACCCCGTGGACCCTGCTCCGCTGGGTGGAACCGCATCCCAGCCTCGCCCAGCCGGGCAACCTGATCATGGCGAGCGGCGTGAGCTTCGGCACCGACAAGTTTGACCACCCGGTGCTGCTCTTCCCGTCGGAGTGGACGATGCGGTACTTCTGCGAGAAGAATCCGGAACTGAAGCTGCACGAGCTGCCGCTCGAACAGACCCGCTGAACGGCGGATCCGCCTCAGTTCCGCATCAGCTCGCCGAGACGCGCAGCCATCGCCGGCGTGCCGGCCAGGTAGACGATCTTGCGCATCTTGAGATCAAAGGTACGCACCGGCAGTTGCTCCCCGTTCAGGAACCGCACCTCGCCGCCCGCCGCGCGGACCAGCGGGATCGCGGCCGCGAGATCCCAGATCTTCACGTTGAAATCGACACAGCCGTCGAGCAGTCCCGCCGCCACATAGGCGAGATGGAGCGTGGCTGAACCGAGCGCCCGCACCTTGAAGGCACCGGTCACCCGGGACGCCATCGCGGCGTAGGCCGGGTCGTGCGGGCTGTGGAAGCCGACAAGAGACTCGCGCGAGAGCGGAGCAGGGTTGACCCTCACGTCCCGATCACCGTCTCGCACGCCGAAGCCGGGGCCGCCGCGGATCAGCCGCTGGCGCGCCAAATCATACACGACGCCGTAAACAGGTTCGCCGTCCTGCAGCAGGGCGAGCGAGATCGCGCAGCACGCGATCCCGAGCGCGAAGTTGTTTGTGCCGTCGATCGGATCGAGCACCCACGCGAAGGGGGCCGTCACCGGGATCGGCGTCTCTGTTTCCGTCAGTTCCTCACTGAGAAACTGGTCCGAGGGGAACCGCGCCGAGAGCAGCCGGAAGATGTTCTCCGAAATCGCGACGTCGATCGCCGTGACGCGGGTGCCGTCGTGTTTCCAACGGCTCTCCACCCGTCCAAACTCACGGTGCAGCAGGTCAGTCTGGGCGAGCACGGCGGCCTCCGCGGCCTCGATGCGGGAAAGGAGCTCCGGTGAATGCATGTCAGAGTGATCGTCGAGGGAATCCCCGACGATGAAAGCCGATTCTCTCGCGGCGGGATTGCACCAAGACGTCCGGACCCCAACGGTCCCATTACCCAGATCGCTGCGACAAAACCGCGCGGCGAATCATTCCCCACGCCCCTCGTTACCATGAACCGTCGCACGTTTCTTCGCGATACCGCCTCCATCGCGGCCGCCCTCGCCGTCACCTGCCCTGCCGCCGGCGGCCAGTTCACCGGCCGCATCCGCAAGTCCCTGAAATGGGGCATGGTCACCGCGGCCAAGGGCCTGCCGCTGGTCGAATCCTTCCGGAAGTTACGCGCCTGCGGCTTCGAGGGCGTGGAGCCCAACCTGGCGCACGTCACCGACCCCGACGCGTGGGTCGCGGCCAGCCGCGAGAGCGGCCTGATCATCGACGGTACCGTCGGCGCGCGCACGGAGAAGCTGGACGAAGGCATCGCCCTCACGAGGAAACTCGGCGGCGACTCGATGCTGGTCGTCGCCCGTTACGACCAGAAGCAGCCCTTGGTCGATAACTGGAACCGCTGCCGCGACCAACTCCGAGCCGCGGCGCCCGAGGCCGAGCGCCAGCGCATCAAGCTGCTGGTCGAGAACGTCTGGGCGACGTTTCTCGTCAGCCCTTTCGACATGGCGCGGTTCATCGACGAGATCGGCAGCCCCTGGGTGCAGGTGCATTTCGACATCGGTAACATGATGCGCTGGGGAATTGCCGAGCACTGGGCGCAGGTCCTCGGTCGCCGCTCCCAGAAGCTCGACATCAAGGAGTGGAGCCAGAAGCAGGCGATGCAGACCGGGTTGAACAAAGGTTTCGACGTACCCATCGGCGACGGCGACATCAACTGGCCCGCGGTGCGCGCCGAGCTCGCGAAAATCAACTTCACCGGCTGGGCGGCGGCCGAGGTGAAAGGCGGCGGCTGGGATTACCTGGCCGACGTTTCGCGGCGCATGGACCGCGTGCTGGACCTTTGACGCGCCCGGGGCGCGCTCCCGTGGACCGCTATTTCCCGATTCCCGAGGCGCGGAACCCGAGGGCGCGCAGCCGGGGAAGATCCGTGATGTTCCGGCCGTCGAAAAGGAAGGCCGGCTGCTGCATCGAGGCTAGGATGCGAGCGTAGTCCAAGGACCGGAACTCGTCCCACTCCGTGAGGATGGCGATAGCGTGTGCACCGGCGGCCGCCTCGTAGGCGCTCTTCGCCACCGTGAGGCGCGGCTCGTCGCGCCCCTTGCCGACCACGTCGGCCACGATCTCATCCGCCGGAACTTTCGGGTCGTAAACCACCACGCGGGCCTGCTCCGCCAGGAGATCGCGGCAGACCGAGATCGCCGCGGACTCGCGGGTGTCGTTAGTGTCCTTCTTGAAGGCAAAGCCGAGCACCGCGATGCGCTTATCGGCAACCGTGTTGAACAGCGCGCGGACAATACGCGTGGCGAACCGCCGCTTCTGCCAGTCATTGATGCGCACCACCGACTCCCAGTAAGCCCCGACCTCGGGGAGGCTGAAGTGCTCGCAGAGGTACACCAGATTGAGGATGTCCTTCTGGAAACAGGAGCCGCCGAAGCCGACGGAGGCCCGCAGGAATTTCGGTCCGATGCGCGAGTCACGGCCAATGGCATGGGCGACCTCGTCGACATCAGCGCCCGTCGCCTCGCAAAGCGCGGAGATGGAGTTGATGGAGGAGATGCGCTGCGCGAGGAACGCGTTCGCCACGAGCTTGGAGAGTTCCGAGGACCAGAGGTTGGTCGTGATGATGCGGTCGCGCGGCACCCAGCGGGCATACACGTCGACCAGCTTACGGATCGCCGCCTCGCCGCCCGGCGTGCGCTCGCCACCGATGAGGACGCGGTCGGGCGCCTCGAGATCGGCCACCGCGGTGCCCTCGGCGAGAAACTCCGGATTGGAAAGCACCTCGAAAGTGAATCCCCGCGCGTTGGCAGCGAGGATGTCCTTGATGGTCTCGGCCGTCTTAACCGGGATGGTCGACTTCTCGACGATGATCTTGGGACCCTGCGCGTGCTCCGCGATCGTGCGCGCGACCGACTCGATGAAGCGCAGATCGGCCGCGCGGCCGGCTCCGACGCCGTAGGTCTTGGTCGGGGTGTTGACCGCCACGAAAATGATGTCGGCCGACCTGATGCCTCCGGCGACATCCGTGGAGAAACGTAGGTTTTTGCCGAGTCTGCCCTGCACCAGCGCGTCCAGCCCGGGCTCGTAGATCGGAAGGGTTCCGGCGTTCCACGCCGCGATCCGGGCGGCATTCATGTCCACGACCTCGACCTCGATGTCCGGGGCCTTGTTCGCGATCATGGCCATGGTGGGCCCGCCGACATAACCGGCTCCGATGCAGCAGATCTTCATGCGCAAAGGGATGGGGAAGCCCCCTTACTCAGGCCACAAAAAACCTCCGGCGGGAAGGCGCCGGAGGCGAAGGATTCAGGCCGGGTTGGGCGCGGCCGCGGGACTAATCTCCTCCGGTTCCGCCGGGGGCTTTTCCACGGGTTTCTTCGGAGAAGCAGCCTCCAGCTTGGGAGGGGCCGCGGTGACCACCGGCGTGCGGATCTCACCGAATTCCAGAATTTCCGAGACGTGCTTGCCGTCGATCGTCTCGAACTCGAGGAGCGCGGCGGCGATCTTATCGAGGGCCGTGCGGTGCTCGTTGAGGATCTGCCGCGCGCGATTGTACTCGGTGTCGATGATCCGGTGGATCTCCTCATCGATCCGGCGCGCGGTTTCCTCGGACAGGCTCTCGTTCCGGGTGATTTCCCGCCCCAGGAAAACCGTGTCATGCGGATCACCATAGGCGATCGGACCGAGCGGGCTCATACCCCAGTCGCAGACCATGTGGCGGGCGATCTTCGTGATTTGCTTGATGTCGCCGGCGGCGCCGCTGGAGACATCTCCCATGACGAGTTCCTCGGCGATGCGCCCTCCCAGGCCCATGGCGATCTGGCTGAGCATCCGTTTCTTGGCGTGGGTGAGAATGTCCTTCTTGGGGATGAACATCGTGCTGCCGAGACTGCGGCCGCGCGGGATGATGGTCACCTTGTGCACCGGCATGTGGCCGTCATCGAGTACCGCCTGCACCAAGGCGTGCCCCGCCTCGTGGTAGGCAGTGAGCTTCTTCTCCTCGTCGTCCATCAGGCGGCGCCGCTCACGGCCGAACTGCACCTTCTCCCGGGCGTCGTCGACGTCGATCATCTCGACCTTTTTCTTGCCACGACGGGCCGCCAGCAGGGCGGCCTCGTTCAGCAGATTAGCCAGTTCCGCACCAGAAAGACCGGGGGTACCGCGCGCGATGACCTGAAGGTCGACGTTTTCCGCGAGGCTGACCTTCTTGGCGTGGACCCGCAGGATCTGCTCGCGACCGATGAGGTCGGGCAGGTCCACATAGATCTGGCGGTCAAAACGCCCTGGACGCAGCAGCGCGCTGTCGAGGACGTCGGGGCGGTTCGTGGCGGCTATGATGATGACGCCCTCGGTGGTGTCGAAGCCGTCCATTTCCACCAGCAGGGAATTCAGGGTCTGCTCGCGCTCGTCATTGCCGCCGCCCAGGCCGGCGCCGCGCTGACGGCCGACCGCGTCGATCTCATCGATGAAAATGAGGCAGGGAGCCTGTTTGCGCCCTTGCTCGAACATATCGCGCACACGGCTGGCGCCCACGCCGACGAACATTTCCACGAAATCGGAACCGGAAATACTGAAGAAGGGAACGTCGGCCTCTCCGGCGACCGCCTTGGCGAGCAGCGTCTTGCCGGTGCCCGGGGGACCCACCATCAGGATACCCTTCGGGATCCGGCCGCCCATGCGCGTGAACTTCTTGGGGTCCTTGAGGAACTCCACGACCTCGGAAACTTCCTCCTTGGCCTCGTCGCAGCCCGCGACGTCAGCGAACGTGATCTTGTCCCGGTCACGCGTCAGCAGTTTCGCGCGGCTCTTGCCAAAACTTAGTGCACCCCGGCCCGCCTGCCGCAACTGCCGCACGAAAAGGAAATAGAGCAGGCCGATGATGATAAGGAACGGGATCACCTGGGCTGCGATCGAGGTGAGCAGCGTTTGCGAAGGTTGCTCCGCAAAGACCTTGGTACGCGCCAGTCGCTCATGGGTCGCCTCGGTGACGCGCCCGGAGGCGCGGAAATCGCGGAACGGCGCCGACGTCTCACGACGGCTCTGGCCGACGATCACCATCCAGTCGGAGCGGCCGCCGCTCGGATCGGCCCGCATCACGGCCGCTTTGCCCGGCTCCCGGTTGATGTTACCTGCCTCCGCCCGCTCCAACACCTCCTGAATCGTCAACGTCTCCGGGTTGGAGACCGTCTGGTTGGGGAGGAAAATCAGCGCCATGACCGCCGCGACGAGCGCCAGCCAGAAGAAGAGCATCTTCGGCTGGAAGCGGTCCGGTGGTAGACTCTTCAGCTGGCGACGCGGCTTCTTGTTTTCGGATTCAGGCATTGCGGGGAAGACTTGTGGGGCACCGTGGATGTTCCACCGGTATAAGTCAATTGGGCCGCCCCCGAGCGGGCTTGCTCCTGCCTGCCCGCGGCGCGGCCTGGAGAAATAACCGGCGGCCATCGCTCACCGCGAACCAAGCGCGCCCGGCGCTCTGCCGGGTCCGCGCACCCGCCTCCACCTGCTGCAGCAGCGTGTCGAAGGCGGCCCGCGAAAGCACCGCGGCGGGCGGGTTGGCCAGCACCCAGCGATGCAGCGCCCGGCGCAGCACGGCCCGCGGAGCACCGCGCAGACGCACGAGATCGAGCCGCCCGCGCGCATCGAGAGGACGCAGCCGGTCGAGCCAGCCCTCGAGGGCCGCATCATCCTCCTCCAGCAGTTCCCGGGATCGGGCCGCACCGGCGACGGCATCCCGCCCGGCCGCCCGTTCCCACCGCGGCAGGACGTCACGCCGCACCCGGTTCCGCTGGTAAACACCGGTCGCGTTGGTGGCGTCCTCCCGCCAACCGATTCCCGCCACGCGCAGAGCCCGGGTCAGCTCCTCGTGCCGTAATCGGAGCAACGGACGAAGATGCACCCGGCCGCCGACAAAGGTCTGCACCGGACGGGGCGCCGCGAGGCCGCCGGCGCCACTTCCGCGGGCCAACCGCATGAGCATGGTCTCGGCCACATCATCGCGTTGATGCCCGAACCACAAAACCCGCGCGTACCTTCGGAGAAACTTCAGCCGCGCCTCGCGCGCCTCGGCTTCGCTGGCCCCGGTGCGCCGTCCTGCCCAGGCGGCGGTCACGAAGCGCAGCCCGAGTTGGGAGCAAACCCGGCGGCAGAACGCGGCATCCGCCCGCGCCGCGGGCCCGCGCAGACGGTGATTGAAGTGCAGGACGACCAGACGCCGACGGCACCCGGGCCAAAGCGCCCATACGAGCAAGACCAGCGCAAGCGAGTCGGCGCCGCCGGAAAATGCGAGGCCCCAGCGGGCGCGGCTAGGACGCGCCGCCCACGCCACCACCGCAGGATCGAGGCGCTCGCGCGGAAAGACCGCGGCCAGCGCCTCCGCCCGTTCACGCAAAAGTGAGGTGATCCTTGCCAAAGTGCGGGACCAGCGCGTCCGGAATACGCACGCGCCCGTCGGGCTGGAGGTTGTTCTCGAGGAGCGCGGCGAGCACCCGCGGCACCGCGAGGCCGGAGCCGTTGAGCGTGTGCACCAACTCGGGCTTCCCGGTATCCTTCGAACGGTAGCGGATCTGGGCGCGACGGGCTTGGAAGGCCTCGAAGTTCGAGCAGCTTGAGACCTCCAGCCAACGTTTCTGGCCGCCGGACCAGACTTCGAGGTCGTACTTCTTGGATTGGGCGAAGCCGAGGTCGCCTCCGCACATCAGCAGCACGCGGTACGGCAGTCCCAGTTTGCGCAGGATGCGCTCGGCGTCGTCGCGCAGCTTGTCGAGCTCCGCGTAGCTCGTCGAGGGGTGCACCCATTTCAGCAGCTCGACTTTGTCGAATTGGTGCAGGCGGTTCAGGCCGCGGACGTCCTTGCCGTAGCTGCCAGCCTCGCGGCGGAAGCAAGGGGTGTAGGCGCAGCGGCAGACTGGCAGCGCCGATTCATCCAGGATCTCGTCACGGAAGAAATTCGTGAGCGGCACTTCGGCCGTAGGGACCGCGTAAAGATGATCCGGGGTCGTCTCGTACATCTGGCCTTCCTTGTCCGGCAGCTGTCCCGTGGCGGTCGCGCTGGCGGCGTTGACGAAGATCGGCGGCGAGACCTCGACGTAGCCCGCGCGGGTGTCTTCCTCGAGGAAGAACTGCAGCAGGGCCCGTACGAGCCGCGCGCCGTCGCCGACATAGAAAGGAAAACCCGCCCCGGTCACCTTGGCGCCGCGCGCGAAGTCGAACAGCCGGTCGAAGCCCGGGATCTCCCAATGCGCCACCGCGTGGGCCGACACCGAGGCCGGATCGCCGTGCGTCGAGAAGACGACGTTCTCCTCCGGCGTGCGCCCCTCGGGCACGCTGGCGTGCGGAAGATTGGGCACCGAAAGCATGGCCTGGCGGAAACGGTCCTCGATCTCCTTCAGACGCGCCTCGAGCTCCTTCACCTTCGCCGAAACCGCCTTCATCTCGGCGACCTTCGCGACAAATTCGGGTGATCCCTTGGGCAGCGCGGCCATCGCCGTGTTGGCGGTCTTTTGCGAGGCGCGCAGCGCTTCCGTCTCCTGCAACAGCGACCGCCATGAGGCGTCGATCGCCAGCACGGCGTCGACGTCGACCTGGAGGTGTTTCTTGGCGATGGCCGCCCGGACGAGATCGGGCGATTCACGGAGCAGCTTGGGATCGAGCATGGGAAACGGTGGGGCTTCAGGCGAAACGCGCGCGGGCGCGCTGGAAACGGGTGTAGACGTCCTTGGCCGAAAGGAGCTTCAGGTCCCCGAGCGGGGCCTGCACGACGACGTTGCCGGGGCGGCTGGGTGGATACGGACCGAACAAACGCGGGTCGGTGGGCCCGAAGATACCCATCACGCGCACGCCCATCGCGGCCGCGAGGTGCATCGGGCCGCTGTCGTTCGCGATCACCCAGTCGGCGCGTCGGATGAGCGCCGGGAGCGAGACCAGGCTGGTGTTGCCGGTTACGTTGGCGAATTGCGCCGGCGGGAAGGCATTGCGGTCATGAACGTAGCTGCTGCCGGCCCAGACGACCTTGCGGTTGCGGTCCTCCCGGAGCACGAGCTCGGTCAGCTGCTTGAAGCCACCCCAGCACTTTTCGGCACGGCGGCTATCGACGAACATCACGATGGGGCGACCGCCCCCGCGGGCGTCGGCGAAGCTGAGGCGGAGACTCTCGACCTCGCGAAACTCGAGTGAGCCCGCCAGCTCGGGCTTGGCTCCGAGGACCGGGCAGAACTGCAGCAGGATCTCGAGGGCGTGGCTGCGCCGGCCTTGTTCGGGCAACGGCACCCGCTCGGTGTAGAACACGCCGGAGAACTCGCGCGCGTCACTGCGGCCCACCTTGCGGTCGGCGTGCACGCGCGACGTGAGCAGCCCGGTGCGGAGCAGGCCCTGGAAGTCGAAAACCCAGTCGTAGCGCCGCTTCCGGAGTTCCCTGGCCAGCCGGAGGAAGCCCTTGGCGCCGCCGCCGCGCTCGAAGATGAAAACCTCGTCGACCGCCGTGCAGGCACGGACGATGGGCGCGAAGATCTCCCGCACCACCCACGAGATGCGCAGGTGCCGCACCTGCGCCTTGAGGGACGCGGCGACCTGCAGCCCGTGGACGATGTCGCCCAGGGACGAAGGTTTGATGATGAGGAGCTCGGTCATGGCGCGGACCGCGGCCCGTCGCCGCGGCGAAGCGCGGAAACTCCCATCGCCCCCCTCTGAAATCAAACGCAAACCGGCCTCCTGGATGATGTAACGCATTGAGCGACGCAGACCCGGCCGCGGGTTGCGGTTTGCCAGCGCAGCCCGTGCGACACCACGGTTCGGGCGCCCCCGCATCACCGACATGGACCCGATTCTCGACACCCCCGGCGAAGCCATCTTCCAGCTGCGCACCACCGCGCCGGGTCCCGCGGGGAGCCTGCCCCTCGAGGCCGGGCAACTCGCGCGCCTGAGCAGCGGCGACCTCTTCGGTCTCACGCAGAACGCCGGCATGGGCTGGAATCCGGCGAAACTGCGCGGCAAGGAGTTTCTTATCCTCAGCACGCAAGGTGGCATTCGCGCCCCGGACGGGACGCCCGTGGCGCTCGGGTATCATACCGGACACTGGGAGGTCGGACTTCTGATGGAGGAGGCTGCCCGGACGTTCTCCGCCGCGGGCGCACCACCAGTCGCCGGATACGTCAGCGACCCCTGCGATGGCCGCACGAACGGCACCGCGGGGATGCTCGACAGCCTGGCCTACCGGAACGACGCCGCGGTGGTCCTGCGGCGCCTCATACGTTCGCTACCGACCCGGCGCGGCGTGCTCGGGGTCGCCACCTGCGACAAGGGCTTGCCCGCGATGCTCATGGCGCTCGCCGGGTCGCCCGACCTACCCACGGTCCTGGTGCCGGGCGGCGTAACCCTGCTCGCCGAGGATGCCGAGGACACCGCGAAGGTGCAGACCCTCGCGGCGCGTTTCGCCCGCGGGGAAGTTTCGCTCGATCACGCCGCCGCCATGGGCTGCCGCGCCTGCGGCTCGCCGGGAGGGGGCTGTCAATTCATGGGAACCGCGGCGAGCAGCCAGGTGGTGGCCGAGGCCCTCGGTCTCGCCCTGCCCCATTCCGCCCTCAGCCCGTCCGGCGCGGAAATCTGGCGCGACTTGGCGCGACGCTCCGCGCGGGCGCTCATGGCGTTGGAGGCGGCTGGCACGGCGACACGGGATATACTCTGCCCCGACGCGCTGCACAACGCGATGGTTGCACACGCGGCGTTCGGCGGATCGACCAATCTTCTGCTTCACGTCCCGGCGATCGCACATGCGGCCGGGCTGCCGCGACCGACGGCCGCCGACTGGGCGGAGATCAACCGCAAGGTGCCCCGGTTGGTGGACGTTTTGCCCAACGGCCCGCGGAACTTCGCCACCGTGCAGGTGTTTCTCGCCGGCGGTGTGCCCGAAGTGATGCTGCATCTCCGCGCGGCCGGCCTCCTCCGCGAGAACGTGCGCACGGTCAGTGGCCGCACCCTCGGCGAAAACCTCGACTGGTGGGAGAAATCCGAACGCCGCGCCCGGCTACGCGCGAAGTTACGCGCTTTGGACGGCATCGACGCCGACGATGTCATCCTCTCTCCCGCCGGAGCCAGCGCGCGCGGACTCACCAGCACGATCACGTTCCTTCGCGGAAACCTCGCTCCGGAGGGAGCGGTCGTGAAGAGCACCGCCATCGCTGCTGAACTGATCGACGCCGACGGTGTCTACCGGCACCACGGTCCGGCGCGCGTCTTCACCTCGGAATCCGCGGCCATCGCCGCGTTGAAGGCGGGCAAGCTGCAACCCGGCGACGTCCTCGTCCTGATGGGCATCGGCCCCGGCTCGGGGATGCCGGAAACCTACCAAATCACCTCGGCGCTAAAGCACCTCCGCGATGGCCAGCGCATCGCGCTCGTCACCGACGGCCGCTTTTCGGGCGTCTCGACGGGAGCGTGCGTGGGCCACGTGAGTCCCGATGCCTGGGCAGGCGGTCCGATCGCGCGCGTCCGCGACGGCGACCTCATCGAGCTGCGCATCGACACCCGACGCCTGGAAGGAGAGGTAAACCTCAAGGGAGTGGAGAACGCGGCGTTCCATGCGCGCGGACCGCATCCCGCGCTGAAGCCCGACCCGAGGGTCCCGGCGGACACGCGGCTCTGGGCGGCTTTACAGGCCGCCTGTGGCGGCACGTGGGCCGGCTGCGTGCACGATGCGGACCGCATCGCGCAGCTGCTGGAGCTCGGACTCGAAACCGAGCGCTCCCGCTCAGGGCGAACCGGCTGAGGCCACGCGATCGGCGGGACGTTCCGACCAGCGGAAAACCGACATCGCCTTCAGCTCGCGGACAAAAATCTCGTCACCGGAGATCGCCAGGTGCGCCCAGGTCTCCGTCTCGGAGACCTTGTGCTGCCCCACGAGCCGGAACTCCTTCGGATCGGCCTCGATGAGCAGGAGCACGCCGCGTTCATCCAGACCCAGGATCCGGTTACCCTGCGCCACCAGGCTCACGTACTTGCCAAAGGCGTCGGAGGTCCAGGTGCGCTCGCCGTTGGCGAGATTCACGCAGGAGAAACGTCCGTTCGCGAGGTGCAGATAGGCGTGCCCGTTGATCACGACCGGGGAGGACATGTAGCCCTGCGCCGTACCCGTCCACGCCTCGGCTACGCGCCAAGCGTCACCCTCGCGCATGATTGAGTACAACCAGCTCTTGTTCTGGTAGCTGCTGGTGAAGACCGCGTCGCCCACCACGGTGGGTGTAAGGATGTTCATCCCGCGAAAGGACGGAACGGAATGGCTCCACAAAACGCGCCCGTCATCCAGGGCGAGACCGGCGAGCTTCTCACGGGATTGCGCGACCAGTTGGCGCTCACCGCGGATCGTCGCGATGACCGGCGAGGAGAAACATCCCTCGCTCATCACGCCGGCCTTGCCCTCGAAGGAGCGCCACACCACCTGGCCGTCGGACTTGCGAACCCGCACGACGGAATTCGCGGCCTGCAGGTAGACCGAGTCGCCATCCGGAAGCGGCGAGCACACGAGGCCGAAATCAGGGACATTGGTGCCGTAGGCCTGCACGAAATCGATCCTCCAGCGTTCACGGCCCGTCGCCCCGTCGAGCGCCACGAGCACGTCGCGCATCCCGGCCACAAATAGGGTCTCGCCGTCGAAGGCAGGTGTCGCGCGGATCCAATCGCCGCGGGACTTGGCGTAGAAGGGCACCGAGATGGCACCCGCCCAGGAGTGCCGCCAGAGTTCAGCGCCGGTCCGGCGATCCAGAGCGCGCACGACCTCGGTCTTCTTGTCGGCCGTCTCGGTCACGAAGACGGCTTGGCCGGAAACGATCGGCCCGGAGTAGCCGGGCGCCAGCGAGGTACGCCAGAGGGGCTTGATCTCAGCCTCGCTCAAACGCCGAGGCCAGGCCGGGCCAACTACCTGCCCGTCCCGCGAGGGGCCGCGCCATTGGGGCCAGGCCGGTGCCTCGACCGTGGCAAAGGCCGGAGCGAACAAAAACGAAAACAACAGAACGATGGAGGGGCGCATGGACGTGCACATCATACCTATTGAACGTCCGAAGTCGCGATTCGGACGCCACCCCACCCCGCAGAGCCCCGTTACCCGGAACCGCACCGCCAGACCCGCTGCCTGCGCGGCGCCGGCGGAAGGCCCCGCCAGGCGTTCCGCCCTTGGTGGCGCGAACCAAGGCGGAAACTCGACTCAGCGGATCCGCGAGAAGTCGGTCGGCGTCAGGTAGACCGACTCGACCTTGGCGGTGAGCTTGCCGTTCTGCTCGGAGGCCGTGCGAACCTTGGCCCATTCGGGATCCTCGCGGAATCCCTTCCAAGCCGCGGCAGCGGCCTCTCGCGAGGGGTAGGCCAAAAAATAAAGCAGGGTGCGACCGGCGCCCTTGTCCGCGTCGGTGGGGTGGAAATAACCGAGATTGGTCATGCCGTGACGGGAGAAGATGCCGATGGTGTGGTCGCGGAAGCGCGCATCGAGCCCGGCCAGCTTGCCCTCGGCCGCGGTGTAGGTGCGGAGTTCGAAGACGCGCGCGGCCCCCTTGCCATTGCCGACGTCCATCGGGCGGGAGAAATCCGTCGTCTCGAGAAACACCGACTCCACCTTCGCCACGATCTGGCCGTTGGCGGTCGTGCGCTTGGCCACTTCTTTCCACTCCGCATCCGCCGAGAATGCCTTCCACGAGGCCTTGGCGGCGTCCCGGTTTTTGTGCGCGAGCAGGTAGATCAGCTTTTCACCGCCGCCATCCTTGGCGTCGGCCGCGACCCAGTAGCCCACGTTCACCATGCCGTGCTTCTCAAAAATACGCGTGGTGTGTTCGCGGAAACGCGCGACGACATCGGCACCGCGGCCGGGCGCGGCGGTGTAAGTGCGGAGCTCGTACACCTGGCTGGTGGCGCCGGCGGCGAACGAGGTGGCGGCCAGCGCAAGGAGGAGGAGGGATCGGATGATTTTCATGGGGAGGAAGCGGGCGGCAGCGTTGCACCCGGCGCGTCGGAGTCAACGCACCGGTCCGGAGCGCGCGCCGCCAGCGGCCGGCGCTCATTCAGGCGGGAAAGCAGATCCGGGAAGGCGTCGGCCGCCGGGGACCCGCGCAGGAACTCCTCGGCGCGTTCCTTCAGTCCGCGGGCCCGCAGGTTGGCATAGACATGAAGCTCGAACTGCCGCCGCAGCGCCTCGCCCGCCGCGTCGAATCCGAAGAACCGCAAAAGATGGATCGTCGCCTCCGCGGTGGAAAACCGCCCTCCCTCCTGCTGGGCCCGCAGCCAGTAGCGGCTCTCCCCCGCCATGGGCAGGCTCACCACCCGGCCCCAGCCCAGCGCCTCGCGCGCGATCACGGCCGCCTCGCTCCAGACTCCGTCGACCAGCACCACCTGCACCGACTCGGGCGATGGTGCGGAAGGCATCGGCTCACCGTGCGGATGCAATACCCATACCTCGCGGCCGGGACGCCGCAGGGCATCGGCCTTCCACTGCCCCTCCCGCTCCCAAACCCAGAGACGCGAACCTTCCACGACCCGCGAGACCACCAGGCCGGAACTGCTCGGGCGGAAACGTTCCCGCCGGTGCATCATCACGTCCACCGCCAGCGGCACCGCGACCGTCTCCCGCGCCGCGCATACGCACCAGCGGTGCGGAAGCCGGCAGGCTTCGCAGCGGTGCACTCCGCCTACGATGATCCTGCGCATCGGGCTCAGCGCCGCCCGTTTCCGCCGTCGGTTCCCATCACGGGAACTTCTTCTGCCGCACGAAATCGACGTCGAAGGACTGCCCCATCTGCGGCTGGTTGTATTTGCCGACCAGACGGTCCTCAACGGCGTCGTGCGACAGCACGTAGGTGGCGCCCGGATACCCCACATCGTTCAACTCCACGATCACCTGCAGACCATCGGGCCCGCGCATCCAGATCGCCCGGGAGACGTTGATCGATTTGGGATTATAATAACCAGCCTGCACGACGCCGCTACGATCCGCGCCGCGGATCTCCAGCGCGTAGGTGCCGTCGGAGCGCAGCCAGCGGCCGATCATTTTCTGGACCTCGGCAGGAGCGGCGCTGTCAGCCGGACTCGCCGGCGCGGACGCGGCCGGGGCGGCTGGTGCCGAAGCGGCGCCGGTCGCGGGCTTGGCGCCGGGTTCGGATTTCGAGCAACCCGCCGCACCGGCGAGGAGGAGCGCGGCCAGCGCAAGCGAACCGGCGGTGAAGGATTGGGCGGAGACCATGGCGGAGCCTCTCCCGGAATGCCCGGCCGGTGCAAGCCGCGCGCGGAACCGTCAACGGACCTCGTAGAGCTCCACCAGAGCCACCCCGGTCGCGCCTTCGGGCGGAGCGATCACCGCGGTGTACGCGCCGGGCGGCAAGGTCACCAGAAGCACGGAATCCGCGGCGGCTCCCGAGAGAGGAAACGCTCCGGCCCGCTCGGCGGCGCGCCGCGCCTCGGTCGCGTTCGGTGCCGTCGCCCACCCCGCGTTCGAGGCCAGCGGTGTGGCGCCAGCCATCAGCGTGAGCCGCGGCGACCGCAAGGCCTCGGCCAGACCGAAGTTGCCCAGGGAAGGCCCCACCGCGCGAACCAGCAACGTGGCCGCGGTTTCGCCACGCACGACGAAGCCGGCGATCAGTTCGCCGCCCCCGCCCGCCACGCGCGAACGGGCGGACAAGTTGCCGAGGCTTCCGCCTCCCGGCGAAGTGTCATAGACCTCCACCAGCAGGGAACCGCGGGGCGCGCCACGCGCCGCCGTCGCCGCAACCATGTGCACGCCCTCCGCCACTCGCGTGACGAAGGCCGCGTCGGCGCTACCCGGCGGAAGCGGGAAAGCCCCCACCCTCGCCGCCACTGGCGCCGTCGTGGTCGAAACCCAGTCGTCGTTGCCTTCCAGGGAGGCTCCAGTCGCCGACAGGAGATCCAGACGCGGATCCTCCAGGGCGCCGGACACACCCAGACCCGCGAGGGCGGGACCCACTGCCCGGGCGAGGACAGCCTCGGGACCGCCGCGGACCGCGAAGCCGACGATCAGCGTGTCATCGCCCGCGCCCGCCACCGCGCGCACGGCAAGGTTGACCAGTTCGCCAGGCGCCGCGGATGAGACGACCACACGCGACGGCGGGGAAACGACCGCGCCCAACGCATTCCGCACGCTCACCGTATACTCGCCGGCATCGGTGGCGGACACGCGCGCCCGAGAAAACGCGGGCCGCGTCTCGCCGGCGAGCGGCCGACCTTCGAGCAACCACTGGTAGCCCAGCGCGCCACCCTCCGCCGTCACCTGCAGATGCAAAGGCGAGCCGCTCGAGATCGTCGCGCCCCACGGCGGGGCGACGATGCGCGGCGACGAAGCCGGGGCGACCGTGCGAACGGGGTCTGCCAGGAGCAGCGCGGACACGACCGGGCGTTCGGTGCCGTCGCCGGGCCGGACGGTGAGCGTCCCGCCAACACTCATCGAGGTAGAGCCGCCACCATCGAGATTGATCGCGGAGACACACCCGAGGGACCGCATCAACGCCGCCGTCTCGGCAAGTGTCATGCCCGCGGCCACGCCGGGGTTGTCACCCTCCACGGCCACCACGAGCAGGATACCCGCGGGGGTGAATCCCGCCGCGGTGCGCGGCCGGCGCGACGTGTTGTTCACGTCGATCAACTCCTCCGCATCGGTGATCCGCACCGCTCCATCGCGCACCAACATCGGGGAACCGCCCAGCGCGTGCTGCATCACCCAAGGCGCGGCGCCCGCAGGGAACGCGGCGGTCGGTACCGGTTGCGGCGCATCCCCGGACCGGTTCGGGCTGGGCGCGGGATAGGAATAGATCAACGCGTTGCCAGCACCCACGTGGTAGATCCAATCCGCCGTCAGATTGCCCGCGGGTGAAAGTCCAAGCGCGGCGCGCGTGGGGAAATACGGAACCGAGGCGCCCTGGTGGGTGCGCGCAACGGATTTGATGTTGGGCGAGAGGACCACTCCGTCGCGCTGCACGAGACTGAAGGATTGGTTACTCCCGAAGTAACCCGCGTTGACCGCGGCGAAGACCACCGCGGGATCCGCGGCGGCGAACTGGGAGGGCGTGCGCGCCGAGGTACTGAGAACGGGCTTGAATGCGACCGCCGGCGAGCGGGTGTCCCAGGCGAGACAGAACGCACGCGTGCCGGGAACCTCGAGCGCGTAGAGCTGGAGTCCCTCAGCGGGGAACCCACCCATGCGCTCGGTCGCCAACCGCCACCCGGGCGGCAGAGCGATCAGGGTTTCAACGTTGGCCGGCTGCGCGGCGACGAAGCCGGAAACGGCGCCGATCAGCGCGAGGAGACGAAGCGTCGGTGAGCGACCGGACATGCTGGACGGGATGGAACGTCGCGAAAGGGGCCGGTCAAACCGCCCGCGGCGACGGGTTTAATGCGCCCACGCGCGATCCCCGGCGGCGAGCGGGACGGCACCGCGGTAGGTCCCGGGCACCGGATCGTAGCGCAGCGCCTTCGTCGCGCCCTGCTCCGAGGTAAAATAGCCGAGCAACGTCAGGCGCTTCAGGTGCGCGAACGGATTCACGCCGCCCGGCGCCGCGGGTTTGCTCCGGGTCTCGTACGCGGTGAGCAGGGCCTCACGCTCGACGGCCGACAATTGCAGCCAGCCGCGCCCGTGCGCCTCGCGCGCCGCCGCCTCGATCTCACGCAACCCGCGGCGCAGCGCGACGGCGGCCTCCGGTGCAAAACAGTCCTCGGTCATGCGCGTGATGAAGCGGCCGATCCCCACCGACGCCGCACCCGGCGAGCCCGGCGTAGCCGGCAGGATGGTGTCGCCGATCAGATCCAGCGCCTTTTCCTCGTCAGCGCTCCAGCCGGCGGGCGCCGGCAGCGCTGCCCAGGTGCCGGAGGGCAAGGCGGCCCAGACGGATGCGACCCCGGCGAGCCGGGCGGAACGAAGGAGTAATTCGCGGCGAGTCACAGGTTTCCTTTCTTCATCTCGTCGGCCGCATGGTTCGCCGCGCGGGCGGCGAGCGCCATGAAGGTGAGCGAGGGATTTTGCACGCCGGTCGAGGCCATGCTGGCGCCATCGGTTACGTAGACGTTTGGACAGGCGTGGAGCTGGTTCCAGCGGTTGAGCAGGGACTTCTTCGGGTCCTTCCCCATGCGCACGCCGCCCATTTCGTGGATGTCGAGGCCCGGGTTCCGCTTATCGTCGAGCGTGCGGATGCCCGTGGCGCCGGCGGCGGTGAGCATCGCCTCACCCTCCCGCAGGAAGTCCTTCACCATGCGGACATCGTCGTCGGTGTAGCCGATGGACGTCACAAGCTGCGGGATACCCCAAGGGTCCTTGCGGTCGGTCGAGAGGCGCACGTGGTTCTCCCGGAGCGGCACGGTCTCGCCCTGCATCATCATCGAGATCCGCCACGGCCCGGGCTTCGTGATGCGCTCCTTGAAGGCGGCCCCGACGCCCGGCGTGCCGTCGCCCTGCGTCCAGCCCGGCCGGAAGGCGCTGAAGAACACCATGTAGCCGCGCGGGAAATCGGTCTCCTGGCGGCGGAGATTCCGGAAGTTCGGCATCATCGCCTGGGTGGGGCGGCGGCCGGAGTAATAGGAGTCGAGAAAGCCGTCGACCGAGGCGGACAAGCTGCCGCGGTAATTGTGGAACGCGACGTATCGGCCGAGCAGCCCGTGGTCGTCACCCAGGCCCGCGGGGAACCGCGCCGAGCGTGAGTTGAGGAGGATGAGGTTCGTGTTGAGGCAGGCGGCGTTGACGAAAATGACGCGCGCGTGGAACTCGGTGACCTGGCGCGTGACGGCGTCGACCACCCGCACGCCGCTGGCGCGGCCCGTGGCGCCGTCGTGGAGGATGCTCTCGACGACGGAATTCGGGCGAAGCGTGAGGCGGCCGGTGCGCGCGGCCCAGGGCAGCGTGGAAGAGACCGAGGAGAAGTACCCGCCGAACGGGCACCCGCGGTAGCACGTGTTGCGCGCCTGGCACTTGCCGCGTCCCTGCTCGAGGTGGATCGGCTGCGGCTCCGTGAGGTGGGCGCAGCGACCGATGACGACCCGCCGCCCCGCGAAGCTCTTTTCGATCCCGCCGCGCAGATGGCGCTCGACGGTGTTGAGTTCCCACGGCGGAAGGAACTCGCCGTCGGGTAGTTCCTCGATCCCGTCGCGATTACCGCTGATGCCCGAGAAGCGCTCGACGTGCGAGTACCACGGCGCGAGATCCTCGTACCCGATGGGCCATTCGGCGAAACCGTCCCGGGCGGGCCCCTCGAAGTCGAAGCGGCTCCAGCGCTGGGTCTGCCGCGCCCAGATGATGGATTTTCCACCGACCTGGTAGCCGCGGATCCAGTCAAACGGCTTCTCCTGCTGGTACGGATGCTCGGCGTCCTTCACGAAAAAATGCGAGGTCGCCTCGTCGAAGGCGTAACATTTCTTGGCGATCGGATTGTCGCGCACGACCTCGTGAGTGAGACGCCCGCGGCGGGGCAGATCCCATGGATTGGCCACCGCGGTGGGATAATCCTTGAGGTGTTCGACATTGCGGCCGCGCTCGAGGACGAGGGTGCGCAGGCCGCGGTCGCACAGTTCCTTCGCGGCCCAGCCGCCGCTGATGCCGGAACCGATCACGATCGCGTCGAAGGTGTGTTCGCGGGCGCCGGGAGTGGTGGGGAAACTCGCCATTCCGCGAAGCGAAGCGGCCCGTGCCCCGGGCGCAAGCGCGGGTGCGAGCCGCGACGCGTCCCCTTGCGAAACACACGCAGGCTTCCATGGTCGCGCCCATGCCGTTCACCCGCCGCCTCTTCCTCCGCGCGGCCGGCCTCCTGGGCTGGACTGCTCTGGCGCGGGCGAACTCCGCCGGAGATCCAAGTTTCGCGCCTTTCGCGGTGAGCGACCACTGCGACGGCTTTCGCTTCTTCAATCCGGGCGGGGTGGAACCCCGCGGCCTCGGCTCGCTGCTGCGCTGGCAACTCGGCCGCTCCCAGGGCCCTTGGCCGGAATCCGTGCCCGTCACGGCGGTCCCCCGCCTCAACCCGGCACCCGCGGGCGCGAGTTGGAAGGTCACCTTCGTCAACCACGCGACTTTTCTCCTCCAGTTCCCGGGCTTCACCGTGCTCACCGATCCGATCTGGTCCGAGCGCTGCAGTCCCGTGGGTTGGGCGGGCCCGCGCCGGGTGCACGCACCCGGGATTCCATTCGATCGGCTCCCGCCCATCGACCTCATCCTGGTGAGTCACAACCACTACGACCACCTCGATGTGCCGACCCTGCGCCGCCTTCGCGCGACGCACGGCGCCCCGGTGATCACGACGCTGGGCAACCGACGTTTCCTCGCTGAGGAGGGCCTCGGGGAGGCGGTTGAACTCGATTGGTGGCAGAGCCACTCACCCCGTCCCGGGGTGCGCGTGACCGTCACACCCGCGCAGCATTTCTCCGCGCGCGGCATCACGGACCGGATGATGACGCTCTGGGGCGGGTTCGTGATCGAAGCCGCCGGACGCCGGGTTTATTTCGCCGGAGACACCGGTTATTTCGATGGTTTCGGGGAGATCGCTTCCCGCCTCGGCGCCTTCGACCTCGCGCTGATCCCGATCGGGGCCTACCAGCCGCGCTGGTTCATGCGCGGCATGCATTGCGATCCAGCGGAAGCGGTACGGATCCACCGGGAAATCGGCGCCCGCCGCAGTCTCGCGATGCACTTCGGCTGCTTTCCGCTCGCCGACGACGGCCACGAGGACGCCCCGCGGGACTTCCTCGCGGCCCGCGCCGCCGCGGGGCTCGGCGAGGAGGACTTCGCGCTGCCCGAACCCGGAGCAACCGTGATGCTGTCTTGAGACCGCGCGCCCCGCGACGCGCGCTTGCCTCGGTCCCGCGGCGTCTTTGAGTCACGGCGCCCCGCATGGACCCCCTCCTGCTCCTTCTGGTCGGCGTGATCGTCGTCATTGGCGGCATCGTCTGGCTCCGCCTCCATGCCTTCCTTGCCCTGATGGCCGCGGCCATCGTGGTCGCGGCGCTGACGCCGCCGGAAAACATCGAGCGCTCCCTGCTGGCCCAGAAGAAGAGCCCGGCCGAGGCGTCGGCGCGGGCCGCCGAGCCGCTCGGCACCAAGCTCGCGTCGAAGTTCGGTTCCGCCTGCGCCAACCTCGGCGTCCTCATCGCGATGGCGTCGGTGGTCGGCGGCTGCCTGCTGCACAGCGGAGGCGCCGAACGGATCGTACGCTCGGCCTTGAACACCTTCGGAGAACGCCGGGCCCCGGTGGTGCTCGGGGTCAGCGGACTGATCCTCGGCGTGCCCGTGTTCTTCGACACGGTCTTCCTGCTGCTCATCCCCCTCGCCCGGGCGTTGGCGGCGCGCACGGGCCGCGACTACCTGCTCTACGTGCTCGCGATCGCGGTCGGCACCACCATGACCCACTCGCTGGTGCCGCCGACCCCCGGACCGCTCTTCGCCGCCACGGCGCTGAAGGTCGACATCGGCGTGATGATCCTCGGCGGACTCGTGCTCAGCACGCTTACCGCCTCGTGCGGCCTCGCCTACGCGTGGTGGGCCAATCGCCGCTGGCCGACGCCGTTGCGGGCGGTTTCCGGCGAAGCCGCGCACATGCTGTCGCCCGCCTCCGGCCTGCGGGATGAACAGCTCCCCTCACTCGCGCTTTCGCTCGCCCCGATCGTCCTGCCCGTCGTGCTCATCTCCGGGGAAACCTTCAGCGATCTCGGGTTTCTGCCGGCCGGCCTCGCCCGCGCGCTCGCCGTGGTCGGCCATCCCAACATCGCCCTCACACTCTCGGCCGCGCTCGCGCTTCTCACCCTGGCGCTGCGTCCCGGCATGGACGCCGCGAAGCTGCGGCAGCACGTGCAGGCCGCGCTGGCCGACGCCGGCACGATCATCCTCATCACGGCGGCCGGCGGCGTATTCGGCGGCTGCCTGCAGGAGACTGGAGTTGGCGAACGCATCCGGGAATTCGCGGTCACCTACCGCATCGGCGTGCTGCCCCTCGCGTTTGTGCTCACCGCGCTCGTCCGCATCGCACAGGGGTCGGCCACCGTGGCGATGGTGACGAGCGTCGGGATCGTGGGCTCGTTCGCCGCCCCGGAGACGCTGGGTTTCCACCCGGTCTACCTCGCGCTTACCATCGGTTGCGCGTCCAAGCTCGTGCCTTGGATGAACGATAGCGGATTCTGGGTGTTGTCCCGCACCGCGGGGCTAACCGAGCGCGAGACGCTGCGCACGATGTCCGTGATGTTCGCGCTGATGGGCGTGATCGGATTCCTGATCATCCTAGTGGCGGTGCGTCTGTTCCCGCTCGTCTGACCGCGGCATACGTCTGTTCGCCCACCGAATCCGGGGCTTCATCTTCACGAACCACCCGGTCCGCGGCACCACCGCTCAGGCCAGGTCGACCGGGTCGACGTCGAGCACCTGTACCATGTCGTCGGCCCACTTGAAGCCCGCCCGCAGTCGCTCCAGATCGGCCACGACCTTGGTGACGCCGGACGTGAAGTACCAGACCTGCCAACGGTACTCGTCCTTGATCTTCTCGATCGGCGCCGAGGAGGGCCCGCGCAGCTCGACGCGGTCACCCAGTTCGCGCTCCACCAGCTTCGCCCATTGCTCGGCGTAGAACCGCAGCTTGTCGGGATTGGGTCCGCGGAAAAGGTGCTGGATCAAATGACGGTAAGGCGGATAGCGGAAACTCCGTCGCACCGCCAGCTCACCGGCGGCGAACCCGGCGAAATCGGCGCGCTTGGAAAACTGGATCGCCTCCGATTGCGGCGTGAAGGTCTGCACGATCACCTCGCCCGCGCGGTCGCCGCGGCCCGCGCGGCCGGCCACCTGGACCAGCAACTGGAACGTGCGCTCGTTGGCGCGGAAATCCGGCACGTGCATCGAGATGTCGGCATCCACCAGCCCCACCAGCGTGACATTCGGGAAGTCGAGCCCCTTGCCGATCATCTGCGTGCCAACCAGCACGTCGATCCGCCCGGCGCGAAATTCGGCCAGCACCTCGCGGAAACGGTTCTTCCGCGCCATGGTATCCGTGTCCATGCGCTCCACCCGCGCTCGCGGCACGAAGCGTTGCACGGCCTCCTCCACCCGCTGCGTGCCGAGGCCGCGCCAGCGGATGTCGGGCGCGCCGCATTCCGGACAACGGTCAGGCGCGCCGCGCTGATCGCCGCACAGGTGGCACCGCAGCGTCTCGTCCGTGCGGTGGTACGTCATCGCAATGCTGCAATGCCCGCAGCCTTCCACATGGCCGCATTGGCGGCAGAGCATCGACGACGAGTAGCCGCGACGGTTGATGAAGAGGATCGTCTGCTCGCGTCGCTCCAGCCGCTCGTGCATCGCGCGCACGAGCCGGTCCGATAAACCGGAAAACCCGCGCTTGCGGGTGACCTCGATGCGCAGGTCAACCACCTCGATGTGCGGCAGCCGCCGGGCATCCACGCGGTTGGGCAGCTGCAGCAGCCGGTACTTGCCCAACTCCACATTGGTGAAGCTCTCCAACGACGGTGTGGCGGACCCCAGCACGGCGACGGCGCCGGCCAGCTTGGCCCGCATGACCGCGACGTCCCGCCCGTGGTACCGCGGCGACTCGCCCTGCTTGTAAGCCGGCTCGTGCTCCTCGTCGACGACCACGAGGCGGAGATTCCGCACCGGCGCGAACACCGCGGACCGCGCGCCCACCACCACCCGCGCCTCCCCCGTGGCCCGCGCCAGCCAGCCGTCGAGCCGTTCCCCCTCGCTCAGATGGCTGTGCCAAACGACGCACCGCTGTCCCCCCGCCACCGCCTCCAGCCGCGAGCGCAACCGCGCCACGGTCTGCGGCGTGAGCGCGACCTCGGGCACGAGGAACATCACGCCGCCGCCGGCCCGCAGCGTGGCGTCGATCGCCCGCAGGTAGACCTCGGTCTTGCCCGATCCGGTCACGCCGAGGAGCAGCGAAACCTTGAAGCCGCCCGCCGCGACATCCGCCGCGAGTGCGTCGACCGCGGCCTGCTGCTCGGGATTCAGCGCGTGCGGCAACGCCTGCACCAGTTCGCCGGCGTCATGACCATCGGAATACGCGACGCGCTCCACCCGCCGCGCCTCCTCCCGAAGCCAGCCGCGCTTCACCAGCGCCGCCGCGACGGCCGCCGTCATCCCAAGGCGCTGCAGCACGAGCCCCTTCGGCTGCGGCCGAACCTGCGCGATGAGAAAACCGTATAACCGCGCCTGCTGCGGCGCGCGCCGCGTCAGCGTCTCGAGTTCCTCCGTGGAGGCGCGGTGCGCGATCGTCAGCAGGCGTTCCTGGCGGATCGTCGCCCCGCGCCGCACCGCCGCCGGGATCATCGTCTCGATCACCGAGTCGATGCCGCAGGCGTAGTAGCGCGCCATCCACCGCGCGAGCTCGAGTAACTCCGGCGTGAACGCGGGGAACGGATAGGCAACCTGGGCAACCGCCTTCAGGCGATCGACCGGGAAGTCCCGCGGCGCCCCCACCTCACCGACCACGCCGAGCCGCAGCGTGTTCAGGATCGGCACCCGGACCAACGACCCCACCTGCACCTCGGCGCGCATCGGCTCCGGCACGCGGTAGTGCAGGACCTTGTCGAAGCCCGCGAGGGGATGGACACCCACGATCATCGCGCCATCTCGCGGCGCCACCGGTACCGGTGCAAATTCAAACCCGGCGGGGAGTTCAGGGCCGGGAGCGGAGAAGTCCGGGCGCTTGACTCACCCCGGGGCGTCTGAAACATCGCGGCCTCTTTTCAAAACATCATGGGCCAACAGCTAAACAAACTGATCAAACGGAAACGCCGCCACGCCTACCTGAAGCGCAAGAAGGAACGCGCCAAGGCCGCGAAGAAGAAGTAAGGCGTCCGGCCCGATCCCCTCACCCGCGGCGGTCTCCCCGACCGCCGCTTTTGTTTTCCCATGGCCAAAGTCAGCCTCGTCTCGCTCGGCTGCGCGAAGAATCTCGTGGATTCCGAGATCATGGTCGGCCACCTGCACCAGGCCGGCATGAGCGTCGTACCTGACGCCGACCAGGCCGACGTGGTGATCGTCAACACGTGCTCTTTCATCGACTCGTCGAAGGAAGAGTCGATCGGCCACATCCTCGAGGCGCACCGGCAGCGCGGCCTCCGCAAACGCCGCGGCAACCAGAAGCTGATCGTCGCGGGTTGCATGTCGCAGCGGTTCTCAAAGGACCTCGCGGTGGAGCTCCACGACGAGGTCGACGCTTTCATTGGCCTCGACGAGGTCACCAAGGTGGCGCCGATCATCGAGGAACTGCTCGGTCGGGAGCGCGCGGCCAACGAGGCTCCGGTCAATTTGGTCCAAGGCCGGTCGACCTACATCCCCGATTACGACACGCCGCGATTCCGTCTCACCCCGCGGCATTCGGCGTACATCAAGATCGCCGAAGGCTGCAACCACCCCTGCACGTTCTGCATCATCCCGCGCATCCGCGGCCGGCACCGCAGTCGCACCGTGGAAAGTGTGGTGGCGGAGGCGCGCCAGCTCGTGCGCGAGGGTACCCGCGAGCTCAACCTGATCTCCCAGGACACCACGTTCTTCGGCATGGACACGTGGGAGGACCGGCCCGGGCCGCGCTCCCCCGTCGATTCCCGTCGCGGCACCGCCCTCACCACCCTCCTGCGCGAGCTCAACGCGATCGAGGGCGATTTCTGGATCCGGTTGCTTTACACCCATCCGGCGCACTGGAGCGACGAGCTCATCCGTACGATCGCCGAATGCCCGAAGGTCGCCCGCTACGTCGACATGCCCCTCCAGCACATCAGCGACCGCATGCTGGAGCGCATGCAGCGGGAGACCAGCGGTGCCTATATCCGCGACCTGATCGCCCGCATCCGCGCCGGCATCCCTGGTATCGCCGTCCGAACCACTTTCATCGTCGGCTTCCCGGGCGAGAACGAGGCCGACGTGGACGAACTCGCTGAGTTCATCCGCTCCACGCGTTTCGAGCGCCTCGGCGTCTTCCGCTATTCGCAGGAGGAAGGAACCAAGGCCGCGAAGATGGAGGAACAAATCCCCGCCAAGACCAAGGAGGCGCGCTGGCACCGGCTGATGAAGCTGCAGCGCTCCATCGCCGGGGAACTCGCGGCCGCCCAGGTGGGGCGCAAGCTCCGCGTGCTCGTCGATGAACCCGGCGTCGCCCGCGGCGAGGCCGACGCCCCTGACATCGACGGCCGCGTCTACCTGCCGATCACCGCCCCGGTGGGCGACTTCGTCGAGGTGAGCATCACCGGCAGCGACGAGTACGACCTGCTGGCGCTCCCGGCCGGACAGAGCCCGTCGGTGCGGCGGACCGCGCGTCAGGCGCAGTAACACCCCGGCCGCAGTTTCGCGCTGGCGGGAACTTCGGCGTTGCGGCGCTCCCGCCGTCGCGTCCACTTTTTCCCCATGGGACGTCAATGGCTCCACGCCAAACGCGCGATCGTGAACCTGAAAAAGGGCCAGGTCGTGCAGAAGCTCGTGAAGGAAATCACCGTCGCGGCCAAACTCGGTGGCGGCGATCTCGACGCCAACGCGCGGCTGCACGCCGCGGTCGAGAAGGCGAAGAAGGCGAGCGTGACGCGGGAGGTCATCCAGCGCGCGATCGCGAAGGGCGCGGGCACGGGCGGCGACAGCGCCTCGCTTGAGCACGTGGTGTACGAGGGCTACGCGCCCCACAAGGTGCCCGTGATCGTCGAGGTGATGACCGACAACCACAACCGCAGCGCCGGCGACCTGCGCGTCCTCTTCAAGAAGGGCGTCATGGGCGGCGCGGGCAGCAACAAGTTCCTGTTCGACCACGTGGGCATCGTCGAGGCGCACCACCCGGACGCCGCGGCCGACCTGGAGGCCGCAGGCATCGAGGCCGGCGCGAACGAGTTCGAGCCGCTCTCCCATGCGCAGAACGACGACGTGCCCGAGGGGCACGCCGGCGCCCGCTTTCTCACCGACCGGACCGCCGTGCACTCCGTCGCCGCGTGGCTCAAGCAGAACGGCTGGGCGGTGATCACCGCCGAACTCGGCTACATCGCGAAGACTTATCCGGAGTTGGACGACACGCAGCGCGGCGAGGTGGGCGAGTTTCTGCAGGCCCTCGAGGATAACGACGACGTCCAGCGCGTCTGGGCGGCGGTGAAGTAAACCGGGCTCAGTCGGGTCCGAGTAATCCGCGGCAAACCGCCGCGGCTCCACGGTACGCGCAACAATCCGAAACGCCGTACACTCTCTTGCGCTGATATCCGTCCGCTATAGCCGAAGGCGGGCTCCCTCGGAAATCCGGGAAATTCCACTTCAAACGCCGCGGAACTTCAGTTCCCGCGACGGCTCCCTGCCCTGCCCCTCCAGAATCAGGCGGTCGGGCAGAAATCGCGTGATCGCGTAGGCGGTCGTGGCAGCGGTCTCGACCATTCCCTTGAGCGTCACGAACGACACCCCGTTGCGTTCGCCGAACGCTCCCGCGTGATTGTGGCCGTTGAGCCACGCCACGACGTGCGGATGGCGGTCCAGCACGGCAAGCACCTCAGGCGCGTTCCACACGTTGTGATCGTTGTCGGGCCAAACGGGATGGTGGGCGAAAACGATGACCCTCAGCCCGCTCCTCCGCGCGGCAGTGAGCTCACGCTCCAGCCACGCCAGCTGCCCGGCGCCGACCCCGCCATTCCATGGCTTTGCCTGCCGCACCTTGGCGGCCTGCAAGCGCGCCAACTCCTGCTCCGCGGCCGCCCGCTCCGGCGCGCCGGCCGGATGCGCGTAGGTGCTAAGGTCGTTGGTATCGAGAATGACGAAGCGGAAGCCACCGTGATCGAAGGCGCCGTGGCGCCCCTTCAGGCCCAATCGTTCCGGGACGCGCGGCTTCTCCGCCTCGAGGACATCGAAGTCGTGATTTCCGAGGACCTGATGCCAGCGGTGACGACTCGCCACAAGCGGCCGCATGATTTCGTCGAAGCTGCGCCAATCGCGATCGATCAGATCCCCGAGGTGGACGCAGAACGCCAAGTCGGTTCGATTGAAGTGCTCCACCGCGGCTCCCAACTTACCGATCGAGGCCCGGTAAAAGCGGGTGCCCTTGTCGGGCACGTCGGCGTACTGCGCGTCCGCCACCAGCCCGATGGAGAACAGCTCGCGCGACGCACCGCGCGCGATGAACGGCGCCGCCATGGCCGCGCCGAGAAATCCCCTCCGGGAATAAGAGCGCTTGTTCATGGGTGGCGGCGGGCCGGCAGCCAGCCGTTGAAACGCATCCACGCTTCGCAAAGCCGCGGCCATTCCGCGGTCGGCCCGAGCGCCGGCGCCATGCCCGAGCCGTGCGGGCCGCGCGGATAGAGATGCAACTCCGCCGGAACGCCGGCCACCCGCAGCGCGCGGTAGAAATCGAGGCTATTCTCGACCGGGACGACGGTATCCTCGGCCGAAGGAACGATGAAGGCAGGTGGCGTGCGCGCCGTAACCTGCTTTTCCACCGAAAGCCGGGCGGCGAGTGCGGGGGAATACCGCTCTCCGAGCAGAGCACGGCGCGAGGGCGAGTGCGTGTGCGGTGCGGTCATTGAGATCACGGGGAAGACGAGGATCATGAAGTCGGGCCGCCCGCTCACCGCGTCAAGCGCCGCTCCGGTCCGACCCTCGGGGTCGTCGAATAACGTTCCCGCGCTCGCAGCCAGATGGCCGCCGGCCGATCCACCGATCATGCCGATCCGATCCACCGCGACGCCAAGCTCCACCGCGCGGCTGCGCACGATCCGGACCGCGCGCAAGGCATCCCGCAGCGGCGCCGGATGCCCATACTCCGCGTTGCGGTACTTTAGCAGGAACACGGTTACGCCCAATTCGTTCAGCCAACGGGTGATCTCCCCGCCCCCGG
>CAXRGI010000046.1:0-27889 GCA_964229935.1 Opitutales bacterium
CGCTGCGCCACCAGGATCCGGTGAGACGGTGCAGCGCGAGGAAGGCCAAGGCCGCGTTGAGAGCGTGCCACAGCACGCTTGTCGCGTGGTGCCCGCGCGGATCGAGTCCAAAGAGCGTGACGTCGAGTTGATGCGACATCCACGTGAGCGGATGCCAGTTGGAGGCCACGCCCGCCGCGAGCGCCCAGCGAATGCCCGCCGGTGTTAACCCGCCCTGCACCTGCGCATTGGCGGTGACGTAGTCGGGGTCGTCGTAGTTCACGAACCCGTTCCCGATCGCCCGCGCGAAAAGCAGAAAGGTGAGAAAGGCCAGACCGGCCGCGATGATCCAAAGCCGACGACCCGGTTTTTCCGCAGAAGTCATCGGGATGGACGCTGCAACGCGGAGAACTCGGTTTCAACCCGCCGATGCGGTTACCGGAATGTGGACGGCGCGGGCCCGAAGAGCACGGAACGGAAAAATAAGAACAGCTCCAAAAACGAAACCTGCCGGACCGGCCCAGGCGCTCCGCCGGCGGCCGCGCACTCAGGGCTTCAACGGATGCTCCTTCAGGATCTCCTCCACGGTGTAGAAGTTGGTGCGATCCTTGGTGGCCTCCCTCACCTTCCGCACTTGTTCGGAAGTGATGAGGCTGCCGTTGTTGCCGAACGACTGGCGCACATAGCTGAGCACTGCCGCCATTTCGTTGTCGTTCAGCAGACCGCCAAAACCCGTCATCGGCGGGACACCCTTGCTGGGATCGTAGGTCACGCCGTTGACCTCCATCGGGCCCCAGATGCCCTTGAGCACGATCTTGATCAACCGCTCGTCGTCATCGATCCACGGCGACTTCTCAAGGGGGGGATAAACCCCCGCGAGACCCTTGCCGTTCGCCTGGTGGCAGGTCGCGCAGTGCGCGTCACGCAGGAAGACCTCCTTGCCGATGCGGTAGATGCGGTTCTCCTCGCCCTCCAGCGGGCGAGTCGGTCCGAAACTCTGGTCAGCCTCCGACTTGGGTGGCTTGGGAAAATCAAAGGTGCCCGCGAAATACGCCGCGGCGCCGGGGTTCGCCGCAAGGTCGACCCCACCGGATGCCCTCAGTGCCTCCGCGTCGTCCTTCAGGGTGTGCTCGAAGATCTGCTTGGTGACCGGTCCCGACCAGGCGTCGAGCGGCAACTTCAACGCCTCGAGGGCGACCCGTGCTCCCTCGGGATTGTCCATCCAGGAGGCCGCGACCTTCGCCTCAAGACGGACGCGCGGATGCGCATCGCGGGCGGCCCGCAGCAGCAGCGCAGTGGCGTCGGGCACTTTGTCGTGGGCAAAGCGCAGCACGCTGGCGGCAGCAGCCCGGGCCTCGTGGCGGCTGGCGCCAAGGAGCCGCGCGATCAGGCCGGCATCGGGCTGGTTCTGCGCCCACGTGGCCCACAGCGCCTCGCAGAGGTGATGCTCGTGGTCGGGATCGGCAGGATTGAGCTTCGCGACCCAGGCGCGAACCGCGGGAAGAACCTCGGACGCGGGCCGGCCGCGCAACTCGCGGCGGGTGCGATAGCGCGTGCGGTACTCCGGCAACTTCAGGTTTTCGAGCAATTCGGGGATGGAGGCGCCGGCGACCTTGGCCGGTTTGACCAGCGGACGTGCCGGATAAGTGATGCGATAGATGCGACCGTGGTCGTGATCGCGGTTCGGATCACGGGCGTTGTGCTGCATGTGTCCGATCAACGCGCTGTGCCAGTCCACGAAGTACAGCGATCCGTCGGGGGCGAACTCGAGATCGACCGGCCGGTAGTTGGGGTTGTTACCCGAAACGAGATCGCCGGCCAGCGAGCCGAGGAAGCCCGCCCCGTCGTCCCGCACTGATGCGAGCGAGATGCCGAGAAACCCGATGCTGTTGCAGATCATGAACTGCCCCTGCAGGTGGTCGGGGAAATGCCGCGAGGAGACCCATTCCGAGCCGGAGGTGGGCCGCGATCGCTTCGGCACGAACGTGCGCGTCTTTGCGATCTCCACCCCGTAGGGCATCTTCGCCGAAAGCGGCAGCGCCCACCAGTTCATGCCATCCGACGCATCGGAAATGAAGCATTGCTCCCAACGGTCAAAGGAGACGCCCCAGGGGTTGCTGTAATCCGCCTGGCTGTAGCGCTCGAGCCGGAAGCTCTTGGGATCGAAGCGCCACACCCCGCCGTCATTGCACCGGCGCGGGCCGTAGGGAGTCTCGACCTGCGAGTGCAGGAACCGGCCCTCGCAGAGGTAGAAGGCGCCCGACGCGTCCGCGCAGAAGGCCGAGATCGCGTGGTGGGTATCGTGGGTGTCGAAACCGTGCAGCAGCATCTCCATGCGGTCCGCGCGGTCGTCGCCATTCTCGTCCACCAGCAGCACGAGGTTGGGCTCCTGCGCGACGTAGACGCCCTCGGGGGCAAACTCGAAGCCGATGGGAAGATGAAGGCCGTCGGCGAAGGTGGTCTGCTTGTCGGCGCGACCGTCGCCATCCGTGTCCTCGAGTATCAGCAGTTTGTCGTTGGGCTTGGGATCACCGGGGCGCCAGTGCGGGTAGCTGGGCATCACGGCCACCCAGAGGCGACCTCGGTTGTCGAACGACATCTGCACCGGATTGGCGAGGTCCGGAAACTCCCGCTCCGACGCGAACAGCTCGAGCTTGAAGCCGTCCATCACCTTGAGATCCGACACCACTTCCCGGCCCCCGCGGTACTCGATTGTGCCCATCGCGCCGCCCGGCTTGAAGTTCGTCGGCACCGGCGGCAGGGCGTGCGTGCGGGCATCGTCCACCGCCAGGTCGCGCTTCCGGCCGGAAACAACGTCGTGGATCAAGGTATCGCGCAGCGCCATCATCTCCCGGGTTTTGCGCACCTCGTCGGGATAGTTCTGCGGGCCGTACGGCAGGTAGCGTTGGCCGTGGGTGTGGACGCCGTTGACGAGGTTGTAGTCGTTGTTCCACAGCCAGTCCTTCTCCTTGACCGCGGCGTTCACGAGAGCGGCATCGGCCTCCGAGCGTCCGGCCGGCGCGGCACCGTACATCCCGTCGGCGAGCAACGTGGCGAGTTCGCGGTAGCCGGCCTCCGTGGGGGCGAAGCCGTTGATCGTGAACGGACGGCCGGGACGGTCGTAACGCGCCTTCGTCGGCGCAAAGAGATCGATGAACGTGAGTTGGTAGCGGCTCGCGACCCGGCCGATCGCGGCGGCATAAAGCGCTAGGTTGGCGTTCTCCCGGCGGCCGTCGGGCAGGTCGCGCGTGGCGGAGAGGTCCTCGAACGCGATCGGCGAGACCAACACGAGACGCGGAGCGCTGCGGCCGTTGTAGGCCTGCGCGAGCGTGTGCTTCACCCAAGCGTCCATCTCCGCCTCGAAATTGCCCACGCGATCCGGGCCGTCGAAGGACTCGTTGTAACCGAAGAAGGCGACGATGGTGTCGGCCTTCAAGTGCGTCAGCCATTGGTCGGGCGTGGGGAAGAATCCCTTGCCGTTGTGGGAAGCGTATTCGGGCCGGAACTTTTCCGCGCCGGGAAAAGCCCACTGGGAGACACGGGCCGGATGCGGGCGGAACGCGGGCGTATCCCCGGGACGACCCATGTTGCGCAGGATGAGTTTCCTGCCGGGAAACCGCAGTTGGAGCTCGGTCTCGATGCGAGAGTAGTAAACGTCGCGTTCCGCGAGTCCGTTGCCGAGCAGGACAACGCGCTCCCCGTCACCCGGCGCCGCGATGCCCTGAGGCCGCGCGGTGGTCGCGGCCGCCGGGAGCGGGAAATCGGCGTGCGGTCCCACGACCGGTTTGGCTTCGGCCTGTTTGGCGGCCGCCTTGCCGCTCTTACCCTTGCCCTTGCGGACATCGGACTTCGCGGCGGCGGGCGGCGCCGACTGGCCGGCGGACGGAGCGTCGGCCGCCGCGCAGGCGGCCGAGCAAAACAGGAAAAAGGGGAACAAGCGCGCGAACTTCTTCATGGGGAGCAAAAACTCCCCTTTCGCTACCGCGCGAGCCAAGCCGAGTCGAGACCGACCGGCCTCGACGGGAGGGGCTAGAAGAACTTCTTCGCCTTCTCGAAAAACGAACGCGACGTCGGCTCGGCGGCGTCGCCACTCACGCGGGCGAATTCCTCGAGGAGCCGGCGCTGATCGGAGGAAAGCGCGGTCGGCACCTCAACTTGCACCCGCACGAGCTGGTCCCCCTGCGCGCCGCCCCGCAGGCTCGGCATGCCGCGGCCACGCAGCCGGAACGTAGTGCCGCTCTGCGTGCCGTGCGGGATCTTGAGCGAAGCCTTGCCCGACAACGTGGGGACCTCGATCGACCCGCCAAGGGAGGCGAGCGTGAACTTGATCGGGATCTCGCAGAACAGGTCGTCGCCCTGGCGCTCGAAGAGCTCGTGCTCCTTCACGGAGAGCACGATGTAGAGGTCGCCTGGTTGGCCGCCTGCGAGACCGGCTTCACCGTTGCCACTGGAGCGGAGCCGGGAACCGGTGTCGACGCCGGGAGGAATGCGCACGTTGAGCTTGGTGTTGCGCGCGACCCGACCCTCGCCGCGGCAGCTGGAGCACGGCTTCTCGATCCGGGTGCCGACTCCGCCGCACGACGGACAGGTCTGGGTGAAAGTGATAATCCCGCCGGACCTCCGCACCTGGCCGGCGCCCCGGCAGGTCGCGCAGGTGACGCGCTTCGATCCCGGCTCGGCGCCGGAGCCGTCACACCGCTCGCACGCCATCTGTTTCCGGAAGGAGATCTCCTTCTCCACGCCGCGGGCGGCTTCCTCGAGGGTGATCTCGAGGTCATACCGGAGATCGGCGCCGTCCCTTCCTCCTCCCCCACCCCCGCCGCCAAACATCTCCTCGAAAATTCCCCCGCCGCCACGGCCGCCCTGCTGGCCGAAAACCTCGCGGAAAATGTCGAACGGATCATGGAACCCGCCGCCGCCCATCCCACCCGCGCCACGCGGACCAGCGGCACCTGCCCCGCCTTCGAACGCCGCCGCGCCATAACGATCGTAGGCCGCGCGTTTCTCCGCGTCGCTCAATACCTCGTAGGCGTGGGAGACCTTCTTGAACATCTCCTCCGCGGCTTTGTCCCCGGGATTCTTGTCGGGATGGAACTGCACCGCCTTCTTGCGGTACGCCTTCTTCAACTCCTCGGCGGAGGCGGATTTCTCGACGCCGAGCAGTTCGTAGTAGTCTTCCTTGGCCATGGTGGTGGACGGCGCGGCCGGATCAGACTGCCGCGGCCTCCTTGGCCGGGCCGCTGGACACGATGACGGAGGCAGGCCGCAGGAGGCGCCCATTCAGGGAGTAACCGACGCGCACGACCTGCACGACATTCTCCTCCTTCACCTCGGCGGAAGCCTGGTGGGAAATGGCCTGATGCTGGTGCGGGTCGAAGGCCTGGCCGACCGGGTTGATCTCCTTGAGTCCATGACCGGCGAGCGCCGACCGCATCTGGCTGAGAACCATCTCAACCCCGTCGGCCACGCCCTTGAGCTCCGCACCCGGCTGCCGCGCGGCCGCGGCGGCCATCGCGAGGGTGTCGAGCACCGGAAAGATGTCCTCCAACACCCGGCCCGTGGCGGCTGTACGCAACTCGTCCTTTTCGCGCAGCGCCCGGCGTCGGAAATTCTCCAGATCGGCGGCGGTGCGAAGGAAACGGTCGTAATTCGCGGAAGCCTCGGCCTTGGCCGCGGCAAGCTGGGAGGCCAGGTCTGGAGCCGCCTGGGCGGATGCCTCGGCGGGCTTCGCGTCGGCCGCCGGATTGATCGGGTTATCCTTCTTCTCGGACTCGAGCATGGGAAAAAGAGGGTGAAGTAACCAGTCGTCGCGGGAATCTTCAAGCCGCGCCTTCCGTCCGTTGCGCGCTTGTTTCCGGCGACCGCCGTGCGGAAAGTGAACCATGCCCTCCGCGATCCCGCTTTCCTCCCGCACCGCCCTCCTCGCCGCCGGTCTGCTCGGCGGAACAGGCGTGGCGCTCGGCGCGCTCGGGGCGCATGCGCTGAAGGCCCGGCTGCTTGAGCGCGGGATGACCGGCGTCTGGGAAACCGCGGCGCAGTACCATCTGTTGCACGCCGTCGCGCTGGTCGGATGGGCGGTATGGAGACGGCACCTGCCGGACGCCGAAGCGAGCGCGCGGGACTGGGTGACGCAACTCTGGGTGGCCGGTGTCGTCCTTTTCTCGGGGTCTCTTTATTGGCTGGCGACCGGAGGCCCGCGCTGGCTCGGACCCGTCACACCCTTGGGCGGGATCGCCCTGATCGCCGGCTGGGCGCTGGTCGCGATTCAGGCGATGCCCCGCCGCGAGCGCGCATGAGTTCCATCCTGCCGCTACCCGAGGACCTGCGGGCGATGCTGCAGGCGGTGCGACGGCATGGTCGTCCGCGAATCGTCGGCGGCGGCGTGCGCGATTGGCTGCTCGGGTTGCCCCCCAAGGACTTCGACGTCGAGGTCGGCGGAATCGACTTCGAGACGCTGCACCGGGACCTGGAGCCCTTCGGCGCGACGGACATCGTGGGCCGCAGCTTCGGGGTGATCAAAGTGCGGAGCCGCGCGACCGGCGAGGAGTACGACTTCTCGCTCCCGCGCCGGGAGTCCAAGACCGGTTCGGGACACCGCGGATTCGCGGTCGCGCCCGACCCCGGGCTCGACGACGCGGCCGCGGCGGCGCGCCGGGACTTCACCCTCAACGCGATCGCCGTCGATCCCTTCACGGGCAATCTGATCGATCCCCACGGCGGACAGGCGGACTTGCGCGCGCGCGTGCTGCGTCACACGAGCGCCGCTTTCATCGAGGATCCGTTGCGGGTCCTGCGCGCCTTTCAGCTGGCGGCGCGTTTCGAGCTCACGCTCGCGCCGGCCACAGCAGCGTTGTGCCGAGGGATCGCGGACTCGTTCGCCGAACTGCCCGTCGAGCGCGTGTGGGGCGAATGGGAGAAGTGGGCCTTGAAGGCGATACGTCCATCCCGGGGCCTGCAGGTTCTTGAGGAAACAGGCTGGCTGGCGCACTTCCCGGAGATCGCCGCGCTGCGCGGCACACCCCAGGATCCGGAGTGGCATCCGGAGGGGGATGTCTTCGCGCACACCGGTCATTGCCTTGACGCCCTGGCAACGGCGGCCACCGGGCAGGGCACGGACCCGTCGCGTCGCGAACGCCTGATGTTCGCCGTGCTCGCGCATGATTTCGGGAAGCCGGCGACCACGGCGCTGGCGGAGAAGAAAGGTCGGCAACGCTGGGTGAGCCCGGGGCATGAAGCGGCGGGAGGCGAACCGGCCGTGCGATTTTTGCGACGGATCGGGGCGCCATTGCGGCTGGATGAGCCCGTGCGGGCGCTGGTCGTCAATCATCTCGCGCATTTCAGCGGCCAGGCGGAACTCTCCTCCTCCGCGGTACGTCGGCTGGCGCGGCGACTGGCGCCGGCGACAATCGAGGAACTGGCCGCGGTGATGCGGGCCGACGCGGACGGAAGGCCGCCCTTGGCGACTCCGGAGGTCCATCGGAGGATCGATGCGCTCGTCGCGCAGGCGCGCGCCCTGGAGCTGGACCGGCTCGCACCGAGGCCGGTGCTACTGGGCCGCCACCTCATCAAGCTCGGCATCCCGCCCGGGCCCGCGATGAAGGTGATCCTCGACGCGGCGTTCGAAGCCCAGCTGGACGGCGCCTTCCGCGATGAGGAAGGCGCGCTGGCGTGGGCGCGCCGCCGGCTGGAATCACCACCGGGCTGACGGGACCCCGGCGAATCAGAAGGACCGGCGCGCGCTCAGGTAGGCGAAACGCCCGCCGGGACGGCCCACCAGGCCCTGGTTGTAGCCGACGTTGGAATTGTCGAGCGGCGGCTGGCGGTCGAACATGTTGTCGAGCCCGAGGGTGAGCCGAAGATCTCCGAGCTTGGAACGTTTGTCCCATCCGTAGCTCAAGCTGCTGCCGAACGTGTGGTAGCGGCCGACCTCCCAGCCGTCACGCGTGAGATCGCGATAGCGGTGGATGTAGGTGGACGACAGGCTAGCGGCCCAGGAGCGGTGCTGCCAGAACAGCGAGGATTGGCCGCGGTAGCGCGGCAGGCTGCGGCCGACGCTGCTCACCACCGGGTCGTTCTGGAACCGGCGAGCGGAGTAAAAACCCATGTAGGTCCAGTTGCTGGAGAACGAATAGCTGCCGAAGCCGGAGGTCCGCAGGCGGTAGCGGATCCCGTAGTCGTAGTAGCGCACCATCTGCTGCGCGAGGTTGACGGCCGAGTCGGTGATGAAGCGGATCCGCCCCGGAACGGTGACGGACTCCCCGGGCTGGACCAGCCGTGTGACGCCGCCCGCGCCGGCGAGGATCGCGATGCCGGCCGTGGTGTTGTTGCGGTAGGTCTCGGACTGCGGGTCGCGCACCACGAGATCTCCCGTGCTGGTGAGCTCGTTCTGGCGAATGAACGTGGTGCCGAGGCCCGAGGTGATGAGGTTCTTCTGCTCGATGATGCCATGGGTGAACTCGAGCGACAGGCCGCGGAAGAGTCGTCCGGGCACATCGAACACGAAGCCCGTCTGCTTGGTGACTCCGTCCTCAGGCTTCAGGTTCCGGTTGCCCGCCGTGCGCACGAGACGCTGGTAGGTGCTGGCGTCGACGGGATCCCCGGTGAGAGCCTGCGGCCGGCGGAGATCGGGCAGACTGCTGACCAGGCTCTCTCGCACCCCGCCGTAGAGCTGCGGCAACGTCGGTGAACGGAACGTCTCGCTGTAGGATCCCCGCAACAGAAGGCTGCGGGTCGGACGGAATGCCAGCCGCGCGCCGGGCTTGATGCCGCTGTCGTAGCCGTCGCTGAAACGCTCGAAGCGGGCGGCGCCGCCCAACTCGACGCTGTACAGAAAGCGGTAACGCCCCTGTTTCACCAGGGGCAGCCGCAGTTCCAGCGAGGCGGCGTCGACGGTGCGACCCGCGTTGGTGGGATCGGCGAGCCGTACCTGGCCAATGATGTCATTGAGGTAGGTCGACTGGGGGTCGTTCGTGGAATTGAAATGCTCGACGCGATGCTGCAGCCCGGCGGCGGCGCCGACGCGGCCCCACGGCAGGGAGAAGAGCTCGGTGGTGGTGACCCGGCCGTCCACCAATGTCGTGTCGGCGTTGCCCGAGGCGGAAGTGACGGTCTTGATGCTGTTGATGGTCGCGGGGTCGTTCTTGAAAGTCGGGCCGCCGAAGATGTTGAGCGCGTCGGGCGTCGATTTCGCCAAGGCCGCGCGCAGCTTGCTCTCGCTGATCGCGTTGAAGGTGTAGTCGATCGAGGAGTTCTTGGTGTAGGACCAGCCGAGGTCCCAATCGAAGCGCCCGAGCACCAGCCCGCGCAACCCGGCGCGGTAGCCCTGGGATTCACTTGTGATGCGCGCGATGCGCGGGCCCACCTCGAGCGGGCGGTAGGTGAAGGCGACCGGAATGCCGAACGGGTTGTAGTAGTTTGAGGCGGGGACGAGGATGTCGTTGTCGCCCGCGGTCGAGGCCGGCGAAGGCGCGAGGCGGGTCTCGGACTGAATGCGGCCGGCGAGCACGGCTGCCTCGAAGCTGATATTCCACGGCAGGTCATAACCGAGGCCCACGCTGATGTTCCGCGTCTGGCGCTCGGGCACGTTCCAGACGAAAGGCTGGAAATTGTAGGAGTTGCTGAATTCGCCAGCCGGATAGGCGCGGGCCACGAACTGCTCGGCGGTCGGTCGCGCGGGGTTGTTGCCCCGCGGTACCGACGCGTAGTTCCCCGAGCTGCCGAGCGTACCCGCGGCCACTCCGCCGGTGCCCGGGAGGAAGGTGGCGGTGGCACCAGTGAGAGGGTTCCGGATAGCGACGGCCGTCAGGCCGTTGTTCGCGAGCTGGGAAGCGGTGGGGATGCCGACGGTGGCGTACGGACCGGTGCCGGAGCGCCCGTCGAACGCGCTGGTCGCAGTCGCGGTCGGCCGCAAGGCCGAGGCGTACTTCACCGCGTCGTAGGCCCGCCAGCGCTCGGTCTGGTCGGCGTTGGCGGAGAACGGCTGGTCGGTCGCGGCGTTGGCGTTACGCGACGTGTAGGAGGCGTTGACATTGACCCGCAGCCCCTTCGCGCGGGTGCCGGCGAAGAGGGAGTACGATTGTTCGCCTCCGTCGGTGTTGAAGTAGTTGCCGTAGCGCGCCGTCACCTCGAGGCCGACGTGATCCTTGCGGGTGATGATGTTGATGACCCCCGCGGTGGCGTCGGACCCGTACACCGCCGAGGCGCCGTCCTTCAGCACCTCGACGCGCTCGATGATCGAGACGGGGATCCGGTTGAGATCGACGAAGACGGTGCCGCCGCTGCTGATGCCGTTGGGAGCGACGCGCCGACCGTCGACCAGAACGAGGGTGTTGTTGGGCCCCAGGAAACGGAGGTCGATCGCCGAGGCGCCGCGAACGGCGGTGGTAGTCCCGCCCTCGTTGATACCGAGGTTGGTCGCCTCCGGCATGTCGCGCATGATGTCGGTGAGGTTGTCCATGCCCGAGAGGGCGATCTCCTCGCGCGTGATCAGCCGCAGCGGGGATGGGCCTTCCATCTCCGCCTGTTTGATCAGGGAACCGGTGACCTCGTACTTCTCGAGCTGAGTGGGACCCGAGGGAGCCGCGGACTGGCCGACGGCGGGAGCGGCCGCGAGGAGCGGGAGGAGGACGAGACCGACTACGGGACGCAACGACGGGGGGTGGTTTTTCATGGGGGCGGGGCGGCGGCCCGAGCGAGAATCCCGGAACAGCCGGCGGTTTTTGAGAACGGCGCAGCCTTGGCCGGCCGGCGGTCGCCGCGCAACGGAGAATTACCGGCCAAGCGGGACCGTCAGAATTCGCGACGGATCCGCAGCGAGACGGTGCGACCGAGGGCGCCGGCGCCGTACGCGCGGTCATCGAAACCGAGCACGAGGAAACCGTTCGGAGGCGGCCGCTTGTCTAGGACGTTGGTCGAGCCGACGGTGATCGTGGTGCGCTTGAAGCCGCGGTAGGTGAGCGCGGGGCTGATGACCGCGTAGACGTTCTCGCCCCAGCCGGGGAAAATGGCCGTGGCCTGACGGTCGTTGAAAAACTTCCCGATGACGTCGGCGGAAACGCTCGCGCCCCAGTTGTTGCGGCGCCACGAGACGCCGTAGTTGTAGCGCCACTCGACGTCGAAATAGAGCCCCGTGTTATCGAAGAAACCCGCCCCCTGCCCCGCGTCCGACCCGCGCTTGAGGATCTGGGTGGCGTCCGCGGTGAGAGTGAAACTGCCGAGCCGGGAGGTGCGGAACGAGTAGCGGGCGCCGTAGTCGATGCCTCGGAACAACTGCAGGCCAAGATTGTTGGAAATGCCGTAGAGAAAGGAGATCGGTCCGGGATTCTGGGTGGAGTTGTCGCGCACGACGGCGTTGGGGAAAAGCCGCCCCCCCTCCGCACTCAGGAGGTAGCTGGCGCCGAGCGTCGTGATCACGTTGCGCACCTTGATGTCGAAGTGATCGACGCTGAAACTGAGACCGCGAAGTGCCGGAACCTCGAAGACCGCGCCGGCGTACTGCACGGTTCCCTCCTCGGGCTTCAGGGCGGGATTGCCGCCGACGAGCACCCGCAGTTGGCGGGCGCCGTCCTGCGGCCGCAGCGGGTCACTGATGCTCGCAGACGTGACCGCGAAGGACTGGGGCTGGTAGAGCTGGCCGATGTCGGGGGCTTTGAACGACTCCGACCATGACCCGCGCAGCAGCACATTCACGAAACGGTTGGCGGGCAGCCGCACCTTGCCGCTGTACTTCGGTTTGGTGGTCTCTCCGAAGTCGCTGTAGCGCTCGTGCCGCACCGCGAGCTGGAATTCGAGCCACTTCCGGAGCGGGACCGAGGCCTCGAGGAAACCCGCGCTGATCCGGCGGCGGCCCTCGTAGGGCGTGGTGGCGGTGAACCCGATGAAATTGTTCGGCTCAGGATTGGAACGAAGGTGATCGCGGCGGTGTTCGGCCCCGACGGCGAAGCCAAAGTCGCCAGCGCCGGCGAACGGCAGGCGGAACAGCGCTCCGCTGAGGTTGGCATCCCACGTCAGCGAGGAGATTCGGCCGTCGAGACCGCGGGAGCGGGTGTAGAGGCGCGCCTCAAGATTGGGGTCCTCGGAGGGGCCGAACGGATTGAAGGCGGTGGCGCGCGTCGTGCCGTTGAGGGCGGCCTGGAGGTCGGCCGCGCGGATCAGGTCGGTGTCGCGCATGGTCTCGTTCTGCCCGTAGCTGACGCCGGTCTCCCAACTCCAGCCGCGACCGATCGTGCCGCGGAGCCCGGCGAGCGCCGAGGCGGTGGCGGTCTTGACCTCGCGTACCGGGCGGATGGTGCCGCGGAACGTCCATGGCGCGGACGTGGACGTGCCGGTAAGCGAGAGGCCGGTGGGATTGTAGGGATTGGTCGCGGGAAAAGTTATCCCGGCCAGCGACGTGGTGTAGCCGTAGGGCGTGAACTCGTAGTGCGTGAAACCGCGGTTGAACATGATCTGGGCAAAGGCGGTCACGCCGCCGCGTAGCGTGCGGTTCACGCCGACGTAGCCGCCGAAGCTTTCGCTCTCGGGGTAGATCATCGTGTTGTTGGCGAAATCGAGCCGGTTGGAATTCGGGATTCCCACGGTCGAGGTACCCACGTAGGTGAAACTGGCCTTGGTGGGACTGGCGGCGGGCTGGCCGCCGTTGATGATGTAATACCCCGAAGCGGTGCCGAGACCGGCCGCCGTCGCCTGCGCAGCGGTGAGGGCGAGATAGCTCGGACGGAAAATCGTGCTGTTCTGATTGGCCCCCTTGACCCCGAGGAAGCGGAAGTCGGTCGTCGTGACCCCGAAATCGGAGAGGAAATTGGCGTTGCGGCTCTGGTAGTTGAACCCCGCGGTGATCTCCCAACCGTCGCGCGCCAGTCCGGTAAAGACGCTCAGCCGCCGGCTCAGAGTGTCGTGCCCGATCGTGTTCGAGAGGGAGAGATCCACCGAGGACCCCACGTAATTCTTCCGGAGAATCAGGTTATAAACACCCGTGATCGCGTCGGAGCCGTACAAGGCGGACGCACCGTCCTTGAGGAACTCGATCCGCTCGATGGCGGAGGCGGGGATACTGTTGAAGTTGAAGACGGTCTGGGGAGTGCCGCTGGCGCTGTTGGTGAGGGCGTAGGGCACCGCGCGGCGGCCGTTCACGAGCGTGAGTACGCGATTGGAGCCGAGTCCGCGCGGGTTAACCGTCGAGGCGCCGGTGATGAAGCTCGCGGTCGTGAACTCCGAGTTGGCCGTCGCGCTGTTGTACGGGAGGCTCTGCACGAACTCCCCGAGCGTCGCGTAGCCCTTCTCCTCGATCCTTTCCGCCGTGAAGGTGATCACGGGCACCGGGGTCTCGTAATCGAGCCGCTTGACCCGGGAGCCCGTGACTTCGAAGGCCTCCAGCTTGGCCGGCCCCTCCGGAGCCGCGGGAGCAGCCGTTTGCTGCGCGCCGAGCGGTGTGACGAGGGTCACGAGCAAAGCGAGGCGCGAGAACCCGGAGAGACAAAGGAAACGTGGAGCCATGGGGAGTGAGGATTTGAGAGGCATGGAAGCAGCCGGCGGGCCAGCGGCCAGCAAGTTCCGGGGAAAGCAAAAGGGGCGGCCCTCAGGCCGCCCCTTTGTTCAAGCCAATCTCCGGCGTTCGTTAGAACGACTTGCGGAGGGAGACGTAGAAGAACTGGCCGACCGGACGGGAGACGAAGCCGCTCTCATAACCGATCGAGTCGTAGTACAGCGGCGGCCGCTTGTCGAAGAGGTTGTCGGCACCGAGCGTGACACGGGTGTTGGTCAGGAAGCCCAACGTGCCGGCCGGCAGATCAACGCCGTAGAAGGCGTTGAAGGTCGAATAGCTCTCCACCTCGTAGCCGTCGCGGTTGATGTCGCTGTAGGGCCCGATGTAGTTGTTGGTGATGCCGGCGCTGTGCTCCTTGCGGGTCCAGAGCAGGCTGGACTGCACGCGCACGCGCGGGAATCCGTCACGGCCCGCGAGATTCGCCGGGTTCGTCGTACGGGTGAACCCGTAGAACTTCAGGTAGGTCGCGTTGCTGCGCACGCTGAACTGACCGAAGTCGGTGGTGCGCTTGCGGTAATTCACCTCGAAGTCGTAGCCCTCGACCTTCTGGAAGGCCAGATTCACGACGCTGTCGGAGATGTACTGGATGCGGCCGGGGACCGTGACCGTCTGGCCGGGGGCCACGGGCGTCGTCGCGCCGTTCGGACCCGACAGGACGTTGATCGGGGCCGCCGTGCGATTGGTGTAGGTCTCGGAGGCCGCGTCGCGGACGACGAGGTCACCGGTGCCGCCACCAACTTCGTTCTGGCGGATGAAGGCGGTACCGACCGAGGTGATGATATTGGCCTGCTCGATGTGGAAGAAGGAGGCACCGAACGAGAGCCCCTGCAGCTTCTTCAAGGGAACCTCGTAAATGAAGCCGTACTGCCAGCCCTTCGCGACTTCGGGCGTGAGGTTGGGATTACCACCCGCCTTCACGAGGCGCTGCGTGGCGGCGCCGTCAAAGGGATCGCCGGTGAGCGCCTGCGGACGACGGAGGTCGGCCAGACCGTTGGGCAGCGACTCGCGCACGCCACCGTAGAGCTGCGGCAGCGTCGGGCTACGGAAAGCCTCGTTGTACGTGGCGCGCAGCACCAGCGACTTGGTCGGGCGATAGCGCAGGCCGTAGTACGGGGTGAGACCGGAGCTGTAACCGTCGCTGAACTTCTCGTAGCGGCCGGCGACCGTCAGATCGAGGCGGTTGACGAAATTGAGCGACTCAGGCCGCACGAGGGGGGCGTTCAACTCGATGGCGCCGGACTTCACGGTGCGGCGGGCATCGGTGGAGTTGGCCAGCTTCACTTGGCCGATGATGTCATCAAGCGTCGTGGAGATGGCGTCGTTGGCCTCGCCAAACTTCTCCTTGCGGGTTTCGAAAAGGAGCGCGCTGCCCAACGGGCCGGTGGGAAGCTGCGCGAGCTCGCCGGAGATCTGGGCGTGCCACAGATCCTGCGTCGAGTAGCCGCCCTTCTGGGTGGTCACGCGGATCGAATCCAGCACGGAGGCCGGATTGCGGTAGGAAGCGCCACCGAAGATGTTGATCGCATCCGGGGTGTTCCGGGCGAGCGAGGCGCGCAAGCGGCTCTCCGAGATGGCGTTCTTGGTCTGGTCCACGACCTTGTCGTTGTCGTAGGAGTAGTAGGCATCCCACTGCCAGTTGGTGCCGATCGAGCCCTTCACGCCGAAGACCATGCGATAGGAATCGTTCGTGATGTCGGCCATGCGGGGACCGATGTCGACCGGCCGGTAATTGAAGGAAACGTCGACGCCGAAGGGATTCCAGTAGTTGGTCTTCGGGACGATGATGTTGTTGTCACCCGCGGTGGAGATCGGGGACGGGGCGAGCTCGATGTGGGTCTTGTTGTTCTGGTAGGCGGTCTCCACGTAGAAGCTCGTGGTGGGCGTCATGTCGTACCGGAAGGTGGTGTTGATGCCGGTACGCTCCGTCGAAGGAGTCAGCCACACAAACTCCTGGAAGTTGTAGAGGTTGGACGGATTGCCCTGCGGGACCAGGCGCTGCGGCTCGTAGGTAGCGGCCCCAGCGGCGTTGAAAGACCCGCCCGTGGCGGAACGGAAGGGAGAGGAGAAACTCGGCGAGGCCGAAGCGAGCGTGCCGGCGGCAGCGCCGCCCGTGCCAGGCAGTCGGGTGATGGCGGCACCCGGGGCGAGCCCGGGGATGTTGACGCCATTCTGGCCGTTGATCTGGCCAGCGGCTGCACCCGTCAGACCGATACGGGCCTGCGGACCTGTGCCGGAGCGGAGGTCGAACGCGCCCGCGGCGACGTTATCCGCGTAGGCCGCGCCACGTGCGGCGAAGCGCGCCGAGAGGTCGGCGTTGTTGGCGAAGGGCGTGTCGGAAGCACGGAGGGCGCCGCGCTCGAAGTAGGAGATGCCGACCGTCGCGCTGGCCTTCCCTGCCGAGGCGCCGCCGAAGAAGGTCAAAGTCTTCTCGTGGACGTCGGTCCGCGGAGAGTTGCCGTAACTCACGCCGACTTCGGCGCCGTTGTAGTCTTTGCGCAGGATCACGTTGACCACGCCCGAGGTGGCGTCGGCTCCGTAGATGGCCGAGGCGCCGTCCTTGAGGACCTCCACACGCTCCACCATGGCGATGGGAAAACGGTTGAGGTCGACGAACACCGTGCCGCCGGAATTGTTGCCGGTCGGGGCGACGCGACGTCCGTTGACGATGACCAGCGTGTTATTGGCGCCGAGGCCACGCAGGTCGAGCGCCGTGGAGCCGCGCACCGCGGAGATGGTGCCGGACTCGTTGATACCGATCTGGCCCGCCTCCGGAAGCTCGCGGAGCATGTCGGTGAGATTAGTGCGCCCGGACACCTCGATGTCCTGACGGGTGATGATCTTGATCGGCGAGGGTCCCTCGACGTCGACGCGTTTGATGTTCGAGCCGGTGACCTCGAACTTTTCGAGCTTCACGGGTTCGGTGGGGGAGTTCGACGCAGGACGCGTGGTATTGGTCTGGGCAAAGCCGACGGCAACTACGGCCGAGGCCACCAGACCCGCGCGAACGGAGGCGGGCATCAGTTTCATTATGGTTTTTGGGTAGGTTTCAGACGAACCGCCGGCACAGCCAAAAGCCGCCCGGCGATGGATTAACGACAAAGCAGGTAGGGGATTCCCTTAACTTCGCAAACCCGAACCTCGGATTGATTTCACGCTTCGCCCACGCGCCTCAACCAGGGGGAACCAGCGCTCCGTTTGACACCCTGCTGCAACCCCGCTGATTCGTCCGCATGCGACTTCTGCTGCTCTCTCTCATCGGCCTATTGGCCTCGTCGACCGTCCCCACACACGCGCGCGAGAACCCCAAGAATCCAGCCCCACCTCCCCTGCAGGAAATTTTCGCGGATCCCGAAATGCAGGCGGTGCAGCTTTCGCCCACCGGACGTTACCTCACGTGGTTAGCGCCCAAGAACCAGCGGATGAATCTCGCAATCCTCGACCGAGAAACGCGCAAACTGCGCTGGCTCACGGACATGAAGATCGAGAGCGTCGTTTCTTACGTGTGGGCGAAGCCAGATCGGATCCTTTTTGCGCAGCAATATGGCGGGAGGGAACAATACGGCATGTTCGCCTGCGACCCAGACGGCTCCAACCTAATTGTAATCAATAAGTTGGAAAAAGTAGAAGCCACCGCCGACGGCCTCGGCGAAGGGGATCTACCCTCCGGGGTGCGGGATTTGCCGAAGACGTTAGTGAGTCTGCTACCGAAGGACCGCGATCACATCCTGATGAACCGCCTGCGCGGGAACTCCGGACTCGGTGATGTGGTGAAGGTAAACATCCGCAACGGTCGCGAGGTGGTTCATGAGACAAATTACATCGGGGCAAGGGTCTGGATCGCCGATGCCAACGGGGAAGTGCGGGCGGCGATCTGCACGGACTTCACCGAGCCGGTGCGAATCAAGTACCGCCGCACCTCGAAAGATGAATGGCGCACCATCGCTGAATTCAGCCGCGAAATCTCGCTGCTCTTCGAGGAAGCTTCCCCACTGGAACCGCACTGGAGACCCTCCGTTTTCGCGAAGGACGGCCGGACGCTGTACGTGAAGAGCTTCATGGAGCACGACACGGCGGTGATCCGGACGCTGGATCCCGAAACCGGAACCTGGGGCCCGATAATCTTCCACCACCCCAGAGTAGAGCCGGGCGATCGACTGGCCAATTACCGTCGTGGCGGACTCTCCTCGCGCGCCGCGGTCGATGGTCTGATTTTCAATGCGACGGGAGATCTGGCCGGGATCTCCTACACGGACGACTACCCTGAGGTGAAATGGCTGGATGAACGACTGGCGAAGATCGCGCGTGATCTCGACGCCTCGCTGGCGGGAACGCGGAACCTGATCGCGAGTTCCTCCGCGGACGGGAAGCTGATGGTCGTGCTCGCCGCCAGCGATCGCGATCCGGGAACGTACTACCTCTTCGATTCCGAAAAGCAGGAGATGTCTCTTATCGGGAAGGTGCGCCCGAAAATTGATCCCGCGCGGATGGCGGAGATGCGCCCCATCCGCTTCAAGGCACGGGACGGCCTGGAAATCCCGGGGTACATCAGCGTACCGGCCGGGAAGGAATTGAAGAAACTCCCGATGGTCCTGATCCCGCACGGCGGACCCTATGGCCCCCGCGATATCTGGGGCTGGAACGAACAGATCCAGTTCCTTGCGAGCCGGGGATACGCGATACTTCAGGTGAATTACCGCGGTTCCGGCGGCTACGGGCTCTCTTTCCAGCGCGGCGGTTACCGCGAATGGGGAGGCAAGATGCAGGATGATCTGACCGACGGCGTGCGCTGGTGTATCGAGCAAGGCTACGCCGATCCGTCCCGCGTCGGTATCTTCGGCGCGAGCTACGGCGGCTACGCAACCATGGCGGCGCTCACCCTCACCCCGGATTTGTTCTGTCTAGGGATCAACTACGTCGGCGTGGCCGACCTTGAGCTGCGTTCGGGCGGCGGCAGAGGCTTCACGCCGCCCCGGATCCTGGATGAGGCCCGATCGATCACGAACCTCGATCCGGTGAAGGACGCCGACCGCATGCGGGCCGTGAACCCGATCAACCATATCGCGGCGATTCGCGCCCCGTTGCTCGCAGCCTACGGCAAGAACGACCCGCGCGTGCGCTTCGACCAGTGGCAGAAGCTGGAGTCACGCCTTCAGCAGCACGGCAAGGAATTCGAGGCCATCATCGAGGAGAACGAGGGGCACGGATTCCGGAAGCTGGAGAATAAACTGGCCTTCTACGCCAAGGTTGAAGCGTTCCTCGAGCGGAACATGAACGTCCCCGAGGGCCGGGTAAAGGTCGGCACCCCGGTTCCGGTCCGCAGCGGAGAATAGCGGCACGTTCCCGTTACCCGCCTATGGAGAGCGGCCCCCAAACCTGGGGCCGCACTTTCGCGGGGCACAAAAAAGCCGGGCCCTCGCGGGCCCGGCTTTTTGGTAAGGCTTACTTTCCGGATCAGAACTTGTACTTCACCGAGGCGTAGATGTAGCGGCCAATCGGATCGTAGGTGCTGATGTCGCGGGACTGGTTGCCCTCGGAGCGGATGAGCGGCGGAACCTTGTTGAACACATTGTTCACGCCCAGGTTGGCCTGGAGGCCGCGGAGCCAACGGTTCGAGGAGTTGGCGAAGCTGCGGCCGAAACGCAGGTCAAACGTGTGGTAGCTCTCGACTCGGTACTCGGTCGACCAGGCGAGGTCGTCGACTTCCGGAATCCAGGTGTGGCCGACGGTCGCGTTCCAGCTGCCATGGCTCCAGTCGAGGTTGGAGCGGGTGCGGAAGCGCGGGTAAACCGCCGAACCGGAGAAGCCGTCCTGGTAGCGGGAAACCGCGCCGCCGGGCAGGCTCTGCACCGCGTACTCGCGGATGTAGGTGCCGGCCAGCGAGGCGCTGAAGTTGCCGAGCCCCTGCGCGGACCACTTGTAATTGGCGGTGACGTCCATGCCGTCCTGCCAATAGCCCGCGACGTTCACGATCGAGTTGGAGATCCAGATCTCGTCGGAGGGGCGGTTGGTCATCTGGCCGGGGCTGGTTACGGCGGAACCCGTGCCGAAGTAGACTTCGCCCGCGAGGCTCGTGCCGAAACGCACCAGGCCGGCGTACGGGGAGGCCGGGCCCTTCTGCTCCACGTCGGTGACGATGAGCACGGAGCTGATCGACGAGATCAGATCACGCTCGTCAATGTTGAACCAGTCGGCGGTGAGCGAGAAGCCCTTGATGGACTTGGGCGACCAGACCACGCCCGCGGACCAGTTGCGGGACTGCGACGGATTTAGGCTCGAGTTGGAGCCGCTCTGGGAGCGGTACTGCCGGGAGCCGGAAGCGACGCCGAGCGAAGTGCCCGAGGTGTTGTAGCGGGTGATGTTGATCGACGAGGTAAACCCTTGCGAAATCGGCCCGAAGAGGTCGAACAAGGTCGGGGCGCTGAACGACTCCGAGTAGGTGCCGCGGATCGCCAGCTCGTCGTTGAACGGCAGCCAGCGCAACGAAACCTTCGGCACGGTCGGGTCGGACGTCTTGCTGTAGATGTCCTTGCGGCCGGCCGCGGACAGCTCGAGGACGTGGAAACCGGGGGCGGTCCGGGACCCGCCGAAGATCGGCACGCGTACCTCGGCGAAGAAGCCGTCGGTGGTCGAACGCGCCGCGAACGGCTGACGCGGGGTGGCCTGGAGCCACTGGCCGGTCTGGTCGAAGCGGTCGTTCATGAAGCTGAGCGATTCCCAGCGGGTCTCGGCGCCCACGCCAAGCTGCACGTCGCCGGCGGGCAGACGGAAGAGGCTGCCGTTGAGGCGCAGGTCGAAGCTGTTCAGCTGGCTGTCATAATTGCGGAACTGAACGCCGAGCATGCTCTCGATGACGCCGGGGTTCTGGCGGATCGCGAACGGGTTGTAGGCACCGGAGTTCACCAGCTCGGTATACTTAACCGCATCGATCAGGTTCTTGTTCCGATAGGCGTGATCGGTGCGGTTGAAGTTGCCGCCGAGCTCGTAGTTCCAGCCGTTGGCGAGCTTGCCCTTCACCCCGACGACACCGCGCATGCTGGTCGACTGGTTGTCATAGATGCGGGGGAAGTTAACGAAACGATTACGGGCCGTGACCGTGACGTTGAACGGGTTGTTCGGATTGGCGGCCACGACGTTGCCGGAGACCGGCTGGGCGTTGAGGACCGACTCGGTCTCATTGAGGGAGTAAATGAAATCCCCGAACAGGGTGGTCTCCGGGGTCAGGCGATGCTCGACCGCGGCAGTGAAGCTGCGGCGCTGGGCGGCGAGCAGCATGGTCGGGTAGTTAGCCAGGTCGAAGAACTGGGCGACCTGATCCTGAGTGAGAGGCCCTTGATAAATTCCCTGAGAGACAGCTTGGGCCGGTGTCAGATCCAGGTTCTGCGGGGGGGCATTCCGGCCACCGCCGAGGAAGTAGAAGTCAGTGGTGCCGGCGAGATTGATGGAGCCGGCAAAAGACGGGGTGCGGAACTGGCCCTTGGCGAAGTCGCGCTCGTATTGGATGAGCGGGTCGCTCTTCTTCCACTCCGTCGTGATGGTGAGGCTGGTGTTACCGAAGCTAGCCCCGGCGACGCCGAAGTAGCTGCGGTTGGACCACTTGCCGTTGTTGGGGCTCCAACCGTAGGTACCGCCGATCTCGGTGCCGGCGGAGGTGGTCTTCAGGATGATGTTCACCACGCCGGAGACGGCGTCGGAACCGTAGGTCGCCGAGGCGCCATCGGACAGCACCTCGATGCGCTCCACGGCCGAGATCGGGATAACGCTTACATCAACGAAGCTGGCGCCGCCGCTGGCGAGCACCGGGGAGATGTTGGCGCGACGACCATTGATGAGCACCAGGGTGGCGCGGTTGCGCAGCGATACCTGCGAGCCGCCGTTGGTGGACCCGGAGGAAATATTTCCGTTCTCCGAACCGATGTTGTTCGAACCGTAGAAGGCCGGCTGCGTCTTCTTCAGCACATCGAGCAAGTCGGTGCTTACCCCCGTCTTTTCGATCTCGGGCGCGCTGATTACGGTGACCGGGATGGCGGGGGAGCCCGCCGCGATCGGGATGAGGGATCCCGTGACGACGAACTTTTCCAACTTCTGGACCTCATTGGTCGACACCGTGGGTTGGGCGGCGAAGACGACGCCCGCGCCGACGGCGGTGGCAAAGCCGACGCGCCCAGCGGCGCGGACGGCGGATAGCAACGGATTATTCATTTGGTTTGTTGGGACTGATGGGGCCGCCGTGGAGACACGGACGGACTTATGGAACATGTAAGAGAAGCAAATGCCGCGCCGGATTGCAAACCTAGGGATCGGGGATTTTCCCGGAGAAACCGGGGCTGGATTTTATCCGGAGGCGTCCCACTTTTCCCAAAATGAAGCTGGCCGCACTGCCCGCCCGCCCCGGTTTTTGGCGCAGAGCAACGCTCTGCCTGTTCCTGCTCGCCGGTGGATTCGCCGCCGGCGCCCTGCCTTCAACGCCCCCTCCCACGATTGAGCAGCTTTTCGGTCTTCCGGAGGTCAGGCAACCGCGTCTCTCGCCCGACGGGAAGAGGATCGCGTTTCTCTTCCCGCACGAGCGCCGCCTCGCCCTCGGGGTCTTCGATCGCGGTTCCGGAGAATCGCGTATGGTTCTCAAGGGCGAGGATGAAAGCCTCGTCTCGTTCTTTTGGAAGGGTAACGACCGCCTCGTTTTCCTCGCCGACGTGGGAGGCAACGAATCCTTTTTCATCGGCTCCACCGACCTGAAAGGACGCAATGTCCTGCGTCTCGCGGAGTCGCAGCGGATCGAGGATAACCTCGTCGGCAGCGTGGCCAACATCCTAGACGAGTTGCCCGGCGACCCGCAGCGCATTCTCGTCGCGGGGTATTTCGCCGAGAACATCGACCAGGCGATGTTCCTGGGCGGCGCGGCGGTGGTCGCACGGCTCAATGTCCTCAATCGCGCCCGCTCCCCCATTCTGGAGTTCAAGGAAAGCGACCGCAATGTGCTCCTGCTCGGGGATAATCGCGGCGCCCTCCGCCTTCGCGGCCGGCTCGTCGGCCGGGAGGTCATCTGGGAGCACCGTCCCGAAGACGGCGCCACCTTCCGCGAGATCGCGCGGCATCCGTTCCACGGCTACCAGGAGGACTGGCAGCCTCTCGCCTTCGCTTCCGACAACCGCACACTGTGGCTGATTTCGCGTCAGAAACATGATCGCGGCGCGCTCCATGCCTACGACACCGCCACAGGATCGTTGGGCGAACCGCTTTTCACCCCTGCCGAAGGGGAATTGGAGGATAGCCTCATCACCACCCCGGGCCGCACCCGTCTGCTAGGCGTGGCGTATGAAACCGAGCGCCGGCATTACCACTGGTTCGACGCCGACCGCGCCGCCCTGCAGGCCAAGCTGGAAAACACCTTCGCGGGCTCGGACGTCAGGATCACGAGCGAGTCGCAGGACCAGGCGGTGAAATTGATCTGGGTGGGTCACGACCGCGAACCGGGCACTTACTTCGTTTTGGACGAGGGAGCGGGTTCGCTGACGCTTTTCAAGCGCATGCGACGGATCGACCCCGCGCAATTGCAGCCCCGCCGGCCGGTGAGCTATCGCGCGCGGGACGGCCTCGTGATCCACGGCTATCTCACCCTTCCGCCGAACGCCGCCGGTCGCCGCGTTCCGCTCATCGTGCACCCGCACGGCGGGCCGTTCGGTGTCCGCGACTCGTGGGGCTTCGACGCCGACGCCCAATTCCTCGCCTCCCGCGGCTACGCCGTGCTCCAACCGAATTACCGCGGCTCCGGCGGTTACGGACGCGACTTCATCAATCGCGGCCGCCATCAATGGGGACGGGCGATGCAGGATGACCTGACCGACGGCGTGAAATGGGCCGTCGCCGAAGGCATCGCCGATCCCGCGCGGATCGCGATCTACGGCGCCAGCTACGGCGGCTACGCCACACTCGCCGGACTCACCCTCACGCCCGAGCTTTACCGCTGCGGAGTGAACTACGTCGGGGCGTCAGACCTTGAAATCACCTTCAAGCACCGCGGAGACGACGCCTACCGGGAGGCCGGCGAATTCAGTTACCGCGAGGAGTGGGTCGGCCCCACCGAGGAATACCGGGCCGCGACCTCCCCCGTGACTTTCGTAGAGCGTATCGGTGTGCCCACCCTCCACGCCTACGGCGAAAAGGATCCGCGCGTGAAGATCGACCACTGGACCCGCCTCGAGGCCCAGCTGAAGAAACACGGTAAAGTTTATGAGTCCGTCTCCCAGCGCCGCCAGGGCCACGGGTTCCGGGACGAAAAAGCGTCCGTCGGCTTCTACGGCCAGCTCGAGGACTTCCTCGCCCGCCACCTCGCTCCCGAAGGTACCGTCAGGATCGGCAAGGAGCGCGTGGTGGAGCCCGAGCCCGGCAAGCCGTGATGCGTGTGCCGACTCAGCGGCGCTGGCACCACTACGCTTGCGCTTCCCGGGCCTCTTCGCGGCCCTACCCGGGTCGGCCGTAAGCAGGCGCGAAATACGCCGGGGTGGAGGTTGAATCGAAGGCCGGAAATTTCGGCCGGCTCTCGCCTGCCGCTCAATCCTCTGCGCCAGCTGCGCGGTCTGAGGTTTCCATTCGGGGAATTCGTGAACTCCGTGCGATGAAACGGTGATCTTCATGATCCGAGGCAACAGCCTCGGCTACACCAGAGAGCGCCCAACGGTTTTGCTGCGTGCGGCTCCCGCGCCTCTTCGCGGCCATTTCAAAGTCGGTCGCGCCTCCGCCACCCTCACTGCAACCGTCGCACCGTGATCCAAGCGCCGTCGAAACTCAGCCGCCAGTAGCCGTTCTTCGACTGGTAGATTTCCACCTCGGCGTCTTGCCGGACAGGAAGCTCGTTCGACTCCGTGCCGACCTGACGCCACACTTGGCCGTTCTCGAGCGGGAAATATGTGCCACCACTCCAACCGCGGAAAGGGCCGATGACGCGGGCGGTGAAACGGTCCGCCGCCTCCTCGGCCTTGGCGGGCGCAACCGGAGGGGTTGCTCGCGGCGTTGATATCGCCGGGCCGCGCGGAACGGTCGCACGCGCGGCGGGGGTCACCGGACCAGCGGCGGAAGCGGGAGCAGGTTGCGGGGAAGCGCCCGGCTTCGTCTTCGCGTCGCCCGCCAGGGACGCTCCACCTCCACGCGCGTACGCCTCGACCGCAGCCTCAAGCTCCGCCGCCTGCGCGGCCGTGAGCGTGGCCAACCCAAGTCGCGCCCGTTGCTCGGGCGTCAGCGAACCGAGAAATCCACCCGGGGCACCGGCGCCTCTCAGCGCGAGCACGGGAATGAACAGAAGTAAGCACAACCGGCGCATCGCCTCACGCTTGGCCTCCGCGACCGCACCCGCGAGGGCGAAAAAAAGCCCGCCGGGGAAACCGGCGGGCTTGGAGTGAAACAGGTTTACGGGGTCAGCGTCAGAACTTCCGCGAGACCGACAGGTACACGAACCGGCCCTCTGAGCTATAGAGGAAGCCCGGATAGCCGGTCGAGTTGCCGCCGAAGCCGGCCGCGTACGGAGGATCGCGGTCGAAGACATTGCGGGCGCCGAGGGCGACCTTGGTGTCGTTCAGGAAGGGCGCGAAGCGGTTCTGGAAGTTGTAGGAAACCTGCAGGTCGTAGATCCAGGTCGGCGAAACGAAGAACTCGTTGCCGTCGAGGTCGAGGTCCCAGAAGCCGTCGGTGTAGGTCGTCGCGAAGACCGTGCTGAAGCCCTTGTAGGCCCAGTCGATCTGCGCGCGGCCCTTCTTGCGGAGGTAACCGTTGTCGGAGCCGGTGCCCTCGGAGGTCGCCTGGTTCACCACCTCGACGAAGGGTCCGCCCTCGGTCGAACGGATGCGGTAGTGCGAGTACATGCTCCACACCGTGGAGAACTCGAAGCGGCCGAGGCGATCGGTACGCCACAGATAGTTGGCGGAGTAGTCGAAGCCCGCGACCTTGGTCTCGCCGATGTTGAAGAACACCGAGTTCACCGTGCGGATGTCCCCGTTGGAGAACAGCACGACGCTCTCACCGGGCAGCAGACCGCCGGGCGCCGCCGCGCCGGCCGGGGTGCGGCCGAAGAAGCGATTGACGGTGTCCTGGTAGTTGTTGGTGACCGTGCCGCGGCGCCCGGCCTCCCAATAGTCGACGCCGAGGGTCAGACCCTTGAGGGCCTTGGCCTGCGGGGACCAGACGAAGCCGGTGTTGAGGTACTCGGTCTTCTCCGGCTGGAGACGGCGATTGCCGGCGACGGTGACGTCCTGTTCCGGCTCGTTGACCTTGGTGATCGGGTGCTGGATCGGGGTGAGGCCCGAGGTCGGCGTGGAATAGAGCTCGTACAGCGAGGGCTGACGGAAGCCCTTGGACCAGCTGGCGCGGACCGTGAGGCTCTCGTCGAGCGGCTGCCAGCGCACGCCGATCTTCGGCACGGTGGTCTTCTTGCGCTCGGTCATGAAGTTCTCGTGGCGCAGGGCGGCATTGATGCCGAGGTCGTGGAAGCCGGGCGCCTTGCGGGCGACGGGCACGTTGAGCTCGGTGAACGCGCCCCACACCTTGCGCTGGCCCTGGGTGATGGCGTTGGGCGAGCTGCCGATCAGGTCGCCGGTGGCGCCGTAGGGATCGGGATACTGCGAAAGCTGCTCGGTACGGTAGTCGGCGCCGAGCGCGAAGCCGACGGGGCCGGCGGGAAGATCAGCGAGGCTGCCGGTCGAGATCACCGCGTTGACCGCGTTGAGCTTCGATTCGTTCAGGTCCTTGGTGTTGATCTTGGCCGCGCCCACGACCTTCTCGTTGTTCGGGATCGAGACCTTGTAATAGCCGAACGGGTTGTAGGGCTGGGTGGTGCCGAGGTAGTCCGCGCTGCCGGGCTGGAAGAAGGAGTCGGCGGCGTTCATCAGGCGGTTGAACCGCGCGGCCGAGACGAGCGTGTTGCGCGACGTGTCGCGGATCGACGAATGGGTGTAACCGGAGTCGAAGTTCCACTTGCCGGCGATGTTCTCGCCCTTGATGCCCGCGGTGATCAGGAGCGCGTCGGTCTGGTTGCGGAAGATACGGTTGCCGAATTCCGCAAGACGGGCGCGCGTGCCGCCGGTGATGTCCTGGTTGAAAGGATTGAACGGGTTGTAGGCACCCGCGACCGCGACGCGCGTGCGGCCGTCGGGACCTGGCAACGGAGCGGTGGTGCGGGCCGGGATCACGAGCTCGGTGCCGGAACCGGAGAAGTTTCCGGTGGCCGAGGGCGCGAGCTGGTTCTCGGTGGCGGCGTTCTGGTAGTTCAGGTCGACGTAGCCGCGGATGTTGTCGGTGCCGAAGATCTTGCGATCGGCGTAGGCGAAGATGCCGCGGTTGTCGCGGCGGGGATACGACATCGAGAACTCGTTGAAGTTGAAGGTCGAGGGACGGCCGGCTCCGAAGCGGTACTGAGCCGCGGGCGTGGCGCCGCTGTTGCTGGAGGCCGCCGGGCTGGAGGCGAAGATATTGGCCGCGGTGCCGGCGGGCAGCGAGGCGGCCGGGACGCCGGCGGCGAGCGCGACGGCGCGGGTGATCTGCAGGTTGAGCGGGCTGGCGTTGGAGCTCAGGAACGGCGGAATGGCCGAGTAAGTGCGGTCCGAATTAAAGATCGCGTTTTTCTTGGAGTAGTTGAACCCGACCATCGCGCTCGCGTTGGCGGTCTGGGCGCCGGTGATGACCGACGCGATGAACTCACCCGAGTCCTTGTTGGTGGTGTTGCCGTAGTTGATCATCACCTGCGTGCCGTCGAGGCCACGCTTCATCTTGATGTTCACCACACCGGCGACCGCATCGGCGCCGTAAATGGCGGACGCACCGTCCTTGAGGACCTCGATCGAATCGACCGCGGCGAGCGGGATGGAGTTGAGATCGACGAAGGCGGTCGTGCCGCCGTTACCCACCGGGTAGGAGGCAACGCGACGGCCATTGATCAGCACGAGGGTGGCTTCGGCGCCAAGACCGCGGAGCGAGATCGAGGAAGCAGCCGGGGTGAAACCCGTGGCGTTGTTCGAAATCGGCACCGAGCCACCGTTCGAAACGGTGATTTTCTGGAGCAACTCGGCGGTGTTGGTGAGGCCGGAGTTCTCAATGACCTTCTGGTCGATGCGCACGACCGGCGACACACCGGCCGAAAAGGCCGTCTCGGTGGTCGGGATGTAGGAACCGGTGACGACGAATTTCTCCATCTTCTGGACCGGCTGGGAGCCCGCCGCCGTCTGGGCGGTGGCGATACTGCTGGCGACGGCCGCCAGCCCGGAAAGGGCGATGGCAGCCAACAACTTCCGCGATCGGATGTTCATTTTGGTAGGTTTGGTTTGGTTCTGAGTCGCTGCCGGAGCGACGCGAGGCCGTCCGACACCGAGGGTTGGTCATCTGAACAAA
>CAXRGI010000047.1:0-8949 GCA_964229935.1 Opitutales bacterium
CTCGGCTTCCGGAAGACGGCCGACGTCGTGATGGAAGGCGCGTGGATCGAGGAGATCATCGGGTTGCGCGGCGTGCGCGGGCTGGTGGCGTTCGTGGAGCCGCCGGGCGGCGGGCCGCGGATCGAACTGCTGCAGTACGTGGCTCCCGCCGGCGCGATTCTCCCGGAAAACTCGCGGGCCAACACCCACGGCCTGCGTCACCTCGCGTTCCGCGTCGATGACATCGCGGCGATGGCGGCGCGACTCCGGGCGGCGGGAGTGACGCTCTTCAGCGATCCGGTGCGCGTGCCCGCCGGCGTCGTGAAGTTCGCCGCGGGCGACAAGACCCTGCTCTACTTCCTCGACCCCGACGGCGTGATCCTCGAGCTGGCCGAATACCGGTGAAACGAGGCGAGGGGCCAGGGGCGAGGGGTTCGTTCGGGCGATCTTCCCGTCACTCACTCCCTCACTCCCTCACTCCCTTAGTCCCTCGTCCCTTTGTCCCTTGTCCCTTAGACCCTCCCCGCCCCTCACCGCTTCTTCTTCAGCGCGGCGCTGAACCAATCGCCGGAGAGGTTTTGCGGCGGAAGCGGCGCGGCGGGGGCCGATGGCCGCGGACCACCGCCGGGACGCGGCCCGGGACTGGTGCGAGGACCGGAGGCGCCGGGCGCAGTCTTCGGGCCGAGCACGGGATTGCTGCGCATCGAGAGCGCGATGCGTTGCCGCGGGAGGTCGACCTCCAGGACCGTGACCATCACCTTCTGCTGCGGTTTCACGACCTCGGCGGGATCCTTCACGAACGAGTCGGCCAGCTGGCTCACGTGCACGAGGCCGTCCTGGTGCACGCCGACGTCGACGAACGCGCCGAACGCGGTGACATTGGTCACGATGCCGGGCAGCTTCATGCCGGGCCGCAGGTCGCCGGGTTTGTTCACGCCCTCGGTGAAGCTGAACGCCTCGAATTTCTCGCGCGGGTCACGTCCGGGCTTGGCTAGTTCGGCCAGGATGTCGTTGAGCGTCGGCAAGCCGACCTCCGGCGTGACGTACTTCTCCGGGCGGATGCGCGCGCGCAAGGCGCCATCGCGCATCAGGTCGGCGACGGTGGCGCCGACATCAGCCGCCATGCGCTCCACGAGCGCGTAACGCTCGGGGTGGACGGCGCTGCCGTCGAGCGGGTGGGCGCCGTCGCGGATGCGGAGGAAGCCGGCGGCCTGCTCGAACGCCTTGGGCCCGAGGCGCGGCACCTCGCGGAGATCGGCGCGGGAGCGGAAGGCGCCCTTCTCGTTGCGGCGCGCGACGATCGCGGCGGCGGTGGCGGCGTTGAGCCCTGAGACGTAGCTGAGGAGCTGTTTGGACGCGGTGTTGAGCTCGACGCCGACGCCGTTCACGGCGCTGACAACGGTATCATCGAGGGAACGCTTGAGCGCGCCCTGCTCGACATCGTGCTGGTATTGGCCGACGCCGATCGATTTGGGGTCGAGCTTCACGAGCTCGGCGAGCGGGTCCATGAGCCGGCGGCCGATGGAGACGGCGCCACGCACGGTGAGATCGTGGTCGGGAAACTCCTCCCGGGCCACCTCGCTGGCGGAATAGATCGAGGCACCGGACTCGTTGACCATCACCACCGGGATGGAGGCGGGCAGACCGAGCGCGCGGACGAAGGCCTCGGTCTCGCGACCGGCGGTACCGTTGCCGATGGCGATCGCCTCAACCTTAAAGAAATTCACGAAGCCGAGCAGCTTCTCGCGCGCCTCGGAAGGATCGCGGTCGGGGAAAACGACGTCGTTGTGGAGCAGCTTGCCCTGCCGATCGAGAAGGACGGTCTTGCAGCCGGTGCGGAACCCCGGGTCGATGGCCATGACCGCGCGTTGGCCGAGCGGAGCGGCAAGCAGCAACTCGCGGAGATTGCCGGCGAAGACGCGGATCGCGGCCTCGTCGGCGCGCTTCTTCGACTCGAGCCGCATCTCGGTCTCCATCGCGGGACAGAGGAGCCGCTTGCAGGCGTCCTGCACCGCGAGCACGACCTGGTCGGCGGCGGGATTGCGGCCGCGGACGAAGAGCGCCTGCACGGCGGCGAAGGCCGCGCTCTCATCGGGCAACTGCACCCGCAGCATGAGGAACAGCTCCTTTTCGCCGCGTCGCATCGCGAGCACGCGGTGCGACGGGGCCTTGGCGAGCGGCTCGCTCCAGTCGAAGTAGTCTTTGAACTTCGCGGCCTCGGGATCGGTCTCCTTGCTGGAGAGGACCTTGGTTGAGATCACGGCGTCCTTTTGGAAAACCGCGCGGAGGCGAGCCCGGGCGTCCTTATCGTCGCTCACGCGCTCGGCGATGATGTCGCGCGCGCCCGTGAGCGCCTCCTCGACGGAGGCGATCCGCGCCGGCTGGTTCTTGCCGTCGTCGGGCACGTACTCGCGGTCGACGTAGGCCTGGGCGGCAGCGTTGACATCGGTGGCGGGGTCCTGGGCGAGAAGCAGGTCGGCGAGCGGCTCGAGGCCCTTCTCGCGGGCGATGGTGGCGCGGGTGCGTTTCTTCGGCCGGAACGGCAGGTAGATGTCCTCGAGCGCGGTGAGCGTGTCGGCGCCGGCGATCGCCTTCGCGAGGGCGTCGGTGAGCAGGTTGCGCTCCTTGAGCGAGGCGAGGATGGACGCGCGGCGTTCGTCGACGGCGCGCATCTGCTCCAGGCGGTCGCGGATGGCGAGCACCTGCACCTCGTCGAGCTCGCCCGTGGCCTCCTTGCGGTAGCGCGCGATGAACGGCACCGTCGCGCCCTCGGCGAGCAGCTGCGCCGTGGCGGCGACCTGGAAGACCTTGACGTTGAGCTCGCCGGCGAGGCGGAGCACGTGGTCGGCGTTGGGCGGAGTTTGGGCGGAGGCCGGGGCGGCGACGGCGGACATCAGGAAAAGCCGCCGAGCACACGTCGCGCCCGCGGGGGAGCAATCCGGAAAATAATGAGAGGAGGATCAGGCGGTCGTAAGACCACCCGGTCCCGCGCGGCGCGAGGGCGGCGCTTGCCTCACCGCGGGCTTCCTCCATCCCGAGAGCGTGCTCCCGACCCCACGTCTTCCGATCCTCGCGGCGCTTGTCGCACTCCTGACCCCGGCTGCTTTTTCCGCCGAACCGCCCAAGCTCGCGGTGGTGATCGTGATCGACCAGTTCCGCGGGGATTACCTCGCGAAGTTCGGTCCGCATTTCGGCGAAGGCGGTTTCCGCCGGCTGCTCGCGAACGGGGTGAGCTACACCCAATGCCATTACCGCCACGCGGCCACGCTGACGGCGCCCGGCCACGCGACCATCCTCACCGGCACGACGCCCGACGCCCACGGCATCACGTCGAACGACTGGCTGGATCGCGCGACGTGGGAGATGCGCAATTGCGTCGAGGATTCCTCGTCGCCGCTGGTGGGCATTTCCCCCGCCGAGCTCGGCCCGGTGGCCGTCGCCGCCCCCTCCAAGACCGGCCGCTCGCCGCGGACCCTCCTGGCGGCCACGGTGAGCGACGAACTGAAGCAACGTTTCGGCGCGAAGGCGCGGGTTTTCGCGGTCGCGACCAAGGACCGCTCCGCGATGCTGCTCGGCGGACAGAAGGCTGACGGCGCCTACTGGGACGAGAACGGCCGCTTCGTGACCTCGCGCCATTACCGCCCCGACCTGCCGGCCTGGGTGCGGGCCTTCAACGCCGGCAACCCGGTGACCGGACGCTTCGGCGCGACGTGGGACCGCGTGCTGGACCGCAACGCGTACGATCGTCTGCAGGGACCCGACGACGCGCCGGGTGAGGCCGACACCGCGGGCCTCGGCCGCACCTTCCCGCGCCGGATCGACGGCGGGCTCAAAGAACCCGGCCCCGCGTTTTTCACCGCGTTCGACAACTCGCCCTTCAGCACCGAGGTCCTTGGTGAACTCGCGGAGCGCGCGGTGACGGAGGAGAAACTCGGTCGCGGCGAGGCCACCGACCTCCTCTGCGTGAGCTTCGCGCAGATCGACACCGCCGGGCACAACTATGGTCCCGACAGCCACGAGGTGATGGACTCGGTCGTGCGCATCGACCGTACGCTGGCGCGGCTGCTCGCCCACCTCGACCGCGAGGTCGGGCTGGCGCGGTGCGTCGTCGTGCTGACGGCGGACCACGGGATCATGCCGCTGCCGGAGCACGTGCAGCGCACGCAACCCGGCACCCCCGCCGGCCGTGTGAAGCCGGCCGAGATGGACGCCGTCGCGGTGAAGGCGCTCGAGGCCCGCTTCGGCGCCGTGCCGAAGGGCGAGGCGTGGTTCACGCGGGACGGCGCGGGCGTGCACCTGCGGCCGACTGCGCTCGCCGCGCGCGGCGCGACGGCCGCGGAGGCCGCCCGGTTGGTGCGGGAAGCGTGGGCGAAACTGCCCTACATCGCGGCGGTCCACACCCGCGAGGAACTGCTGGCCACGCCGCGCGACGCCGCCGGCATCATCGGCGCGCTGCGGCGCGGCTACCGCACCGCCAATGATCGCGACGTGGTGTACGCCTTCCAGCGGAACTTCGTCGCGAAATCGGGCGCCGGCGTGACCCACGGGTCGCCGCACGACTACGAGACCCACGTCCCGCTCGTATTTTCCGGTCCCGGCGTACCGCGCGGAGAACGCGCCGAGCGGGTATCCGTGGAGGACCTCGCCCCGACGCTGGCCGCGCTGATCGGCGTGCCCGCGCCGGCGACAGCGACGGGCCGCCGGCTGTTCTGAGCGGGAGACGTGGTCGTGCACGGCATCCTCGCCCTCCTCGCGCCGGCCCTGCTGTTCGCGAGCGCCGCGGTCCCGGCCGGCGCGGCACCGGTGCGGCGGCCCGACGTCCTGTTCATCGCGGTCGACGACCTGAACGACTACATCTCGCCGCTCGACAACCATCCCGGCGTGAAGACGCCGCACCTCGAGCGACTGGCGCGACGAGCGGTGACTTTCGCCAACGCCCATTGCGCGGCGCCGGCCTGCCATCCCTCCCGGGTCGCGGTGATGACCGGGGTGCACCCCGTGCGGTCTGGCCTCTATGTGAACCTCTTCGGCGCGCGCGGCCCCCGCTGGCGCGAGGAGTCGCCGGTCCTGCGCGACGCGGTCGTGCTCTCGCGGCATTTCCGGGATCACGGCTACCGCGCCGCGGGTGGCGGCAAGATCTTCCACGCGCTGCAATGGACACCCGGCGACTCGCAGAACGATCCGGCGGCCTGGGACACCTACTTCCGCGACCCGTTGGATCCGATCGCCGCCGACTGGCCGCGACCCCGCTTGCGGCCCGACGCGGAGACGGGCCTCAAGCCGGGCCGTCCACTCGGCGACCGCCAGCTCTTCGGCGCCGCCCCGCTCCCCATCGCGGACGAGGAGACCGGGGATCACAAGGTGGTCGACTGGGCCCTGGGTGAGCTGGCGCGGCCGGCGGACCAGCCCCTGTTTCTCGCGGTGGGCCTTTTCCGGCCGCACATCCCCTGGGAGGTGCCGCCGAAGTGGTTCGAGCTGCATCCCCTCAAGGAGGTGAAACTACCGGAGCACCGACCGGACGACCTCGCCGACGCGCGGGACCACGGCCGGCGCGACTGGCATCGCTGGGTGGTGGAGAACGGGCTCTGGGAGAGATTCGTGCAGGGCTACCTCGCGAGCGTGAGCTACGTCGACCACCAGATCGGCCGGCTGCTCGACGGCCTCGACGCTTCCCCGCGGCGGGACCACACGATCATCGTGTTGTGGAGCGACCATGGGTTTCACCTCGGTGAGAAACAGAACTGGGAGAAGTTCGCGCTCTGGGACCAGACCACGCGCGTTCCCTGCTTCATCCGCGCGCCGGGCGTGAGCCGCGACGGAGCCAAGACCCGCGCGCCCGTCACGTTGACCGACCTCTACCCCACCCTGTGCGAGCTCGCCGGGCTGCCGGTGCCGCCGCAATGCGACGGTCTCTCCCTCGTGCCCCAGCTGCGTGATCCGGATGCGCCCCGGGCCCGCACCGCCCTGACGTCCCACGTGTTCCGCGGGGACCCCGGCCCCTCGCACGCGGTGGCCGACGCCCGCCACCGGCTGATCCGCTACGCCGACGGTTTCGAGGAACTCTACGACCTTTCGCTTGATCCGCACGAGTTCACCAACCGCGCGAACGACCCGGCGCTCGCCGACGTGAAAGCCCGGCTGGCCCGCTCCCTGCCCGCGAACGCCACCGCCAGCGTTGGCATCCCCGCCAGTTCACCCCTGAATCTCCGCAAGACCCCGGGCAAAAAGGCCAAGGCGGGGCGCTGAAACGCTTGCGCGCCCGGTAGGGGTTTCCCCAGCCGGGTAATCAGAGGTTGCCAATGAATTGGAAAACGATCATCAACTTTCCAAGTCACCCCGACCTGCAGCTGGTACCGGCTGCGTGAACCCCAAGATCCCCGAGGCAACCCCATGCAATACACTCGCCCATATCCCGCGGGCGTGAACCAGGCCACCCGGTCCTGCTTCCGCGCCCTTGTTCATCGCGGCGCCGCGGCGCTCGTCGCCCTCGCCCTGTTGGCGATGCTGCCGGCGCCGGCTTCGGCCCAAAGCAACACCGCCGGCGCAGTCGTCGGCAAGGCCAAGGCCGGCTCCCTGGTGACGGCCGAGCAGGTCGGCACCGGAGCCAAGCGCTCGGTGGCCGCCGAGGCCGACGGTTCCTTCCGCATCGGCGCGCTGCCCACCGGCACCTACAAGGTCACGTACACCGACGTATCGGGAAAATCCCGCACCGAGCAGGCCGACGTGGGCCTCGGCACAAGCACCGAAGTGGGAGGCGACGTGGTGCGCATCGACAAGTACGTGGTCTCTGCCGGGTCCATCAACCCGGTCGATTTCCGTAGCACGGAGGCGGTGACGGTGCTCAATGAGAAGCAGATCGCGTTGCTGCCGGTCGCCCGCGACCCGCAGGCGATCGCCCTGCTCGCCCCCGGCACCGCCCAGGGCGTGAGCGCCTTCGGCAATCTTGTCTCCTTCGGCGGCGCCTCCGTGGCGGAGAACGCCTACTTCGTGAACGGTTTCAACATCAGCAATTTCCGCAACGGATTGGATCCCGCCTCGGTCCCCTTCGAGCTCTACAACGACTTCGAGATCAAGACCGGCGCCTATTCCGCGGAGTTCGGCCGCTCGACCGGCGGCGTGATCAACACAACCACCAAGAGCGGCTCCAACGACTACAAGGCCGGGGCGAATTTCTACTATTCGCCCGACACCGGCCGGTGGAACTCGCCCGACGTCTGGTACGTGAACGACGCCGGCGTGAACACCCCCTACATCTACAACAAGCGCGACTACGCCGAATCGTGGCAGGCCAACGTCTACGCGAGCGGCCCCCTGTGGAAGAACCGCGTGTTCTTCTACGGCCTCTACCAGCTGCGCGACGCGACCCGCGAGGACATCACCACCGAGGGCACGCGCTTCTCCCGCTCCTACTCGAGCGATCCTTTCTGGGGCGCCAAGATCGACATCCTCCCCTTCGACGGACACCGCCTCGAGTACACCGGCTTCCGCGACGAACGCCGCAGCACCGGGGAGAGCATGAATTTCACGATGGCCACCGGCGCCATCAGCGGCACGCCCTCCATCTCCTATGCCGATCGCGGCGGCACGACCCACATCGGCCGCTACACCGGCATTTTCTTCGAGAAGCTCACGCTGTCCGCGATGTACGGCACGAGCACCCAGAACCGCACCAGCTCGGGCACAGACGACGCCGTGCCGTTCATCTACGACGGCCGTTCCGGCAGCCTCGTCTACGTGCAGGGCAATCCCAACCTCACGGTCTCCACCGCGAGCGACGAGCGTAAGGCCATGCGTTTCGACGCCGAGTTCCCCTTCACCTTCCTCGGCTCCCACCGCATCCGGGCCGGCATCGACGGCGAGGACAACCTCTCCAAGGACAACACCAAGTACTCCGGGGATCTCTACTACCGCTACTACGCGATCCCGGCCAGCCGCACCATCAACGGCGCCCCCGTGCCCGCCGGCGCCACCGCCGCGGTGCGCACCCGCATCTACCGCAACGGCGGCTCGTTCCAGGTGAAGTCCAACGCGTGGTACGCCGAGGACAACTGGACCACGATGGGCAACCGCCTCGTCATGCGCCTTGGCCTCCGCGGCGAGTCGTTCGAGAACCTCGACGCCCAGGACAAGGTCTTCATCAAGGTCACCAACCAGCTCGCCCCGCGCCTCGGCGCCTCCTACGATCTCGGCGGCGACCAGAAGACCAAGCTCTTCGCGAACTGGGGCCGCTACCATCTGCCCGTCGCCTCCAACACCAACGTGCGACTCGCCGGCGGCGAGTTCTTCACCGAGAAGTACAACGTCCTCACCTCGGTCGACGCCAGCGGCAAGAACCCCGTGCTCGGCGCCCAGATCGGCAACCTGACCACGTATTCCGACGGCTCGGTCCACGACCGCCGCGAGATCGTCGACATGGACATCCGCCCGATGTATCAGGACGAGATCGCGCTCGGCGTGCAGCGCGCGATGAGCAAGAACCTCTCGGTCGGCGCCCGCTACGTGAACCGCATGCTGGACGGCACGGCGATGGACGACCTGATCGTCGACCACGCGCTCACCGCCTGGGGCAAGGCGAACGGGTTCCCGCGGTTCGACGCCAGCGGCGTGCACGCCTACGTGCTGGCCAATCCCGGCCAGCCGATCCGCATGTACTGGGACTTCAACGGCAACGGCACCCTCGACTCCAACGAGCAGGCGGTGCTCACGCCCCAGCAGCTGCAGTATCCGTCGGCGGTCCGCAAATACCACGCCGTCGAGCTCTTCGCCGAACGCATGTGGGACGGCAAGTGGTCGGGCCAGATCTCGTACACCTGGGCCCATTCCTACGGCAATTACGAGGGCTGGGTGCTCTCCGACAACGGCCAGGCCGACGCCGGCATCACGCAGATGTTCGATTCGCCGCTCCTCACCCGGAACACCTACGGCAACCTGCCCAACGACCGCCGGCACCAGATCAAGGCGTTCGGCGCC
>CAXRGI010000048.1:0-8489 GCA_964229935.1 Opitutales bacterium
AAATTTGGTGTGCCGCCCTCGCGCATCGCCGCGTACCTCGCGCTCGTGGGCGACACGTCCGACAACATTCCAGGCATCAACGGTGTCGGGCCGAAGACCGCCGCGAAATGGCTGGCCGACTGGGATACCCTCGAAGGCGTCATCGCGCACGCCGCCGAATTGAAGCCCGACCGGTTCCGCGAGGTCGTGGTGCGCGACGCTGATCGTCTTCGGCTCAACCTCAAGCTGACGACGCTCAACCTGTCTCTGCCCGCGGTCGCGCCCGAGTGGCGCACACCGCAGCCCGCTGAGCTGGTGCGCATGTTGGACGAGTTCGAGATGCGTTCCACGGCCGCCGAAGCCCGGCGCCGTTACGCCGTCGCCGAGGCTCCCCTCGCGCCTCCTCCGCCCCCGCCGGCTGCCAATACCGCCGGCCAGCAGACGGAACTCTTTTGAAAATCCGCACCCGCCGGCTGAGACTCCCGATTTTGTCGCCTGTTACGTGACTTTTCGCGCGGGGCGGCCACCAGGGCCTGGGTTTTGTAGGTGGACAGGAGGTGGAGTCGGGCTCCGCGCCGGGTGGGTCAGGCGGTTCCGGCCTCGGCGAGGCAGGACTGGAGGCCTGCGTGCAAGGCGGTACGGTCGAGGTTGCGACCGATCAAGAGGAGGGAGTTACCGCGCAGCTCGCGGGGTCCCCACACGCGTTCGAAACGGGTCTCGAGATACTGATTCACGCCTTGGACGATCAGCCGGCGCTCTGATCCATGCACGGCCAGTACCCCCTTGGTGCTAACAATGTTTTCACCCTTCGTCACAAGAAGCTCCGCGACCCACGCGTTGAGCCGGTCCTCGTCGAGTTCCCCCGGAGTTGAGATGCCGACCGCCCCGATCTCCCCGTCGTTCTGGTTGGCGCGTGAGGCGTTCACACCAGCTGAGCGAGGTAGGAGGTTTCCCGATGCGCGCGACGCGAACTCGTCACTTCGGTTGTCTCGAGCACCATCCCATTTTCTAGGTGGAGGATCCGGGTCGACACGCGCCGGGCGAACGTGAGGTCACCGGTCGCGATCAGGATCGCCGCGCCGCGGCGGCGCAGGCGCCGCACTGCCAGCGCGAGGGCCGCGACTTCGCTGGCATCGAGATCCGTCGTAGGTTCATCCAGCAGCAACAGGGGTCGGTCCTCGAGGATCGCGAGGCTGAGCGCCAGCTTCCGTCGCAGTGATGGAGGGTAATGCCCGATCGGGCGGCCGTGCCACTCCCGTCCTAGCCCGCCGAGCTCCAGCAGGCCGCGCAGTGCGTTCTCCGGGATGTTCCGGTGCAGGCGACGGCAGTGTCCTTTGGCTTGGGTCAGCCCGGTGACGTCGGTGGGAAAATGAATCTCCGACGGCACAAATGAAATGTAGCTCAACGCGATCCCGGGATCGAAGGCCGGATTGAAACCCTCGATCGACATCCCGCCGGAAGCGTTGGGATGCAGTCCGAGGAGACAATCGAGCACCGCGGTCTTCCCGGCATTGGTTGGACCGACCAGTGAGACGATTTCCCGGGGGGCAACCTGCAGGTCGATCCGGTCCAGCACCCTCCGGCCGAGGCGGATAAGTGAGAGGGCTCGGGTGGAAAGGATGGCCGGATGCTGCAGTCGGCGGGCGCCCCCGGAGGTTTGCCTGAAGGAGCCAACCTTTTCCGCGACTCGGTTTGGACCGCGCTCGGGGGAACGGGTTGGAAGATTGAGTGAAGGGTAGGGATTTGTGGGCATGGCGGTTCTGGCAGTGGACGAATACGCGCGCCGGTTCCCGAGTTGGGAAGGAGCGCAATCAGCGGGCTTGGCGCTCATGGCGCCGCCCGCGACATCGACCTAGTCAGACCGCCGGAGGGCCGCAGCCGGGCGGGAGATAAAACGCTGGCTCACGAGCCGCCGGGCCTTGCGCCCACGACAGGGTAGCGGTGACGCGCCGAGTCGCCACCTGGAGCAGCAGCGGAGCGGAGGCAAAATCGGCTTTGCCCTGCGAGAACTGCTTAACAATGCAAAGGTCCTCCTGCGCCTCGGGGCCCGGCACCGGCTTTCCATGGGAGTGCTTGCACCCCACGTGAGCCGACGAACCCGGGGCCGCGTTACCCGGCGGGTCATCGTGCCCATGCAGCCAGGCATGCAGCGCGGGACTGGCGGCCGCCAGAGTCACCAGCGCCATGATCGCGGCCATCGCGATCGCCACGCCGCGGAGCAGCGGGGACCGGGTCGGCATCGAAGGGCGGCGCATCGTGGGGGAAAGTAGAATTAAGAATTTCGGGATTACCAGTCCGGCGGCGATAATTCCGCTCGCGGTTCATGGAGCCGGCGGTTCGCGAGGAAGTCGTCGGTGCGGGCTCGATCCCGGCACGGCCTTCCCTCCCTTGAGGGGACGGTCCCGACGTGGGTCGACAAATGTCCCAGGTGTACGTGTAGGATCCCGCGCATGCCCTCCCATCCCAATCCTTCGGTCCAACCGGTTTCGGCCGGCTGTTCCGATCCGGCTGGAGCAAGGATTTTTCTGGGTTGGGATCGCCCGTGGTCAGGTCTGTTCGCCGCCTGGCTAGCTTTGGAACCGAAAAAACTGCGGCGGCGGCTGGTGGTGGTCCCGACGCGCGAGGCGGGCCGTCGGCTGCGTGAGTCGTTGCTGGCGAGGATTGGCGGGGGCGGCACCGCGGCGATGCTCGGGCCGCGGCTGGCGATGCCGGAGGATTTTTTCCGGCCCGCGGAGCAAATGCCGGAGTCGGTGCGTCGCGCCGGTTGGCTGCGCGTGTTGGGGGAGACGGCGGACGCGGAGGTGGCGAATGTTTTCCCGGGCGGCCTGGCGGCCCGCGACCGCGAGTGGCGGGTGGCCGTCGGCCGCCAAATCGAGGAGGCGCGTGACCTCTTGGGCTCCGCGGGGTGGGACTTCGGCGCGCTGGCCGAGAAGATCCCGGAGGAGACGGCGCGATGGCGAGAGCTCTCCACGCTGGCTGATCGGGTCGTGGCGCTCTGGCGTGATTGGGGTTACAACGATTTGATCGCGGAACGCCGGCGTCTCACGACGGCCCCGATGGTTCCTCCCGGGGTGGATGAAGTCGTGATCGCGGGGGTCGCCGATCCCGCTCCGCTCGGGGTGCTTTGCTGGCAGGCGCTGCGGCGTACGGGCCTACCGGTCACGGTGCTGATCGGAGCACCGGAAGCTTTGCGCGACACATTCGATGAGTGGGGACGCCCCCGGCCTGAACACTGGGCGGAGCGCGCGCGGCACCGGCGGCCCGGGGATTTCCGTCTGGCCGTGGCGGCGGATGCCGCGGCGCTAGCCGGGGAGGTCGTCCGCGCCTGCGCCGGCCGGAGTAACCTGGCCGTGGCGGTGGCATCCGGCGACGCGGCCTTTGTGCCGGTGATCCAAAGGGCGTTTCGCACCGCGGGCTGGGCGGCCTTTGATCCGGAGAAAGCGCCGGCTTCGCGCGACGGCTGGGCAGCTTGGTTCGAGGCGGTGGCGGGTGTGCTCGAGGCGCCCGGTGATTTCGCGGCGCTGGCGCGTGCCGCGCGTCATCCGGTGGCGTGGAACGGCCTGGCGGCCGAGGCGGGGCCCTCGCGGCTGGTGCAGGCGCTCGACGAGGTGCAGTTGAATTTCCCCGCGGTCTCCACGGCGGCGGCGCGTCGGAGCCTGGCATCCAGCGAGGACCCGTGGTGGCGTTCGGCGGCGGATTTCCTCGGTTCGCTGGAGGCGCGCGTGGATGCGTTGGCGGCAGCGGAGGAAGACGATCTCGCGAAACGGGCGCTCGCGTTTTTCCCGACGAATGAACTGGAGACGGCGAACCGCGCGCGGGCGGAAATGCGGGCGTGGCCGGCTTTGCGCGCGGCGGGGTTCACGGTGCCGGAATTGCTGCGCTGGCTCGGTGCGGCCTTGCAGGGGATTTCGCAGCGACCGGCGGCGTCCGACGGCGTGTTGCCGATCCAAGGTTGGCTGGAGCTGGCGCACGATCCCGCTCCCGATGTCGTCGTGGCCGCCCTGCATGAAGGGGCGGTGCCGGAGGCCCCCCTGCGGTCACCGCTGGTCTCGGAGGCGGTGTGCGAAAACATCGGACTTCGCGCGCGGCGTTCGCGGCTCGCGCGCGAGGCTTTCCTGTTCGCGGCGTTGGTCGAAAGCCGCCGCGCCGGCGGTTCGGTGACCGTGATCAACTCCCGGGTCGATCCCGCCGGCGATCCGTGCCGGCCGTCGCGGGTGCTGCTCCAGGTGTCAGACGATGATCTTCCGGCGGAGGTGCTGCGCCACGTCTCCGATCGCGGTCTGATCCCGGCTCCTCCCGCACCCGCGTCCTCGCGTGGAGGGTGGCGTCTCCGGCCGCCGGCTTCATCACCCAAGGCCGAGCTCAAGCGGGTGAGCGCCTCGCGGCTGCGCGCGTACCTCGCGTGTCCGACGCGGTACTATTTCACCGAGGTGCTGGGCTGGCGGGATTTCGAACCGGGCGATGGCGAACTCCCGGCCGCCGCCTTCGGCGATCTGATCCACGGTGTCCTGCGCGAGTGGGGCGAGGACCGAACGGCGCGGGAAATCGCGGAGGCGGACGTGTTGCGGGCGGATTGGCTGTGCCGTCTATCGGCGGCGGTGGAGCGGCGGATGGGCGCAGAGGCGCCGGCCTTGCTGCGCCTCCAGGCGTTGTCTGCCGAGGAGAGGCTCGGCGCGCTGGCGGCGCACCAGGTGGAACAATTTCGTCAGGGCTGGCGCGTCGAGGCGGTGGAGTTGGCGATCGAGGATGCGTTCGCCCTCGATGGGATACCAGTCAAGGTCGTGATCGACCGCATCGACCGGCATCTCGACGGCCGGGTGCGGGTGGTGGATTACAAGACCGGCGCGGGCGACGAGAGTCCGGCCAAGGTTCACCTGCGCGCGTGGAGGGCGGAAACTTGCCCCGCCGCGCTCGGTCCGCTCGTCGATCATGACCGTCTGCGCGGTGCGGGTTGGAGCAATGTCCAGTTGCCGCTTTATGCGGAGGCGGTGCGGCGGGCGTGGTCGTTGGAAAAAATGCCCTCGGCCTGGTACGCGTGGCTGCCGCCCGCGGTGGGCGACGCGGGATTCAAGGAGTTCGCCGGAATGGAGGAACTCATGCCGTCGGCGCTCGCCTGGGCCGGGGAGGCCGTGCGGCGGATCCGGTCCGGTGTTTTCTGGCCGCCGGCTCCGGAGGTGGCTTACGACCGCTTTGCCGCTTTGGCGCCGGAGGGATTGCGGCAGGCCTTGGGAAGCGAGTGGGAGAAACTTTTGGCGGGTAACCCGGAGGTCGCGACATGAGCGGCCTGCAACACTCTATCATCCGCGCCTCGGCGGGCACCGGGAAGACCTACCAGTTGGCGCACCGCTTCCTCGCGTTGCTCCTCGTGCAAAGGGCTGCGAATAATCTGGCGCCGGAGCGGATGGTGGCGACGACGTTCACCCGGAAAGGCGCGGGCGAGTTCACCGAGCGCATCCTCGAACGGCTGGCGGCCGCCTCGGCGGATCCGACCGAGCACCGGAAGCTGTCGGCCTCGCTGAAGGTTCTGTTGGAGGGTGACGCGACGGGTGAGGTGCTTGGCCTGCTGCCGGGAGCGGGCACCGACATCTCAGCGAACGCGCTGCGGGAGGCGCTGGTCGCGGTGGTCGGGCGGTTGGACCGCCTGGCTCTGGGCACCATCGATTCGCTCATGGCGCGCGCGGTGCAGACGCTGGAGTTCGAGCTCGGGCTCGGTGGCTGCGAGATCCTCGACGAGCCCGCGGCCGAGCGGGAGCGCGAGCGGTTGCTCGGCGAGGTTTTCGCGCGGATCAAGCCGGACGAACTCGGGGTATTTCATCAGGCGATCAAGCGTGCCTCCCTGAAATCGGCGGCGAGCTGGCGCGACGAGCTGAGAAAGTTCGTCGAACGCGGACACCGGTTGCTGGACGTGCTGCCCGAGGCGTCCGCGTGGGGGGCGGGCAAGGGCGGCGAACGGGCAGGGGAGGATTGGCGCCGGGAGGCGGAAGCGTTGGTCAAGGTGGTCGAGGCCGCGGAGCTTTCCTCGTCTCAGATCAGCAAAAGTCTGGTCTCCACCCTCAAGTGGATCGCGGCGCGTCGGCCGGGGGCGGCCGGCGATGATCCGCCGTCGTGGCTTCAGCCGGACGGTCGGCTTCGGCCCCTGCGCGATCGATGGCCGGAGAGTTGGGAGTGTCTGCCGAGGTCCAACTCGAAGAGTGTCTGCGTGGTGCCGCCCACGATCATGGGGCCGCTGGGGCGGATCCTCACCGCATGGCTTACGGCGGAACACGCGGAGTTGTGCGAACGCACCGCGGCGCTGCACGAGGTGCTCGCGCGTTATGACGAGGCCTACGAGCGGTTGGCGCGGCGGCGGGGGCGTCTGGCGTTCGCCGATCTCGCGCGGCTGCTCGATCCCGAGCGCGGCGGCGCGTTTGGATCGGAGCAGGCGCTGCAGTCCCTGGCGTTCCGTTGGGACCAGAGTTTCGACCACTGGCTCGTGGATGAATTCCAGGATACCAGCCGCGAGCAGTGGCGGGTGCTCAAGCCGTGGCTCGATGATGCGCTGCAGGACGACGCCGGCACCAAGTCGGTCTTCGTGGTCGGTGACACCAAGCAGTCGATCTACGGATGGAGGGGCGGAGAACCTCGGCTCTTCGATGATTTAGAGGAAAACTACCCCGGTCGCTTCGCGGTGCAGGAGCTCGCGGAGTCGTGGCGGTCGCGTCCCGCCGTGCTGGAGTTGGTGAACGCGGTGTGCTCGCCCGACCGGAATCCGCGCCTGCGCGCGCCGGAAGCCCTGCGAGCGGCGGCGCTGGCCCGTTGGCGTTTCCAGGATCACGTCGCGGCGGATAAACTCCGCGAACGTCCGGGTTATGCGGCGGTGCTGCTGGCGCGGGATCCCGATCCGGAAGACACCGTGGCGGCGAGCGGCGAGGCCGAGGAAGGCGAGCGGATGGCGGGGCAGGCGGCGGCGATCCGGGACGCCTTGGAGCGGATACGGCCGTTGGAACGAGGGCTCTCCTGCGCGATTCTGGTGCGGCGGGGCGCGAACGCGCAGGCGGTCGCGGCGTGGTTGCGCCGGCATGGCGTCACGCAGGTCATGGTCGAGGGTGATTGCGCGCTCGCGGAGCAATCGCCGGTGGTCGCGGCGATCGTGGACGCATTGCGGTGGCTGCTTTCACCCGGGCACCGCTTCGGTTTCGGACACGTGTCGCTCACGCCGATCGGGGAACTTTTGCGCGAACCGCTGTCCGCACAGGACGATGTTTCCGAGGGGGCTATGTGGAGGTATTGGACCTCCCGGGTGGCGGCGGAGGGCGCGGCGGTCGTGACGTCCGGTTGGTGCACGCGACTCGCGGCCACGGAGGCCGACCCCCATGTGCGTTTCTGCCTGGGGCATCTGGATGAGTTGGCGCGGCGCTCCGGGCGCGGTTTGGTACTGGCCGATTGGCTCGAGGCCGTGCGGCGGCTGACGGTGCGCGAGACGGCGGCGCACGGGACGATCCACGTGATGACAATCCACAAGGCGAAGGGCCTCGGGTTCGACGTGGTTTTCCTGCCGGATCTCGACCTCGGTTCGGGCTCACCGCCGTCGTTCATGATGCTGCGCGACGGCGACGGTCGTCCGGTCGGGTGCGTCGCCCATCCGCCGAAATGGCTGCGCGGCTGGCTGCCGGATTTGGAGCAGGCGGCGGAGGCCGAGGAGGCGGTGCGTCAGCACGAGGCGCTGTGCGTGCTCTACGTGGCGCTTACGCGGGCCAAGGAGGCGACGTTTGTGATCATGCGCGAAGCGACGCGCGGACGAAAGGCCGATGCGCGGGATTGGGTGCTCGGCGGGCTTGGGGTTGCCCCGGCTCGCGCCGCCGAAACGGAAGCCGAAGGCCCGTGGGGCGAATCGGTCCTCGCGTGGGAGCGGGGCGCTCGTGAATTCGCGGAAGGTTTGGAGCGCGAGGGCGGGGCGGGTGCGGTCACGACCGCGCCGGTCCTGCTGCCCGCGGAACCGCGGCGGCGGCGGATGAGACCTTCCGACGCGGGACACGCCGCCGCGCCCCGATCGACCGTGCCCGTGGCCGCGATCGCGGCCGCGACCGACTACGGCACTGCGGTCCACAAGGTCTTTGAGCAAGTTGAGTGGCTCGGGCAGGACTTGGCGCTGAGTGGACTGGAGTCAGCGGTCGCGGACGTGCGCGGCTGCCTTGAGATACCCGAAGTGGCGGCGCTTTTCCGGGCGGAGGGTCCGCGCGACGAGGCGCTGCGCGAATTGCCGATTGAGTTTACCGACGCGGGGGAGTGGTGGAGCGGCGTGATCGATCGTCTGGTGCTGCGGCACGATGCGTCCGGCGACGTGCGCGAGGCGTTGATCATCGACTTCAAGACCGACCAGGTGCCGGATGCGGACGCGTTGCGCGAACGCCACGCGGGGCAACTCGCCGCCTACCGTCGCGCCGTCGCGACCGCGCTGAAGCTTTCCTCGGGGAAAATCAGGACGGTCCTTGTGAGCACCCGGCTGCGTTGCGTGGTGACGGTCTGAACAC
>CAXRGI010000049.1:0-7992 GCA_964229935.1 Opitutales bacterium
GTCGAACCCTCGGCGGGGATGTTGGCACCGCCGCCCCGGGCGCGTTCCGCCCAGTCCATGATCCGCTGCAACTCAGCGGGCGTGAGCTGCCCGTCACCGTCGCGATCAAGACGCGCGAACCAGGAGGCGTTGCCGGTCTCGATCGGCGAAAGTTTCCCGTCGCCGTCGCGGTCCAACCGGTCGAACCGCTGCACGAGAGTGCGCAATTGTTCCACGGGCTCGGCGGCTGGCAGCGCGAAGGCGCGCAGGGCAACGAACGGGATACGAAAAGGACCGACGCGCATGCGGGGGATGACGACATACCGGATGCGCTGGTTTCCCGGGCGCAAGCGCCGACGGGTTACTCACGTGAAATCCTTGCCACCCCGGCCCGACCCGGAAACTCATCTTCCCACCCGACCCCATTCCCCATGCGCCTCGTACTGCCCAGCCTTACCGTCATTTTTTCACTTCTCACGGCCGCGCTGGGCGCCGAATCCGCCGGCACCATCGAAGGCAGGGTCTCCGACCCAGCGTCCGCCGAGTTCCTCGAACGCGTGCGCATCACGGTCGACGGAACCTCGCTCGAGACTTTCACCGACACCGCCGGTTTCTACCGCCTTTCGGGCGTGCCCGCGGGTAGCGCCCGGGTACGGGCCGCCTACACCGGACTACCGCCGCGGGAATCGACCGTGACCGTCTCGGCCGGCCGCACGGCGGTGGCTGACTTCGAGTTCAGCCGCTCCGGCGCGCGCGGCGGCGACGTCGTGAAACTGGCCGGCTATGTCGTGAGCACGACCCGCGAGATGGAGGCCGCGGCCATCGCGATCAACGAGCGGCGCTACGCGGCCGACATCCGCAGCGTGGTCTCGACCGACGAGTTCGGCGCCGTGGCGGAAGGCAGCGTGGGTGAGTTCCTGAAATTCGTGCCGGGCATCAGCATCGAGTACGAGGCCGGCGCGCTGGCGCGCGGCATCTCGATCCACGGCGTCCCCTCGGCCAATGTGCCCGTGCAGGTGAACGGCTTCAACATGGCGAGCGCGGGCGGCAACAGCGTGACGTCGCGCTCGGCGCAAATGGACATGACCTCGATCACCGCGACATCGCGCATCGAGGTGCAGTACTCGCCGACGCCGGACGCGCCCGGCTCGGCGCTCGCGGGGTTGGTGAACATGGTGCCGCGCAGCGCGTTCGAGCGTTCCCGCCCGCAGCTTTCGCTGAACACCTTCGTGATGATGCGTGACAATGTGCGCGAGCTGCGTCGCACCCCGGGCTACTTCGAGAAGGACACCTGGAAGGTGCTGCCCGGCTTCGATTTCTCCTTCATCCGGCCGGTCACGCGCAACTTCGGCTTCACACTTTCCGGCGGGTTCTCGGAGAACGGCACCAAGGAGGACTACATCCAGAACCGGTGGCACGGGCTGAACACGGCCACCAACGGCGTCGCCTTTCCGCACACCACGCCCGACCGGCCTTACCTCACCCAGACGCTGATGCGGGACGGCACCAAGAACGCCGCCCGCGTCTCCTTCGGCGCCACCTTCGACTGGCGTTTTTCCCCGCACGACCGCCTCTCCTTCTCCTACCAGCACTACTTCATCGATTTTCTGGTCCTCAACCGGCAGATCGCCTTCTCCACCAACCGCGTCAACCCCGGGGAATTCACCCCATTCGAGACGCGCGGCGCCGCCGGGCAGGGCCAGCTTCAACTCACCAACGTTTTCCGCGACCGCACCAACTCCACGCTGTCGCCGTCGCTGGTCTGGCGCCACGACGGGCCCGTCTGGAAAACTGAGGCCGGGCTCGGGGTCTCGATCGGCCGCAACACCTTCCGCGACATCGACAAGGGGTACTTCGTCGGGTCCGTGGCGCAGCGCACCGGGATCACCGTAAACTTCGGCGACATTTTCTACCTGCGGCCCCGCTCCATCACCGTGACCGACGCCGCGGGAGCCCCGGTCGACCCGTATTCCATCAATTCCTACGCGGTCACCCAGACCAGCGCCAATCCTCTCACGAATCACGACCGGCAGCAGGGTGTATACGCGAATGTCGGGCGAACCTTCGCTCTGCGGCTCCCCGTGACGGTCAAGGCCGGTCTCGACGTCCGCCGGAACGAGCGCGAGGCGCGACGGGGCGATTACACCTGGTCGTTCGTGGGGGCCGACGGCCGCGGCACCACCGCTCCGGCGGGCGGGGATGACATCGCCTCGCCTTATTTCGCGCCGGGCTATTCCCGCCGCGACATGCCCTTCGGATTTCCGCGGGTGCAGTGGCTGGACAATGAGAAGCTTTGGTCGCACTACCGCTCCAACCCCGGCCACCTGGTCTTCAACGACAACGCCGCGTACCGGTCCGACGTCCTGCGGTCACGCGCGACCAGCGAGATCGTGTCGTCCGCTTTCGTCCGCGGCGACCTCGCGGCGCTCGACCGGCGGCTGCGTCTCGTCGGAGGTATCCGGGCGGAGCAGACCAACACCCTTGCCTTCGGCCCGCTGAACGACCCCAGCCTGAACTACCGGCGCGACGCCGCCGGCAACGTCATCCTGACCAATGGCCGGCCGGTCCCGATCGTCGCCAACACCAACTCGCTGGATTACTCGAAGCTCACCTACATCGACCGCGGGGCCCGGGCGGAGAAGGAGTACCTACGTTGGTTCCCGAGCCTCAACGCGAGCTATGATGTCAGGGAGAACCTCATCGCCCGCGCCGCCTATTACCACTCGATCGGGCGCCCAAGCTTCGAGCAGTACGCGGGCGGCCTTAATCTGCCCGACGAGACCTCTCCTCCGGGGCCCTCCAACCGCATCTCCGTGAACAACGCCGCCATCAAGCCCTGGACGGCTCGCTCGTTCAGCGCCCGCCTCGAGTACTACTTCGCGGGCGTCGGCCAGGTCTCGCTCGGCGGATTCGTGCGCCAGTTCCAGAACTTCTTCGGCGAGACGACGTTTCCCGCCACCCCGGCGTTCCTGTCGCTGTACGCCCTGGATGCCGATACCTTCGGCGCCTACGACGTCGTCACCCAGCACAATATCCAAAGCACCGTGCGCATGACGGGATTCGACTTCAGCTACAAGCAGGCCCTCACCTTCCTGCCCGCGTGGGCCCGCGGCGTGCAGGCGTTCGCCAACTACTCGTCGCAACGCCCCACCGGCGAGGCCACCGCCAACTTCCAAGGCTATGTGCCGCTCAAGGCCAGCTGGGGCGTGTCCCTGGTCCGCGAGCGTTTCAATCTCCGCGCCAACTGGAGCTACCAGGGCCGCAGCCGCAACGGTCCGGTGACCGGGGCCAGCATCCCGGCGGGCACCTACAATTACACCGTGCGCCGCGTCTTCCTCGACCTGCTCGGCGAGTACAACCTGAACCGACGCTTCTCCCTCTACTTCACGCTTCGCAACGTGCTCGACATGCCGGAGCAGCAGGAGGTTGACGGTCCCGGCGTACCCCAGCATGCGACCTTCCGCAGCGCGGAGTTCGCAGGTTCCCTCTGGACGTTCGGGATCAAGGGCACTTTCTAAGGCCGCCCGTCGCGGCGCAGCCTGGAAGGTGCTTCAGTTGCTGCGGAGCCGTACTGGAAAATCCGCGATGAAAGTCCGGCGCCTTCGGAAACGGCTTTGGCCATCGTAAGCTCAGCATGATCCGCGGCGGGCGGCCACGGCTACACAGGATGCCTTTCGTCCGGAAATGAGGGTCCGACCTTCGTCACGAAACCCATGCGATGTAGCCGAGGGCGCCCCCTCGGATCTTCGGACACTCTATCTGTGTACATCCGTGTTCATCCGTGGTTGCCACCTCACAGAGCTATTCGGACGCCATCCGGGGCGACGCTTCGTCTGCGGCGCGACGGCGCTTGGGTAAAACGGCTTGGTGATGCTGTTCGTCGGTACTAGTAGTGTGTCAGTGTCCACTTCTCCATTGCGCGACGGAACGTTTGCCTCGCGGCGGGCGCGGGCCTGTTTTCTACCCATGCTTCGCCCCGCCTTCGCCTGCTGGCTCGCGTGCGCCGTCGCGCTGGCTGCCGCTGAAAGACCCTCCCTCCTTCCCCTGCCGGAATACCGCGCGCCGCGCGCCGCCACGCCGCCGAAAATCGACGGCGAACTGGACGAGCAGGCCTGGGCGGCCGCTCCCGCCGCGGGCGACTTCGTGTTCACCTGGTACCAGTCGGGACGAAAGGAGCAGACGCGCGCCAAATTAATCTGGGACGATGAATGCCTCTATCTCGCCGCCGTCTGCGACGACGCTCACATCACCGCGCGACACACGGAGCGGGACGGCAAGATTCCCGAGGACGATTGCATCGAGATCATGCTCGCCCCGAACCCCGCTTCCCCTCGCGTCTACTTCAACGTCGAGGTCAACGTCATCGGCGGCATCCTCGACAACTTCCGGCCCAACGGGCCCGACCGCCCGCGGGCGCCGAAGTGGGACGCCGAGGGTGTGCGCGTCGCCGGCAAGTGGTCGGGAACGCTCAACAACGACGCGGATCTGGACCGCCATTGGCAGGTCGAGGTCGCGATCCCGTGGCGCAATTTCGCCGCGGTGGGCGCGGCGGTCCCCCCGCGTCCCGGCACCGTGCTGCGCATGAATCTCAACCGGCACGGCGGGAAAACCAACCCGCAATACAGCCAGTGGGCGCAGGCCGACACGCCCAAGCCGTCGTTTCATACTCCCGACCGTTTCGGCCGGCTGGTGCTGACACCGGAAGTCGCCGGCGGCGGCCATTGAACCCACCTATGGCGACGCCGCTGCGTGCTGCCCTCGCCCTCGCTGCCGCCGTCACCACAGCGGCGGCCGAGCCCTTGCGCGTGGCTCTGATCGGAACTCCCGCGGAAGCAGCCAGCCGCAGTTCGCTGGGAGCGGCGATCGAGAGAAGCGGACTCGCGCGGCTCACATCTCCCGCGCAGGCCGACGCTTTGCTCGTGGTGCGCGGTCCCGGATCCGAGGCCGCGCCGGCGACCCGTCGACTGATCGAGGACGGCCGACCGGCAGTGGTGGTTGGCGCGGAACCCGCCGCTTGGGGCGAAGCCGGCGGATTCCTCACGGAACGCATCGGGGCGATGACCGGAGCCGCCTTCGCGGGCGGAGGGCCTCTGCGTGTGATCAACCTGTTTCCCCATCCCATTTTCACGGAAGTTGAGGCGATCGAAACCGACGAATCCGTGCCCTCCTGGACGAAGCTCACCGACGACGTCCAGTTGATCGCGGAAGGCATCACGGGAGAAGAGACGACCCCGCTCGCCTGGGTGCGAAGCGTCGGCTCCGCCCGGATCTGCCATCTGGTCCCAAACTCCTCCGCCCTGCTCAATTCACCGGAATACGTCCGGATCATCACCCAAGCACTCCTGTGGACCGCGCGTCGTCCCATCCCGGGTGCGCGACCGGCGGTGCAGCGCACGTTCATGCCCGAATCCCACCCGGGCGCCTTCGCGATCACGTTTCCCGAGGGTGTGGGCGTTTGCCTAGACCCCGCGCGCGGCGGCGTGAACTTCGCTTGGGAAGGCGACTTCGTCGACCTGCGACCGCGCTGGCTCACCAAGCAGGGCGCTCCCGCGCGGATCTTCGGTGAAGTTTTCTACTCGGAAAAGGCCTGGCAGCCGCTTCGGACCGGCGCGCCGGGGGCGGCTCCGGCCTGGCGTTTTCTCGGCCTTACCTGGCGCGAAGGCACGCCGGAATTCCGTTACAGCGTAGCCAGCCGGGAGATCACCGAGAGCCTGCGCGCGCTGGCGGACGGATCGGGCTTCACGCGCACCTTCACGGTCACCGCCGGTCAGGCGCCTCTGTGGCTGAACCTCGAGGAACAGTCCCTTTCGGAGGTAAGCGTCGAGGGTGCGGTGCGCGACGGAAATGCCGTCGCGTTCACCGCCGCGGACTCGGGCGTTTTCAAGATCACCGTTCGTCGCCGTGGAGCGGCCGTCCCGCCATGATGCATCCTAGGCTCGCGATACTCGCTTTCACCGCGGCGGTGGCGCTCGCGTTCCTCCCTTGTGTCGAGGCCGCCGCGCCCGCGATGAGTCGCGTCACCGGCAGCGTGCGGCAGGCGGGGACGGACGCATCCGTGCGATTCGCGCAGGTTCGCATCGAGGGCGCGGCGCTCGTCGGTCGCGAGAATAACCAGATCATCCAGAAGATCGGGGCCGACGGCCGCTACCGCCTCGACGTGCCGCCCGGCTCCTATGAGTTGTGGGCCTCCGCTCCCGACCACGAGGAGACGCTGAAACGCGTCGAGGTTTCCGCCGGCGCCACCCTGCAGATCGACCTTTCGCTGCCGCCGCTGCAGGCCACGCCGTACCGCGTCGAAACGGTTGCTCTGCCGCGCCAGATGGTCGGCGAGTTGTCGGGTGTGGCGTTCACCCCGGCGGGCACGCTCGTGGTGACGTCCCGCCGCGGTGATGTTTGGACGCGCACGGCGGACGGCCATCGCTGGCGGCGTTTCGCCACCGGACTTTACGAGCCCTTCGGCGTCGTCGCTCCCGCGGAGAACGAAATCCTCGTGATCCAACGCCCCGAAATCACGCGGTTGCGCGACCGCGATGGCGACGGCACGGCGGATGATTTCACCACGGTGGCCGACGATTGGGGCATCACCGGCAGCTACCACGAGTTCTCGTACGGTCTGGTCCGGGATCGCGCCGGCAACCTCTACGCGTCCTCCGGCCTTTGCTCGTTCGGTCGCGGCGTGGAACTGCCGTGGGTGCGCGGCCCGCTCCAGACCGCCCAGTACCTGCCCTGGGCTGGTCCGGGCGCTGTACCCGATGGCCACCGGTCCGTGGCGCTCTACCAAGGCTGGGCGTTCCGCGTTTCGCCGGAGGGCCGCTTCGAGACCTTCGCATCGGGGTTCCGCCAGCCGCTCGGCCTCGGCATCAGCCCGGACGACGAGCTCTTCATCAGCGATTGCGCCGGCGCCTGGGTTCCAACCTCGACTTTCACCCACGTGGAGCGCGGAGGGTTTTACGGCCACGCCGACAGCCTGAAATGGCACCCTGACCTCAAGGACCGGCGGCTCGGCCACGCTGAGATCACCGCGCTCCGGCGGCCCCCGAGCGTTTATCTTCCCCGTGGCGTGCTCGGCACCTCGCCGGGCCAGCCCACGTGGGACACGACCGGCGGTCGGTTTGGTCCCTTCGGCGGACAGGTTTTCATGGGGGACGTTTCCGCGATCGTAACCCGCATCGACCTCGAGCGCGTCGCCGGCGCGTGGCAGGGCGCGGCGTTTCCGTTTCTACGCGGCGGCGGGCTGCGACTCGGCGGCATGCACCAGGCCTTCGGACCCGACGGAGCCCTTTACCTCGCGCAGACCGTGCGTGGCTGGATGCCCACCGGGGGCAACGAGGGCCTGCAGCGCATCGTTTGGAACGGCTCCGACCCGGTCGAGGTGCAGACCCTCCGGCTTTCCCCGCGCGGCTTCACCCTCCGGTTCACCGTCCCGATGGGCGCGACCGCCGGCAATCCGGATCATTATCGCGTGCAGCGTTTCCGCTACCTGCACCACCCGGTCGACGGCTCGCTGCGGGTGGACAACGTCGAAGTGCCCGTCACCACCGCCCGGCTTGGCGCCGACGGTCGCACGCTCGAGCTCGAGCTGCTCGAGTTGCAACCGGGCCATGTGCATGAGCTCACCGTGGACGCCGCCGTGACGGATCGCGCCGGGCATCCGCTGCTGAACCGCGTCGCCTACTACAACGTGAACCGGCTGCTCTCCGGCGAAACCCAGCCCGGCCCCACGCGGCTGGCCGCGGCCCGGCCGGCGGCGCTGCGACCCGGAGATGAACGGGCAGGCGCCGAGGTCTACCGCCAGAACTGTCTCGTCTGCCACCAAGCCGACGGTCGCGGATCGCGCGAGGCTGGAACACCCGATTTTACCGTGCCGAGCGGCATCCGCACCAAGTCCGACGCCGAGTTGATACGGATCGTAGCGGAAGGCCGCATGCCGGCGCCGCCCGCGGTGAACCCGATGCCCCCTTGGGCCAACGTGCTCACGGAGCAATCGATCCACGACGTCGTCGCCCACCTGCG
>CAXRGI010000050.1:0-3760 GCA_964229935.1 Opitutales bacterium
AACATCCGCGCGGCCTCGTTTCTCGCGCTGCGCGTGATCCGCGACGGCGACTTCATCAAGACCAGCACCGGCAAGACCGGCCTCAACGCCACGCTCGGCAACAACCAGGTGATGCTCGAGGCGATCCGCGATCACTACCTCGCCACCGGCGTTGCCGCCGGCATGAAGCCGGCCGGCGGCATCCGCACGGCGAAGCAGGCGCTGCAATTCCTCATCGCGGTCAAGGAGACACTCGGCGACGCGTGGCTCGAAAACACCCGCTACCGTTTCGGCGCGAGCGCGCTTCTCAACGATCTCGTGCGCCAGCTCGAGAAGGAGCGCACCGGCGCCTACCAGGCGCCGTTCTACTTCAGCGAGGCCGCCGAGTCCTACTGAGCCGAAACTCATTTCCGTCCATGCCCGCCCCGTCCGCCCGTCCGTCCTCCCGTTCACCCCGGCGCGCGCCCGAACTGCTGTTCGGCGACCGCTGGACCTTTGATCCGGCGCCCGAGACGGCCGATCCGAAGCTCAAGCCCCGTTACGACCTGTTCATCAACGGCCGCTTCACCGCGCCGAAGTCGGGCCGTTATTTCGACACGATCAACCCGGCCAACGAGCGAAAGCTCGCGGAGATCGCGCTGGCCGGCGCGGCCGATGTGAACGCCGCTTACGCGGCGGCGCGGCGGGCGTTCCCGGCGTGGAGCCGGCTCCCCGGCGCCGAGCGCGGCAAATACCTCTTCCGCATCGCGCGACTGCTGCAGGATCGCGCGCGGGAATTCGCCGTCGCCGAGACGCTGAACGGCGGCAAGCCGATCAAGGAGTCGCGCGACTTCGACGTGCCGATGACCGCGGCGCATTTCTTTTACCACGCGGGCTGGGCCGACAAACTCGAGCACCTCGCGCCCGGCGCGCGCGTGGCGCCGCTCGGGGTGGTGGGGCAGGTGATCCCCTGGAATTTCCCGCTCCTGATGCTTGCTTGGAAGCTCGGGCCGGCGTTGGCCGCGGGGAACACGGTCGTGCTCAAGCCCGCCGAGACGACCAGCATCACGTGTCTCAAGTTCGCCGAGATCCTGCAGGAGGCGGGGCTGCCGCCCGGGGTGGTTAACTTCGTCGCCGGCGCGGGCGAGACGGGCGCCGCGGTGGTGGCGCACCCCTCGGCCGACAAGATCGCGTTCACGGGCTCCACGGAGGTCGGCAAGGCGATCCTCCGCTCGCTGGCCGGCACCGAGAAGAAGCTGACGCTCGAGCTCGGCGGCAAGGCGGCCAACATCCTCCTGGAGGACGCGCCGCTCGACCAGGCCGTGGAGGGCATCGTCAACGGCATCTTCTTCAACCAGGGTCACGTGTGCTGCGCGGGCTCGCGCCTGCTGGTGCAGGAGCCGGTCGCCGAGGCGGTGCTGGCGCGATTGCGCCGGCGGATCGCGACGCTGCGGGTGGGGGACCCGATGGACAAGAACACCGACATCGGTGCGATCAATTCCCGGGCGCAACTGAAACGCATCACGGCGCTGGTCGCGAGCGGTGTGCGCGAGGGCGCGACGCTGCACCAGCCGGCGTGCTCGTTGCCCGCGAAGGGATTCTATTTCCGGCCGAGCGTTTTCAGCGACGTGACCATGAGCCACCGCATCGCGCGCGAGGAGATCTTCGGCCCGGTGCTGAGTGTGATCACGTTCCGCACGATCGACGAGGCGGTGGAGAAGGCCAACAACACCGCCTACGGATTGAGCGCGGGCGTGTGGACGGAGAAGGGCTCGCGCATCCTGAAGCTGAGCTCCGAGCTGAAGGCGGGTGTCGTGTGGGCCAACACCTACAACAAGTTCGACCCCGCCTCGCCCTTCGGCGGCTACAAGGAAAGCGGCTTCGGCCGCGAAGGCGGCCGCCACGGATTGCTCGATTACGTGCGGGTAGTCTGAGCGGTCGTGAACCACGAATGGACACGAAGGGACACGAAGAGCAGAGGCTCCTGCACGGTGAACTCGTCTACTCGATCGTCGGCTGCGCAATCGAGGTTCTGCGCGGGGTTGGACACGGTCTGCACGAACATCCCTACGAGAACGCCTTGGTCGTCGAGTTCCGGCTCCGTGGCATCCGGTGTGATCAACAGCGGAGGTTCCCGGTGATGTACAAGGGCGAGCGGGTTTCGGAGTTTGTGCCCGATCTGGTCGTGGAGAACTCCGTTATCGTAGACGCCAAAGTCATCGATCGCATCACCGACCATGAGCGCGGTCAGATGTTGAACTATCTCCGGATCACAGCCCTCCGCGTCGGGCTCGTCGTCAATTTCCGCCGTCCCAAACTCGAGTGGGAGCGGATCGTCCTCTGAAACCTTCGTGTCCATTCGTGTCCCTTCGTGGTTAACCCTCCCATGCCTCGCTTGACTGTCACCAAGACCCCGAAGCCCTATGTGGGCGGGGCGTTCATCCGCTCGGAATCCGGCCGCGTTTTTCCCGTGCACGACGCCCGCGGCGCGTTCTTCGCCCATGTGCCGCAGTGCTCGCGGAAGGATCTGCGCAACGCGGTCGAGGCCGCCGCCAAGGCCGGGCCGGGCTGGGCCCGCCGCACCGCGTACAACCGCGGCCAGATCCTCTACCGCCTCGGCGAGATGCTCGAGGCGCGCCGCGCCGAGATGATCGACACGCTCGCCCGTTTCGGCACCGCCCGCGCCGCCGCGACGCGCGAGGTCGACGCCGCCACCGACCGGCTCGTGCACTACGCCGGCTGGGCCGACAAATACGAGCAGGTGCTGGGTAACGTGAACCCGGTCGCTTCGCCGCATTTCAACTTCACTGTCACCGAACCGATGGGCGTGGTCGGCGTGATCGCGCCCGACGCTCCCGCGTTGCTCGGGCTGATCTCACTCGTCGCTCCCGTGATCGTGAGCGGCAACACCGCCGTCGTCCTGGCCTCGGAAAAGACTCCTTATCCCGCGGTCCTGCTCGGGGAAATGCTCGCGACGAGCGATCTGCCGGGCGGCGTGGTCAATCTTCTCACCGGGTTCCGCCGCGAGCTGCTGCCGACCTTCGCGACCCATGCCCACCTGCGGGCCCTCAGCGCGGCCGCGTCCGCCGGGGAACGCCAGGCGCTGCGACTCGGCGCCGCGGAGAGCGTGAAGCGGGTGCGCTTTACGGAGCTCGCCACTACGTCCGACTGGCTCGGTGCGGGCGGGCAATCGGTCCGCGCGATCCGCGATTTCGTGGAGTTCAAGACGATCTGGCACCCTGTCGGGGCGTGACCGCCGACTTGACCTCCGGAGGTCGAGGGCTCCCGTTCACCGGATGATTTCGCCCTCCTGCCCGTGGCGGCGTGCGCTCGCGCTCCTCGTTTCCGTGTTTGCGCTGTCCTCCGCGATCGCGGCGGACACGCCCGAGGAAACCCGGGCGCGGGAGCTGACCTCCTCGCCGCAGTTCCAGGCGGTCGTCGCCGCCTACGAGCGCGACTTCGATCGCTTTGTGGCGGAACTGATCCAGCTCACGGAGATCCCCGCGCCGCCGTTCGGAGAGAAGGAACGCGGCGAGGCTTTCGCCCGGTTGCTGCGCGAGTCGGGTATCGAGGATGTTTCCACCGACGCCGAGGGCAACGTCATCGGCGTCCGGCGCGGCAAGGGGCAGGGACCGCTGCTCGCGGTCGCGGCGCACCTCGACACCGTGTTCCCGGCCGGCACCGACGTGCGCGTGAAGCGCAGCGGCACAAGGCTCATTGCGCCCGGGGTGGGTGACGACACCCGCGGACTCGCGTTCGTGCTGGCGTTCACCCGCGCGATCCGGGAGGCGAAGATCGAGAC
>CAXRGI010000051.1:0-7892 GCA_964229935.1 Opitutales bacterium
GCGCCCGCGTGAGCCTCCCCGGACCCGAAACTCCCTCCAAACCGCGGATCAAAACCGCCGCAGGCCAGTCGGCCGGGCCGACCACGAGGTTCAACATCTCGTTGACCCCATAACCCAGGTATACGTACCAAACTCCGCCGGGAGCGTACATCACCTCGGTTCGCGCGGTGCGGCCAACGCGGGCGTGACAGGCGAGGTCACGCTCACCGTCGTAGGCCTCCGTCTCGGTGATGACACGCGCCTCCCTGCGGCCGTCGGCGTGCCTCCGTACCAGGTGCTTGCCCAGCAGCCAGCGCGCCTGCGCGACCGTGGCGCGGCGCTGTAGGTAGGCGGGTGAAACTACCGGCAGGGACACGCGGAGCACCGTGCCGCGGGTTTTAGACCCGCGCAATTCCCGCCGAGCCGCCGACACTGCCTCCCCGTCCTTACCGGCCTTCTGTTCAAATCCGCCCGCTCATTCAATACCGAGGCCGTTAACGCCTCTCTCGTTCATCCGCGCCACCTGTGAAATCCGCGGCCAAGAACGCGGAGGCGATTCAGCAACGCCTTCGGCCGTGCGGCCCTCCTGATGATCCACGGCTGGCTGCCGCGGCTACACCCGAGCTGGGCTGAATCCGTGTTAATCCGTGTCCATCCGTGGTTGCTCCAAACCAGAGACTTTCAGGCCGACGCAAGTGGACGGGCTCGAGGGCAAATCCTGCAGTGCAGCCCCCGGCACTCCGCAACCGGTCCGGGCCAATTGCCCTTGCCGGTGCAGCGTGCATGACCCACCAAGCCGGCGTGAACGCCGCCCTCTTGCGCGCCAACGCCCAGCAGCACAAAGCCGACCTCCTGAGGTCGCTGCGGCTGTGCACGGCGGAGGGAGTGATGGCGATGCCGATCGTGACAATGTCGCTGCCGGTCAACGTCTTCATGACCGCGCTGGTGGCCAAAGCCTACGACCTGCCGAAGACCACGATCGGGCTGATCAGCGCCCTGCCTTTCCTCGGCAACTTCCTGCAGATTTTCATCGCGGGATTCCTGGCCCGCTGGCGTCCGCCGAAGGTGATCTGCGTCAGCGCGGCGGCGCTCCACCTCGCGTGCTGGGCGGTGCTTGGTGTGCTGCTGCCGTTCATTCCACGCGGTGATTCCGGGGCGGCCGGACTCTGGCTCTCGGTCTGGTTTCTTATCACCAGCTGTTTCGGCGCGGTGGCGGGTGTTTCGTGGAACGCGTGGATTCAGGAATGGGTGCCGTACCGCATCCGCGGAAAGTACTTCGGACGCCGCAACGGCACGCTGCAGTTCTCCACCCTCGTCTTCATGCTGATCGCGGGCTGGTCGCTGGCCGAGTGGGACTACGCGATCCCTGTTTTCCAGGCGCTCATCGCCGGGGCCTGCATCATGCGCGTGTTCTCGCTCCGCTGGCAGTGGATCAGCCCGACCCGCGCGCGGCGGGCGTCGCCGCCGGAGCCAAGCGCGCTCCGGGACCAGCTGCGCCTCGTGCTCGGGGCGCGTTCGCTGCTCGTCTTCATCGCGTTCGGCGCGGTGTGGTCGTTCGCCGCCAACTGCTTCGGGCCGTTTTACCACGTGTTCATGTTCGAGCAGCTCGAGTTGTCGGCCTTCGACGTGGGCTTGCTCGCCACCCTGGCGCAATTGAGCGGCGCGCTTTCTCTGCCGGCCTGGGGCCATCTGCTCGACCGCTTCGGCAACCGGCCCGTCATGGCGGTTTCGCTCATTCTCTGGCAGGTGCAGAACTTCGCATGGTGTTTCCTGACGCTCGAGAACCGAGCCCTGCTCTACGCGATGTGGATCTGGGGCGGCGCGACGGGGGCGGGTTTCATCCTAGGCCAGTTCACGCTGCTGCTGCGTCTGCTACCTATCGAGGCACGCAACTTGGCCATCGGGCTCAACCTCGCCATCACGTCGCTGGTCGCAGCCGCGGCGCCGGTCACCGGAGGTCTTGTCCTCACCTGGGCGCTCGCGCGGTGGTCCGATCCTTTCGCGGTCCACCACGTGTGCTTTCTGGTTCAACCCGCGCTGGCCCTGCTCGGCTGCGTCCTGCTGCTTCGGGTGCGTGAGCCGCGGGCAAGCCCGCTCACGATGGTGTTCGGCGCCATGCGCAACATCCGCACGCTCAGCGGCGTCTTCGGCCTCGGCTTCCTGGTGAATCACGTGTTTTACCGGGCCCAACGCGAATCGCGATGACCACCGTCCCGCTGATCCTGACGCTCACCGGCAACCTTCTCGCGGAACGCACGCTGGATTTTGAGACGTGGTCGCCCGGGCGCACCCAGCGTGCGCGGGCGGAGTCGTTCCAAGTCGGCGGCAAGGGCATCAACGTCGCGCGGATGCTCCGGCGCCTCGGTGCGCCCCATCTCGCGCTGGGCTTCGCCGGAGGGGCCACTGGCGCCGAATGCGAGGCTTGGCTCCGCGCCCGCGGTTTCCACCACCAGCTGTTCCGCACGGTCGGATCGACGCGCGTCGGAACCGTGGTGCGGGCCGCCGACCGTCCAGAGACGACTTTCCTTGGACCGGACGTCCCGCCCGACGCGGAGGCCGCCTCCGCCTGCGCGGCGTTCCTCGACGCCCAACCTGCCTGCAACGTGCTCGCGGTTTGCGGCAGCCTGCCGGGCTGGGCGACACCAGCACTCGCACCCCTGCGCGACGCTCTCGCCCGCTGGGCCCGCCGGAGCGTGCTCGCGGTCGACACCTACGGTCCGGCGCTGGCCGACCTCGTGGCCCTCGGTCCAGATCTTGTGAAGATCAACGCCCAGGAGTTCGCCGGCCTGCCGGAGTCCGTCCGTTCCGGCTCCTCGTCCCACGCGACACGTTGGATCGTCACCGATGGGCCGGGCCCCGTGCGTGTCCGCGATGCCGCCGGCGAGCGGAATTTCCTTCCGCCAAAGGTCACCGAGGTTTCACCCACCGGCTCCGGCGATGTCCTGTTCGCATGCGTCCTCGCTGCGCTCTACCAGCGAGGCAGCACACTCGACGCCGCCGTGCGCCAGGCCTTGCCGTCGGCCGCCGCCAACGCCGCCCATCCCGGCATCGCGGAATTCCCCGAACCCGCGGCCTGAGCGACGACCCTCATCCTCTTCTCCATCGATTAAAGACCATCCCGCCATGCGCATCGCCACCCTGCTCACCCTCGTCGCTGCCCTCTGCGTGCCGGCCGGCGCCAAACCACCGAACTTCATCATTATCCTCGCCGACGACCTCGGCTACGGGGACCTCGGCTCATACCGAACGGGTTCGGACTCGCGCACCCCTCATCTCGACCGCCTCGCCGCCGAAGGCGTGCGCTTCACCGCGATGCGCTCCAACTGCACCGTCTGTTCTCCCTCACGCGCGGCGCTGCTCACCGGCCGTTTTCCGGACCGTGTCGGCGTGCCCGGAGTGATCCGCACCGCCCCCGCCAACTCGTGGGGTTACCTCGCGCCGGAAATTCCCACCCTCGGAGACCTTCTCCGCCCGGCCGGCTACCACACCTCGGTGATCGGCAAATGGCACCTCGGGCTGGAGGCACCGAACACTCCCAACGACCGCGGCTTCGATTTCTTCCACGGTTTCCTCGGCGACATGATGGACAGCTACACAAAACACCTGCGCCACGGGAACAATTACCTCCGGCGCGACCGCGCCGTGATCACACCACAGGGCCACGCCACTGATCTCTTCACAGACTGGGCCTGCGACCAGCTCCGCGCGCGCGCCGCGGATGGTAGACCGTTCCTCATCTATCTTGCCTACAACGCCCCCCACTCCCCCATCGAGCCACCCGCCGACTGGCTGGCCCGGGTGAAGGAGCGGAACCCGGGCCTTCCAGCCGCGCGGGCCGCCACGGTCGCACTGGTGGAACACATGGACGACGGCATCGGACGTCTCTTGGCGACCCTTCGAGAAACCGGCCTCGCGGGGAACACGATGGTCGCTTTCAGCTCGGACAACGGCGGATCGCTGTCACACGCCAACATCAACGAGCCGTGGCGCGATGGGAAGCAGAGCCACTACGACGGCGGGCTACGCGTGCCCTTCATCGTCCGCTGGCCGGGCGTGGCCAAACCCGGCACGGTGAGCACCTATACCGGCCAACTCTTCGACCTGTTCAGCACCTGCTTGGAGGCGGCCGGCCGGCCCGTCCCGGCGGGCACCGACGCCGTGAGCCTTCTGCCGATCCTGCGCGGCACGCCGCCGGAGACCGCCGAACGCGAACTTTACTTCGTGCGCCGTGAGGGTGGCCCTCAGTACGGCGGACGCGATTATCACGCGTTGATCCGCGGCGATTGGAAGATCATGCAGAACACGCCCTATTCCCCGCTGGAGTTGTACAACCTTCGCGAGGATCCGCAGGAAAAGACGAACGTGTTCGCGCAGAACCAGCGCGTCGCGCGCGAGCTCCAGGCGCGCCTCGCGCTGCACATCCAACGCGGCGGCGCCGTACCGTGGCAGGCGCCCGCCACGGGCAGGTGACGCCTTGCCCCGCGGGGCTCCGCCGCAACCGCAGCGTCTTTCAGGCTACACCGCGCCGGGAGGGGAGAGGCACCCTGGTTCGCCGGAACTTCCCTTTCCGCCGAGCCTAAGAACGACAAGACGGAGCTCAGGACGCTGGGCAGGAAGCGCGAGGGCGAGACGGGAATCGGCGGGCGGAGTGTCCGACCATAAGAGGGTGGCCACCCTCGGCTGCATCTCACGCGTTTCCAGACGAAAGTCGTTACGCCTTTTCCGGACAAAAGGAATCGCGTGTTAGCCGCGGCCGCTCGCCGCGAACCCTGCGGAGCTCATAGCGGCCGAAGGCTTTCCCGAAAGTAACGAACTTGAACCGCGGATTTCCTGCTGGCTGGGGTAAAGACGACGAGGGCGGGACCGAGGGGAATCGTGGCGAAAATACGATGTTCGGAAGCAACCGTGCGGACGCCGCCGCTCCGACGACCGCGAACGTGTCACGTGATGGGTTACAAACTCGGCGGGGCCCGGCCGTCGTGCCGCGCCCGGGTTGGAAGGCCCCGGGGGCGCGGGCAGGCCGGGTCGGTCGAGTGACGGCGGATTTTCACTTGTCGGCGCAACCGGTTGTGAGGACTGGTGTCAGGTTATTCATGAAAGCCGCGAAGATCGTCGTCATAGCCCTCGTTTCATTGATCGCGCTGGTCGTCGTTGCCGGCACGGTGGCACTCACCTCGGGATTCCAGACCTGGGCCGTGCGCAAGGCCCTCGCGGGCCAGCCCGATCTTAAAATCGAGGTCGGAGAAGTCGCGGCCGGATTATCCTCCGCCACGGTCCGCGGAGTTAAGCTGAAGCAGCCCGGTCTCGCGCTTGAGATCGGCGAGGTCTCCGCCCGCTACTCCGCGTGGGCTTACCTTTCCGGCGGAAAGATCGACGTGGACGAGATCGACGTGAAGGGCATCTCCGTCGATCTGCGGCCCGCGCCGGCCGCCGCTTCGGGTCAGGCTCCGACCGCGGGTGGAGCCGGCCGCGCCGGGACGGGCCAGGCCGCCGCCAAGGAAAAGTCCACCGCGGCTAAATCCGGTCAAACGACCAGGTCCACCGAGCAAAAGCCCGCGGATTTCGAGGGCCTTTTCAAGGCCGCCCAGCTGCCCGTTGATCTGCGGGTCGGCCGCCTTAAGGCCGTCGGAAACGCCCTGCTCCCCGACGGGCAGCGGACCAATTTCGAACTCCAAGGCGCGGACTTGAACACTGGCGCGAAGGGCCGCGTGGAATGGAAGGTCGACTACGCCGACGCGCGCAAGGACGCCGCGGTCGCGGCGATCAAATCCTCCGGCCTGCTCGCGGTCACGATCAGTGCGGGGCGCGCCATCGAGGCCGCCGACCTCGAGGTGGAGGCGTCCGCGAAGGGCGCGGGGATTCCCGCCGATACGGTGAAGCTTTCCGGACGCGTCGCCCGTGGATCCGGCGGCGACGAGGATTACACCGTCGCGCTTTCACTGCTCAGAAACGGCAAAAGCGAGCCCTTGGTCTCGACCAAGGCGCGCTTCACCGCCGCGGCGCGTGAGGTGGCGGGCGACTGGGAGATCGCCCTGCGCAGCGAACAGCTCGCCGCTTTGCTCGCCGGTTTCGGCCTGCCAGAGGTCGCGGCCTCGGGTCGCGGCAAATACTCGATGAAGCCGGCTTCGGGCGCGGCTTCCGCGAACGGCAACCTTGAGGCGCGCGTCGCGGAACTCGGCAAACTCTCGCCCGCGCTTGGGGCAATTGGCACGGTCGCGGTCAAATCGAGCTTCGACGGCACCATGGCCGACGGTATCGCTGAGGTGCGCGCGTTCTCCGTGGACGTGGCCGACGTCAACGGCCGTACCTTCGCCGGGATAAAGCTGCTGCAGAAGGCGGTCTATCGTCTCGCGGATCGCCAAGTGTCGCTCCCGAACCCGGGCGCCGAGGCGGCCCGGCTCACGCTCGACGCGGTACCGGTCAGTTGGGCGCAGCCGTCCATCGCCCCGATGAAAGTCGAAAGCGGCACCCTCTCCGTCGCCCTGGCGATCGAGGGCGAGCCCGATGGCAGCCGCGTGCGCCTGCGCTCCGCGACACCCCTGACGCTCGCCGGCCTGACCGTGCGCGACGGAACCGGAAAGACCCTGCTCGATAAGGTAACCCTGTCCGTCGCTCCCGCCATCGACTACACGCCGACCCGGCTGACCGCGCGTCTCGCGGACGTGAAGCTCTCGATGACGACCGGTGACAGCATCGCCGGAGAGGCGAGCGCGGAGGTCACGGGACTCGGCGCGAAACCCGCCGCCCGCTTCGGGGCGAAACTGCAGGCGAAGCTGGTGACACTCGCGAAGCCCTTCCTCGCTTTCGATCCCGGCCCGCTGACGGTAGACCTGCAGACCGACGGTCGCCACGAGGCCGATACCCTTCAGCTTACCCAGGCGAAGGCGGTCATTAACCGCGATGGCGATCGGCTGCTTGCCGCGGTGGAACTGCTTCAGGGCCTACGCGCGGAGACGAAGTCCGGCGCGATTTCCACGGAGAAGGCAGACGCCCCGGCCGCCCGCGTGCGCGTGGGCGCCGTCCCGCTTGCTTGGGCCGAGCCCTACGTCGCGGGCTCGAAACTTGCCGGGGAGCTCGCCGGCACCGTGCTCGAGGTCACTTTACGCTCGAAGGAGGATGTGGCCCTGCGCACCACCGAGCCGTTGGTGCTGCGTGGAGTGACCGCGAGCCTCGACGGCAAGGCCCTGGTCCAGGCCGCCGATCTCACCGCCGCGCTCTCGGCACACCTGCGGCAGAATGTGCTCTCCTATGACATCGGCACCCTCGAGGTGCGGCAGGGCGAGACGCCGTTGCTCAACCTTAAGGCCGTCGGAGAATTCAAGTCTGCCGCGAAACCTGCGGCGCTATCGGCCAAGGGGAAGTTGGAGGCCGATGCCGGCGCGCTGCTGCGGCAACCCGCGCTGGCCGGTTTGGCCAATCTCGGTCGCGGCCGCGTCGCAGCAACCTTCGAGGTCGCGGCGGACAAGAACATCAGCGCCACCGCGATCGTATCCGCCCGGGCACTGGCGACCCGCACCTCACCGCGGGAACTCGGCGACGTGGACCTTTCGCTGACCGCGGCATTGAAGGAAACCGGCGAAGGCAGCCTCAAGGCTCCCCTCACCGTCACCGCGGGCGGACGACAATCGGATCTGCTTCTCGAAGGAAGCTTCGGCCGCGCGACCGACAAAAAGACGCTCACCTTCAATGGCCGACTCACGAGCGCGAATCTCGTGGTGGATGATTTGCAGGCCTTTTCCGCCCTCGCCCCCGCGGGCAAGACCGCCCCGGCAACGGCCGCCGGCCCGAACCGCCCCGCCGCCACGCCCGCACCCGGAGGACGCAACGCCCCGGTGGCCACGACTCCCGGCAAACCGGCCGGTCCCGCGCGCGAAACAAAACCCTTTTGGTCCGGCGTCACCGGACGCGCCGAG
>CAXRGI010000052.1:0-7447 GCA_964229935.1 Opitutales bacterium
TCGGCCTGCTCGACGGCGTGGCGATGAAAGTGTCGCGTTGCGGCGGCCTCACCGAGGCCGCGCGTGTGACCGCGTACCTGCGCGACAACGGCCTGCTTTTCTTCGCCAGCGGCCTGACGGATCCCGACCTCTCCTTTGCGGCCAGCCTGCGGTTGCTGGGCGCGTGGGACCTGCCCCACCCCGCCGCTCTGAACGCACCGCAGTACCTCAGCGGCTCGATCCTTTCGACACCGATCACCGTGGAAGGCGACCGCGCGATCGTGCCGACCGGACCCGGACTGGGCGTCGACATCGACTCCGCACGCCTGGCGGAGCTCGCGTGAAGGCGGACCATTGATCCGCGCGGGATCGACTCACTGAACCCTTCAGAAAAAGGGTCGGGGCGACAGGACTTGCCCGCCTTTGGCGGGTTCGAACGCGCCAGAGGCGCGCAAGCCTGCGACCTCCTCGTCCCAAATTCGCCAGAGGCCAGCTCGACTGGGTTACACTGGATCCTGCGGAGCCCTGGGCGCGGCCGCTGACGAAACACGCGGCCGGCTTTTGGGACCGAAGATCGAGTCGAGCCAGGCCCGTCCCATGCCGGATTTCAGGAACTTTTCCCGTACTCGGGCGGCCTGGTAGTCGCGAAACTCCTCCCGGTGGATGAGCTCGAACCTGCCCAGTTGCTGCCCACCCTTAGAGGCGCCTCTAGCGTGCGTTCGCAGCCGGGGACCCAGTTCGGACGTGATCCCGACATAACGCGTACCCTGTTCGAGGCTACGAAGCACGTAGACGTACACCATGGGGATTCCAAAAATGGTCGGGGCGACAGGATTCGAACCTGCGACCTCCTGGTCCCAAACCAGGCGCTCTACCAGGCTAAGCTACACCCCGACGAACACGCGGAGGGTTATCCCGGCGGCGATGGAGTCAACGGTGCTCTCCGGCGGCGGCTCGAACGGGTTTTCCCTCGCAACTAGGGTAAGAAACGGGGCGATGGGTCCAATCTCCCAAACGGAATCGTCCGCGGGAGCACCCGCGGCTACACCACGCCGCAGGCCGCGAACACGCGGGGTTGTCACCCTCGTGCCGCACTCCGTATGAAGTCGTAATCATATTCCTATTGCGGAATATGATTTCATCCGGACGTTGTTTGCATGCAGCTGATCCGGATCCACGAGTGCCTGTGCGACCGCACGCGGCTGCGGATCATCCATCTGCTCACCGCGGGGCCGCTCTGCGTGTGTCACTTCCAGGCGGTGCTGCGGGAGCCGCAGGTGAAGGTCTCGAAGCACCTCGCCTACCTGCGGACGCGCGGGCTGGTCGTCGCCGAGCGCCGGGGCAACTGGATGGTGTACTCGCTGCCGCCGCGGCCCGGCCGGGAGCTCTCGGCCCACCTCGCCTGCCTGCAGGACTGCGCGCGGGAGGAGCCCGCGCTAAGGCGCGACCTTGAGCGCCGGCGGCGCCTCGCGCCGGAAGTGGCCGGCGCGGCATCTTGCGGCTGCGACACGCCCGCCCGCCGTTGAGTCAACTTTCCCATGAGCAACCGCAAACCGCTCGTCCTCATCCTCTGCACCGGTAACTCCTGCCGCAGCCATCTCGCCGAAGGCATCCTGCGCCGGGCCGCGGGAGACCTGATCGAGGTGGCCAGCGCGGGATCAAAGCCGGCCGGCTACGTGCACCCGCTCGCGATCCGCGCGTTGGGCGAGATCGGCATCGATATCGCCGCGCACACCTCGAAGCACCTCAACGAGTTCACCGCGCGCCCGGTCGAGACCGTAATCACCGTCTGCGGCAACGCCGACCAGGTCTGCCCGGTGTTTCCCGGACAACTGAATCGCCACCACTGGCCCTTCGACGATCCCGCCCACGCCGTCGGGAGCGAGGAGGAGAAGATGGCGGTGTTCCGGCGCGTGCGCGACGAGATCCTCCGTGTGTTCACGGCCTACGCCGACGGCCGCCGCGACCAGCTCAAGGCCGCTTCCTCCAAACCCTGAACCTTTTCTCGCCATGAACTGCACCGATCCCTCCTGCGGCTGCGCCCCGGCGCCCGTCTCCCCGGCGGCCGGAGGCGTGAGCGTCTCCACCCTGAAGTCCGCGCTCGCCGCAGCGCCCGACCTCCCGCTCACGGTCATCTGGACCGACGGCGAACCGATCGAGGCCCATTTCCACGTGACCGAGGTCGGCCGCGTGCAGCGCGACTTCGTGGACTGCGGCGGCACGGTGCGTCGCACGGTGACCTGCCTGCTGCAGACGTGGGTCGGTCCCGACACGGACCACCGGATCACGGCGGGAAAACTCCTGAAGGCGTTCGCGCACGCCGGACCGGTGCTCGGCGACGAGGACCTCCCGGTGGAGCTCGAGTACGAGACCTGCAACGTCGTGCAACTTACGCTGGCGGAGATTCGCCGCGAGCCGGCGCGCTTTGTCCTCCAGCTCGGTTCGAAGCACACCGACTGCCTCGCGAAGGAACTCTGCCTGCCGGGCGGCGCGAGCGAGGGCTGCTGTTGATCGAGCCATGAAGAACAGCGTCGCCGCCGGACTGTCCTTCCTCGACCGCTACCTCACGGTCTGGATCTTCGCCGCGATGGCGCTGGGCGTGGCGCTCGGGCATCTGGTCGACGATCCGGCGAGGTTCTTCGCGCCGGTGACGCTCGGCACCACGAACCTCCCCATCGCCATCGGCCTGGTGCTGATGATGTACCCGCCCCTCGCGAAGGTGCGTTACGGCGAGCTACCGAAGGTTTTCGCGGAGCCGCGGCTGCTGGTGCTCTCACTGGTGCAGAACTGGATCGTGGGGCCGGTGCTGATGTTCCTCCTCGCGGTGACGCTGCTGCGCGACCACCCCGACTACATGGCCGGGCTGATCCTGGTCGGCATCGCGCGCTGCATCGCGATGGTCATCGTCTGGAACGACCTCGCCGGGGGCGACCGCGAGTACGCGGCCGGGCTGGTGGCGCTGAACAGCGTGGCGCAGATCCTGACCTACAGCGGCCTGGCCTGGATCTTCCTCGCGGTGCTGCCGCCCTGGTTCGGGCTCGAGAGCCGCGTGGTGGAGATATCAATGGGCGACATCTTTCGCAGCGTGATGACCTACCTCGGGATCCCGTTCGCCGCGGGAGTGCTCAGCCGCGTCATCCTGATCCCCTGGAAAGGGCGCGCCTGGTTCGAGGAAAAATTCCTGCCCCGGGTGTCGCCGATCACCCTCGGCGCGCTGCTTTTCACGATCACGGTGATGTTCATGTTCAAAGGCCGGACGATCGTGAGCCTGCCCCTCGACGTGCTGCGCATCGCCCTTCCGCTCGTGGTCTATTTCGCGCTGATGTTCCTGGTGAGCTTTTTCCTCGCGCGCCGCCTCGGCGCCGACCACGGGCGCACGACGGCGATCGCCTTCACTTCGGCCGGGAACAACTTCGAGCTCGCGATCGCGGTGGCCATCGGGGTGTTCGGCCTGGAGTCCGGCGTCGCTTTCGCGGCCGTCGTCGGCCCGCTCATCGAGGTTCCCGCGCTCATCCTGCTCGTGGGAGTGGCGCTGCGCCTGCGCCGCCCCGTCGGAAGTTAGGCGGAACCGCACCCGCGGCTGAACCCGCAACCGCGTCATGGACACGGCGCGGCCGGCACTTTTGCATGAAAGCGATGTTCCCCCGGTTCCTTACCCCGCTTCTCCTCGCCGGCGCCCTAGCCGCCTCCCTCGCGGCGCAGCCCCTGATCCTTAGCCACCCGGCCGGCGTCTCCGCCTACCCGGGAGACAGGGTCATTTTGCAGGCCAGCGCCAGCAGCACCCTCGCCCTCACCTACACGTGGCGGAAGGACGGAGCCGTGATCGCGGGCGCCACCCAGCCGTCGCTCACCATCACGGCCGCCCTAACTCCCCCCGCCACCTTCAGTTCCGCGCTGTACACCTTGGAAATCAGCGATGGAACCGCGACTGTCACCACTCTGCCCGCCGCCGTGTTCGTGACTCGGAGGCCCCAAACAATCCGATTCAGCCCGGGGGCCACCGCAACCGCGGCATCAAGCGTCAGCCTGGAAGCGACTGCGGAATCCGGCCTGCCGGTCAGCTTCGCCATCGTGTCCGGCGCAGGCTCCCTCTCCGGGCGGCTCCTCACCGGCAACGGCGGCCCGGTGGTCGTGCGCGCGACGCAGGCAGGCGACGGCAATTGGGCGCCGGCGGAACCAATCGAGCGCACGATCACTTTCATCTCCGGAGCGCTCAGTCCCTTCCTTACCACCGCGCCGCTCAGCCAGACGGCGGACGCCGGGACGAATGTCACGCTGCGCGCCGCCGCGGTCGGCAGCCCGACGCCTTCCCTGCAATGGTCCCGCGACGGAGCAGCCATCACCGGAGCCACGGGCACCACCCTCTCCCTTCCCGCAGTATCGCTGGCGGACGCCGGCCGCTACACAGTTACCGCCACCAATCTCGCCGGAGTCGCCTCCGCTGCCGCGGATCTCGTGGTGCGCGCCGCCCCCGTCTTCGTGACCGGGCCCGCTTCCCAGACGGTCGCCGGCGGCTCATCGGTCACGCTGAGCGCGACAGTGACCGGATTTCCGGCGCCCACGTTCCAGTGGCGCAAGGACGGCCGCGCGATCGCGGGCGCCACGCGCGCGGAACTCGCGCTCGCCGGCCTGACCCCCGCCGGAGCGGGCAGCTACGATGTCGTGGCAACCAACGCCCTCGGTGTCGCGGCGAGCGCGCCCGCGGTGCTCACGGTGGTGCTGCGCGATTTCTCCGGTTCCTACCGGGGCACGCTGAGTTCCGGTTCCGGTGAAATTGCGGTGTTCGCGCGCCGCCAGGGTCCCGCCACGTTCCTCGCGCATCTGCCCGGTGCCGCCTCAGCCCTTTCCGCCCCGGCGGTCGCGGTGGATCTCAACGGCAACTTCTCCGCCACCGTGCCGCTCATCTCCGCCGCCAGCCGGAACGTCACTCTGCGCGGGGCGATCGACGAGGCCACGGGCACCGTCTCGGGATCGATCCCGGAACTGAACCTTACGTTCACTGCCGTGCGCATCGAACCGGCCGCGCCAGCGCCGGCAAGCGCCGGCCTCTTTTCCGCCGGAGTCATCGGCAGCGGCACCTCCCTGCAGCTGCTGGTCGGCCCGGACGGCCGCGCCTTCGGCTTGCTCATCAACGGCCCCGCGTCCGATTCCGGTAGCGGCTCGCTGGGTGCCGAGGGAAGACTGGCCCTCACGACCGCGGGAGGAGCCGCAATCGATCTCGGCTTCACCATCAATGGCATCCGCGGCACCTACCGCCCGGCCAACGGGGCTTCCGCCACCGTGGCGGGCGTTTCCGACTCGCTCTCCGGCCGGCAACAGCTGGTCAACCTGTCGGTCCGCGGGGCGACGGCTCCGGAAGCGCCGATGATCACCGGTTTCGCGATCGGAGGCACCGCCGCCAAGCAGGTGCTCCTCCGTGTGGCCGGCCCGAGCCTTGCCCGCGCTCCGTTCAACCTGGCCGGCGCACTCGCCGATCCGACGCTGCAGCTATACCGCGTGAGCACCGTGATCGGCCAGAACAACGACTGGGGCTCTCCGGCCTCGGGCGCCGCCGCACTCACGACCGCGGCGGGGCGCGTCGGAGCATTCCCTTTCGCGACCGGTGGCGCCGACGCCGCTCTCCTGAGCACTTTGCAGCCCGGGGTCTACTCCGTGCACTCCGCCGGCGGCACCGGGATCGTGCTGGCGGAGATCTACGGCGTGCCGGCGGCCGATGAGACGCCGGGGTCGCGCCGCCTGGTGAACGTCTCGACGCTTGGCGCCGTGGCCCCGGGATTGCCGCTGATCGCGGGGTTCGTCATCGACGGCCCCGGGCCGCAGCGCGTCCTGCTTCGCGCAGCGGGCCCGGCCCTCGCCGCCGCACCCTTCAACCTCGCCGCCGCACTGCCCAACCCCCAGCTGCTGCTCTTCCGCGACGGGACGCAGCTTAAGGCGAACGACGACTGGTTCCGCGATCCCGAGTCGCCGGCGATCCGCGAGGCCGCCAGCCGCGCCCGCGCCTTCAGCTTCGGCGCGCAAAGCCTCGCTGCCGCCCCTTGGCTGTTCCTCGAACCCGGCGCGGACACCGCCGTGGTGGGCCCGCCGGCATCCGCCCCGGCCGCCCAGCAGACCGGCCTCGCCTTGGTCGAGATCTACGACGCTTCGCCCTGACCGGCCTCAGAAGTCGATCGCCTTCAGGTTGCCGATCTTCACCTCGAACCGCTCCGCGTAGGGCTTCACCCGCCGGAGATCGGTGCGCTTCAGCTCCATGGAGCCGCCGCCCCCGATGAACAAAATGGACCAATCGGCGTCGCCGGTGATGCTGACCAGCGTCGGCGGGTGCTTGGGATCGATCTGCGCGAAATCAAGGGAAGCGTCGCCGGACTTCACCTTGACGACGAGTTTGGCGCGGAACGATTCCCGCAGCAGGACCGAGAGATTTTCCAACAGGGTGCCTTCTGTCCGCACGCGCGCCTGAACTTGGAACTTCTCCGGAGGGAAGCGCTCGTTGCCGAACTTCAGCAGGGGAATCTCAAAGACCCAGTGCGTCTCCGTCTCCGAGGCGATGAAAGACCGGCCCACATCCAGCACCTCGCCGAGGCTGGGCTGGGATCGTCGCGAGGAGGTGACCGGGCGCTCGGGATCGGACTCCTCACCCCGACGCCGGTACTTGGACTCGTCGCGGGACGACGGAGGTTTGCCGTTGATCTGCACCGGGGTCCACTGCTCGGGAAAGGGCTTGGAGGGATCGAAGCGGATGACCTGCTCCGATTTCACCCGGCCTTTACCGTCACGCACCACCCGGTGCTCCGTGTAGGCCCAGCGGCTGAGACTTTCGGCGACCTTGTAGAGGGAATCATTGATGATCGCCACCTCACCCCACGTCGCGCGCCTCGCCCCGGGCGGCAACGGTGGCGCATCGGGATCGGCGGCTACCGCCGGCACAGGCTCCGACTCGGCCGCCGGCAATCTGGCCGGTGCGACCGCGATGATGGAGAGGAGCAAGGCGTGGGCCGTTTTCACCGCGCCGACTCTCCCAAGCCCGGGGCTTTTCGCAAGTTTCGCCGCAACGGCCGAAACCCTTCCTCACCCGCTGCCAGGCGCCTGCAAATTTGGCCGCAGGCCCAGACCCGCCGTGGTTTCGCTGCGCCTCCTGGTCCGGGATAAGCACCGGTTGGTCCGGCCGCTCTCTCGATAACACGCGCCGCGACCTCGATTCCGACCCCTAGAAAAGAAAGAGCCCGCCGTGTACCCCTACACGGCGGGCATTGCTTTCTATGTTACCCCAAATCTTCCGCTAAGCGGAAGAAGGGAGACGAAACCAAGCCCGCCGTCGCACCGCAACTGGAATGGTGCCGCCCGGGGCAGCCAGTAGCGCGGCGCTTAGGTCTCATAAGCGCCCGGCCCTTCACAGCTCGTCCAGCCCCACCATCAGCTCCCGGGCCCGCTCGCTCCGCTTCGCCGAGCGCTCCACCCCGATCGCCGGCAA
>CAXRGI010000053.1:0-13306 GCA_964229935.1 Opitutales bacterium
CACCGTGTTCCCGGCCGGCACCGACGTGCGCGTGAAGCGCAGCGGCACAAGGCTCATTGCGCCCGGGGTGGGTGACGACACCCGCGGACTCGCGTTCGTGCTGGCGTTCACCCGCGCGATCCGGGAGGCGAAGATCGAGACTCCCGGCGACATGCTCATCATCGGCAACGTGGGCGAGGAAGGCCCGGGCGACCTGCGCGGCATGCGCTACCTCTTCACCAAGGGCCCGTGGAAGGACCGCATCGCGCGGTTCATTTCCGTCGACGGCGGTAACCTCGACCTCGTGACCACCGGAGCGTTGGGCAGCCTGCGTTACAAAGTTACTTTCAAGGGTCCGGGCGGGCACAGCTGGGGCGCTTTCGGCCAGGTGAACCCCGCCTTCGCGATGGGCAACGCGATGGCGAAGCTCGGCAAGGTGGTCGTGCCGAAGCGGCCCAAGGTTTCCTACAACGTGGGTGTGGTTTCCGGCGGCACTTCGGTGAATTCCATCCCGTTCGAGGTGGCGATGGAGGTCGACATGCGCTCGGCCTCGCCGGAGGAACTCCGGAAGATCGACGCCGAGTTCAAGCGGATCGTCGCCGAGGCCGTCGAAGAAGAGAACGCGGCCCGCCTGACGACGTTCGGCCGTGTGACGGTCGAGCTGAAGTTGATCGGTGAGCGGCCGTCGGGAACGACCCCTCCCGATTCCCCGATCGCGCGCCAGATCGCGGGCACGATGAAGGTCTTCGACAAGGTGCCCGTCTGGGAGACGAGCAGCACCGACGCCAATATTCCGATCAGCCTCGGTATTCCCGCCGTGGCCATCGCCCGAAACTCCGCGAACAAGGGAGGCCGCAGCCATTCTCTGGATGAGTGGACCGACGTGGAAAAAACGCAGGCCGTGAAGGATTTCACCCTCGCGGCGGCGATCATCCTCGGCGTCGCGACCATGCCGTGAAGCCGCCTTTCCTCCCGTGATCGAGGCCCGCCAGCTCACCAAGATCTTCCGCGACAAGAAGCGCGGCGAGATCCATGGCGCGCTCGACGTGTCTTTTCGCGTCGAGCCGGGCACGATCTACGGCCTGCTTGGCGCCAACGGCGCGGGCAAGACCACCACGCTGCGCATGCTGGCCACGCTCCTGCGGCCGACCCGCGGCACGGCGGTGGTCGCGGGCCATGACGTCGCGGCCGAGCCCGACCGCGTGCGCGCCCGGGTGGGTTTTCTTGCGGCCTCCACCGCGCTCTACGCGCGGCTCACCGCCCGCGAAATGATCGGCTACTTCGGGCGCCTCAACGGCATGACCGACGCCGCCATCCGCGCGCGCACCGGCGAGCTCTCGGAGCGCCTCGGGATGGGGGAGTTCCTCGATCGCCGCTGTGACCAGCTTTCGACCGGCATGAGGCAGAAGACCTCCATCGCGCGTACAATCGTGCACGATCCGCCGGTGATGATCTTCGACGAGCCCACGCTCGGGCTCGACGTGATGACGGCGCGCACCGTCGTGGGCTTCGTCCGCGAGTGCCGGGCCGCCGGCAAGACCGTCATCTACTCCACCCACGTCATGAGCGAGGTGGAGAAGCTCTGCGACGTGATCGGCGTGATCCACGGCGGCCGGCTGCTGGCGGAGGGCTCGTTGTCCGAACTGCGCGCGCGGCACGGCCTCACCGACTTGGAGGACATCTTTGTGCGCCTGGTGGAGGGAGCGGGAGGACCGGCCAAATGAACTGGCGCAACATCACGACGGTTTACCTGAAGGAGCTGAAGGACTCGCTCCGCGACCGTCGTACGCTCATCTCCGTCATCGTGGTTCCGACGGTGGTGATGCCGCTGATGTTCCTGATCTTCGGCAAGGTTACGGCCAGCTCGGTCGCCAAGGCTCGCGAGGATGTGCCGACGGTGGCTCTGATCGGCGGAGGCGACTCCCCGGAGGTGCTGCGGCGGTTTCGCGAGGCCAAGGGTATGCGCGTCGTGGAGGCGAAGTCCGACTGGCGCGACGCGATTGCGGCCAAGACGCTGCGGGTGGCGGTCGATATCCCCGACCGCTTCGCCGCGCGGCTGGAGGCGGGCGAGGTGCCGGCGGTGAGGATTTACCACTACCAAGGCGAGTTGAAGTCCGAGAACGGTGTGCGCGTGGTGGAGCGATTCCTCGCCGAGTTGCGCGAGGACACGGTGGCGCGTCGGCTGGCCGCCGCCGGTCTGCCCAAGGGTGCGGCGCGTCCCTTTGAGTTTCGTCGTGAAAACGTCGCCCCGCCCGAGAAAGTGGGCGGCAACCTCTTCGGCGGTCTCGTGCCGTACCTGATCATCCTGCTTTGTTTCACCGGGGCGATGTATCCCGCGATGGATCTCACGGCCGGCGAAAAGGAACGCGGCACGATGGAAACCCTGCTTTGCAGCCCGGTGCCCCGGGTCGACCTGGTCTTGGGCAAGTTCCTGATGGTCCTCACCGGTTCGGTCTCCGCGATGGTCTTCATGCTCATCTCAACTGCCGCGAGCATCCTGATCGGTGGCGCCGCGCTGCTGGGGGGAGGCGCCGGTACGCGGTCCGCCGTCGTCGCGTCCGGGGCGATGCGTCCGCCGGAGCTTCCCGCGGGGCCGCTCCCCATCATCGATCCGCTGGGGATCGTCGGGGTCATGGCGATGGTCGTGCCGGTCGCGGTGCTTTTCGCCGCGCTGGCCTTTACCGTGTCGCTCTTCGCGAAAAGCCAGAAGGAGGCGCAGAGTTACCTCGGGCCGATGATCGTGCTCGTGATTCTGCCGACGTCGCTCGGCGTGCTGCCCGGCATGGAGCTAACCGCCGGAACGGCGCTCGTGCCGCTCCTCAACCTATCATTGGTCTGCAAGGAGATGCTCTCGGGCGTCTGGAACTGGAGCTACATCGGCATGATCTTCGGCTCCTCGTGCCTGTACGCCGGCTTCGCGCTGTGGCTCGCGGTGCGGATGTTCGGTCGCGAGGAAGTGATGTTCCGGACCTGAGAATTCGGCCTCGTAGGAGTTTGGGTTTTTGCCCGCGGAATTCCCGGAAGTTCACGGAAAGGCTGCGGGCTCCGGAAAAGCTTCGCGAGGGGGCAACGCCCCATGGACTCGATTCGACACGGATAAACGGGGTTCGCTTGTAGCCGGGTCCGATGACTCCGGACTGTACCGGCAAATTTACGGCCGAAGGCTGTTCCGAGGTTGATGAACTTCGACCGCGGGTTTCGCTGATGGCGCGGACAGATGCGGCGATCGCGCGATCGGGGATAATCGTGCCGAAAAAAACGATTTTCAGCCAAAGCAGTGCGGATCATGCGGATGACGAAATTCCCGCACGGCTCCTCGCACTTCGCAGCCTCCTGTTCCCCCTAGGGGGCAACAGAGGTCACGGGAGTGGGTTCGGGTTCAACCCGGCTGCGCTTACGGGGAAAAGGTGCCAGGGCTGCGGGCGGTGCCGCGGGCAGTGTTTTCCCCGAACGGATCAGCGCCCTCCCGTCCTTTCTTGCCACCTGCTGCGACCGAGGTGGCCGGCGCGTGAGCGATATCACGCCTATTCGTATACCGCGAAGTTCAGGGAGTGAGAATAACGTCGTCCTCGGTCCACAGTCGGCGGTCGGGACCCGCGCTGCGCACTTCCATGCGGTGGGCGCTTTCGGCGTGGAAAAAGAAGGGCGAGCCCCAGCGATCACAGAGCTCCCCGTCGCGATTCACGGCGGCATGGCCGCGCGGCACGAAGGCTACCCGGGTCGCATTGCGCCCTTGGAGCGCCGCGGTGATTTCGGCATTCGATCCCACGGGATTGCCCTCCCGCGGGAAGTTTGTGCGGAACGCCTCGAGGAGGCTGAGCACGATGCGGAGATCCTGCTCGATTGTTCCCGTGGGCGCGTTGAGTTCGTCCGCCAAACGCGATTCCTCCTCCGGCGCCGCTGGAGCCGCCTTGGTGACGATGCGCGGAGCGCTAACCGCCGCGGGGACGTGGTTCCGTCCGTCCCGAGCGGGCGGAGAGGCTCCGTCCGCGGTTGGTCGCGAGACGGGGCGCGCCCACCACCAGAGGGCGACGATGGCGACGGCGAGCGCGGCGCCGAGCAGCGCGCGCCGTCGGGTCATCCGAGGAAACCGAGGTTGGCCCGCGAGAACCGCCCGATGTTGGGCAGCACGACGGGGAGATCGGTGGCGCTGACGCCGAACCAGGTCGCGAGGGTCGCGGCGTATTGGTCGACGCTGGTGGTCGGGATCCAGCGGCCGAGCCCGGTGTCGTCCGGTCCGTTGATGGACAGGGCGGGCATCCGGCCGTACATTTCCCCTCCGCGCACGGCGCCGCCGACGACGAAGTGGTGGCTGCCCCAGCCGTGGTCCGAGCCGTCTCCGTTGGAGCGGAACGTGCGGCCGAAGTCCGAGGCGGTGAAGGTCGTCACCTGGTTCTCGATGCCCAGCTCCACGGTGGCGGCGTGGAAGGCGCTTACCGCCTGGCTGATCTGGGAGAGCAGGCCGGCGTGCGCGCCGGTCTCCGGGCTGGTGTTGACGAGCTGGCCGGCGTGGAGATCCCACCCGCCCAGTTGCACAAAGAAGATCTGCCGCTTGAGGCCGAGGTTGGGAGCGGCGGCGATGAGACGCGCGGCCATCCGGAGCTGGTTGCCCGCGGTGGTGTTGGGAAAGGTCGTGCGGATGACCGGGGAGGCGGCGAGCACGGAATTGAGCAACTCCGCGCTCACAATCGCCTCGGAGGAGGCCGATCCGAACGCGGCCTCGAACAGCCCCGACTGCGGCTGGCCGAAAAGGTCCCGCTGGGCGCGGTAACGGATGCCGTCGAGGTTTGTCGGGTTGGTCAAAGTGGTGGTGCCGGTGAGGTTCGTGGCGCCGCCGGTGCCGACCGCATACTGCGAGACCGTGGAGCCGACCTGGAAGGTGTTCTTGCCGGCGATGCTGATCGACATGGAGATCTGCTCGCTGGAGTTGAACGCGTTCACGAGGTCGGCGACGCGGCCGCCCCAGCCGGTGGAGGTGGGTTTATCCGGCACGCTGTGCTGCCATTGCACCTGTTGGTCGCTGTGCGAGAACAACTGGGGAGGCAGGGGCACGCTGCGGGCGGTGTACTGGGCCTTGGTGGTGGGATAAACGAGCGTGCCGACGTTGGCGACGAGCGCGGCCTTGCCGGAATCGAACAGGGATTTGAGTTCCGTGACGGCCGGGTGAAGTCCCCAGGTGCGACCGTCGGAGGTTCGCGGCGCGACGGGCAGCAGGGAATCCCGGCGCAGGGCGAGATTGCTCCGGGCGGTGCGGTACGCCTCGTAACTGGCGGCGTCCGTCGCGGCTCCGGCCCCCAGAGGGACGATCAGGTTGTTGGCGTCGTTGCCACCGTTGAGAAAAAGGCAGACGAGGGCCTTGTAGTCGGACGGGAGGGCGCCGGCCCGGCTGGGTGGCTGGGGGCCGTTGGCGGGGCTGGCGACCGCGCCCATCAGGCGCAGGCCGCCCAAGGTCGAGAGAAGGCCCGTGGCGCCGACGGCGGCGCAGCACGCGCTGCCGAAGAACTCGCGGCGGGAAACCTCGGGGGCTGTCTTCTTGCGGTTGCTCATGGGAGGTCGGGTTCGGGCGGTTATTTCTGGATCGCCGCGTTGGGCGAGGTGAGCACGAGGAGGATCGCTGTCCGCACGCGATCGATGGTCGAGGTCGACGTCGGCAAGGCGGACAGGGCGGAAGAGATGCGGGTGCGCGCGGCGGCGGACAGCGAGCCCGAGCAGAGCACGAGGTTGAGGTGGTCGAGCAGGGCGGGAACGTTGCCGACCAAGGAGGTCTCGTACGAGAGATCGAGGGTGAGCGTGTAATCGGCCGCGGCCGTGGGCACCCCGTTGGTGGTGGGGGTGACGGCCACGACGAAGCCCCGGAGATAGTTGGGCACCATGATGGCAAAGTTATCGTCCGTGATCTCGAACTCCGGGGCGACGAGTCCGGCGGCCGCCAGGGGACCGGGCAGGACGTAATCGGGCTTGAAGAAGTTGAACACCGTGGGCGAGCGCATCGCGGCCTGGGCCAGGTTGGTAAGCGCGTTGCCGGGCAGGGTGGCGGAATTGACGGTGGCGATCTGGGTGGCGGCGGCGGGCTTGGGCGTCGTGGAGGTGATGAAGTTGCCGTCGACCGTGTGGCGGAGCCCGAGGAAGCGGCCGCTCGGGGCGGAGGCGTTGAAGCCGCGCAGAAGGGCGGTAAGCCGGAGCAGCGGTTCCTTCAGCTTGCCGTGCGCCGCGTTGGCGAGGAGGTCGGGGGAGCGCGCCTCGTAGTCGGTGAGGATAACGCGCACCACCGCCCCCAGGTTGCCGCGGGTGCCAGTGCCGTCGTTCTCGAACTTCCGCGCGACGCGGTAGACGTAGGCGGGGCTCGGGTTGCTGGAGACTAGCCGTTGGATGAGCAGCTTGGAGATGAACGGGGGCGTGTTGGGGTGGTTGAACAGGGCGTCGAGGGCCAGCCGCAGGTCGCTCACCCCGCCTTGGCCGGCGGGAATCGGGGTGGCGAGCACCGGCCTGAGATCCTTCGCGGTGTCGTCGTGGAATGCAGGGTAAAGCTGCATGGGACTGATGTAATTGGCTCCGGCCGTGCGGAAGGCGCTGGTGTTGGTCGACGGGTAGGCCCAGCCCGTGAAGACCTTCGCCATCTCGGTGATGGTGGTCTGATTGTAGGTCGGGATCGGCAGGCCGTCGGCGCCGAGCATCAGCGTGCCGTCGGGCTGGAGCCGCACGAGGCCGATCGAGAACAGCTGCATGACCTCGCGCGCGTAGTTCTCGTCGGGTGTGGTGATGGCGTTGCCGGCTGAGTCGTAGGTGGCCTTGGCGTTCCGCAGCGAGCTGAGGTACTCGCCCATCATGGGGCTGAGCGTGACCTGCTCGAGCAGCGTCCGGAAGTTCCCGAAGGCGCCGGCGCCGAGGATGTCGTAGTAGTTGGCGATCGGCTCCGCGCGGCTGTCGTCACCGAGACCGACGTCGGAAATGACGAGGATCTGGCTGAGCGCAAAGGCGACGCGCTGGCGCAGTTGGTCGCGCGCGGTGAGCACGTTCTTGAACCACGCGGACTGCCGGTTCGGCGGGTGGATGGCGTTCCAGTTGGTGAAGCTACCGCTGCCGCCGAATCGGTTGCGGTCGTCCACGACGGCCTGGCGGTGCGAGGTGAAAGGCAGCGCGAGTTGCTCGTTGAGCCAGGCGTCGATGCTGCCGCCGGTGAGGGCGTCGATCTCGCTGCGCTTCGGCCCGAAGGTGGCCTGGGTCAGGAAGCGTGCGGCGTCGGCGGTGGAAACGTTGGCGAGGGATACGGAGGGCGCGTCGGGCGGCGGGGAGAAAGTCGCCGAGCCGGTGCCTTGGATGAACGTGCCGCGGACCTCACCCGCCGGGTAGCGCGCGGTGTCCACGCCGACGTAGATATTGCCGGTCTTAAGCGCGGAGAGCAGCGCCGCGTTGCTGTAATTCCCGGTGGGCAGCAGGAGCCACTGCGCGGTGCCGGATGAAGCGTACGGAAGAGTGAAGACGAAGTCGCCCGAGGGCCCGATGCGCAGGTGGGCGGAAGTGACGGTGGAGGAAAGGTTGGAAACGCTGAAGGTGACGGCGGCGACGGATTCGTCGGCGCTGAGCAGGATGGTGGCGGTGCCGGACGCGGTGGAGGCGGTGGCGGATGACTCGGGCCGCACGGATGCCACGTAGAGGGAGGCCGAGCTATCGGCGATGGTGACCTTGGCGGAGGTCTGGGCGCCCAATGCGTAACCGGTGCCGGCCACGAGGGAGACTTCCACGGTGTCGCTGCCTTCGTTCTGCAGGTCGGGATTGGGTTTAACGGCCACGGCGATGGAGCCGACGCCGGGCGGGAAGACGAGGGAGCCGGGCAGCGTCACGTAATCGAACCCGTTCACCGCGGAGCCACCGATGCCGTAACGCACCTCGAGGGGGAAGTTCAACGGACCGGAGCGCGTGAAAGTGAACTCGCCATTGCGCGCCCCGGACTCATCGGCGGAGGCCTTGGTGGCCGCGACGGAGACGGCGGGAGCGGCGGCGGGGGTGAGATCATAAACCTCGACGATCGCGATGCCCGACGTGTTACCGGCCCCGGTGACCTCGACGGTGTAATTCCCGGCGGCGAGATCTACGATCATCGCGGCGTCGCGGCTGCCGGTCGGGAAGCCGAAGGCGCCGTTGGCCTCGAACGTCTGGCGGAGCAGGTCGGCCGTGATGGCGCCGGGCTGGGTAGCCCAGTCGTCGTTGGTGGCGACCACGGTCGCGGTGCCGCCGGTGCGGCGGAGCGTCATGGTCGGATTGGCCAGAAACCCGGAAAGGCCGAGCGCGCCCAGCGCGGGTCCGGCGGCGCGGATGAGGAATTTGCGCGTGCCGGATCCGGGTGAGACGACGAAGCCGGGCGTGAGCGGCGCGGAGGTCCCCGTGACGCGTGCGCGGGTTGAGAGGTTCGTGAATTTCCCTCCCGCGGCGCCCACCTCATAGACCTCCACGATGGCGTTGCCGGACGTTCCTCCCGCTCCCGTGACTTGCGCGGTGTAATTGCCGGGCGCGAGGGTGGTGACGACGGCGGCGTCGCGGCTGCCGGGGGCGAGCGCGAAGGCGCCCACGGAGGCAAAGGTTGCGGCGTCGGCGGCGTTCCAATTGTCGTTCGACGCGGCCACGCGCGTGGACGAGTTTGGCCCGAAAACCGTCAGCTGCGGGTCCGCGAGCGCGCCGGCGACGTTGAACGGCGCGGCGCCGATGGTCGGACCGACGGCGCGGATGACCACCTGCTTGGGGGTGGTGCCCCCGACGACGAAGCCGGCGGTGAGCACATCCTCACCGGTCCCGACGCGGGTGAGGGCGGAGACGTTGGCGAGGCGCGTATCCTGCGCGGGCAGGAGCGCGGGGGTGAGGGCGAGCAGCCCGGCGGCGATCGCGGGCAACCGGCGGCGCAGGGATTTCATGGCAGCGGGGATTGGATGGCGCGAACATGACCCGGAGGTCATCACCGTCAACCTCCGCCGGTGCCGCGGACCGTCAGCGCAGGGTGCGCAATTGGACTGCGTCCACCAGCCGGTCCTCGGCGACGATGTCGGTGGCGATGACGATCTTGTCGCCCGGGCCCGCGAGGCCGGCGCGGCGGAGATGGGCGAGGGCGTTCTCGATCGTGGTGTTCGGATCGGAGGCCAGCTCGAGAAGGATGGGCTCGACGGCGCGGAGCAGCCGGAGCTGGCGCAGGACCTGCGGCGACGGGGTGAACGCGAAGATCGGCGAGTGGGCCGGGCGCAGCAGCGCGAGGCCCTGGGCCATGAACCCGTGGCGGGTGAAGGTCACGATCTTCGATCCGGGCAGCTGACCCGCGAGCACGACGGCGGCCTTGAGCACCTTCATGCGCTCGCCGGTGAAGACGGCGGGCTCGCCCGTTTCCCCGGCCGTCTCGCGCTCGATGCGCCGGGCGATGGTGTCCAGCATCCGCACGCACTCGAGCGGGTATTTGCCCACGGTGGTCTCGCCCGAAAGCATGACGCAGTCGGCGAGCTCGTAGACCGCGTTGGCCACGTCGGTGATCTCGGCGCGGGTCGGCACCGGCTGGGTGATCATCGACTCGAGCATGTGGGTGGCGACGATCACGGGGCGGCCCTGGGCCAGACAGGCCCGCACCGCGCGGCGTTGAATGACGGGCAACTCCTCAAAGGGGCACTCGATCCCGAGGTCGCCGCGCGCGATCATGAGGCCGTCGCAGGCCTCGACGATTTGCGTGAGGTTTTCGATCGCCGATCGGTCCTCGATCTTGGCGACGATCTTTACCCTCGATTTACGCTCCGTGAGGAATTCGCGCAGGATCTCCACGTCGCGCGCCTCCCGTACGAAGGAGAGCGCGAGGAAGTCGATGCCCTCCTCCAGACCCACGATCGCGTCGCCCCGGTCCTTGTCGGTGAAGGCGGGCAGATTCACCTTCACCCCGGGCAGGTTGATATGGCGGCGCGACTTCAGCTCGCCCGGTATCACCACGCGGCAGCGGATGTGCGCCTCGTGCTTCTCCAACACCTCGAGACGCAGCAGGCCGTTGTCCACCAGCACCTCGTCGCCCACGCGGATATCGTGGACCAGCCCCTGGTAGTTGACGTCGACCGAGCGCACCTCCTCGCCGCTCTGGCCGGCGACGCCGGGCTTGACGGTGAAGTCAAACACCTCGCCCGCACGCAGCTCCAGCGGCGCCGCCAGGTCGCCGGTGCGGATCTCGGGGCCCTTGATATCCATCATCACCGCGACCTCGCGGCCGGCGCGGGTCGATACCGCGCGGATGCGGCGGATGATGGCCCGGGTCCAGTCGTGGCTGGCGTGGGCCATGTTCAGGCGGAAGATATCCACGCCGGCGCCGACCAGCGCCTCGAGCATCGTTTCGCTCTCGGTGGCGGGGCCGAGGGTGGCGATGATCTTGGTGCGGCGGAAGGAGTCGGCGGACATGCGCCGACCGTGCCGGCCTCCGTGCGTGCCCGCAAGGGCAAGCGCGATCGGCCCTCAGGCCAGCTCGAGCCAGGGCGTGGTCTGCCCCTGTTCGACGACCGAGAAACGGCAATTGGCCAGCCGGGCCCGCACCTCGCCGAGCGCCTCCTCGACCGCGGCGCGGGAATTGCAGTCGCGGGAGAGGTGCGTGAGGAAAACGTGGCGCCAGCGCGGGCTGGCGACGTCGGTGAGCAGTTCGCGCACGGCCTCGTTGGAAAGGTGTCCGTGGCGCCCGGAGATGCGCTGCTTGGTGGCCCACGGCCGTCGGGTGTCGGCCTGCAGGAGGCGCGGGCAATGGTTCGACTCGACCACGACCACGTCGCAATCGCGGAGGCACTGGCGGATGTTGAGCGGGGCGTGGCCGAGATCGGTGAGCCACGCGAGGGAACGCCGGGGCGCGACGAGGTCGCCCTCGTGGCCGTGGGAAAAACGGAAACCCACGGGGTCCTGCGCGTCATGGGGCACGGCGAACGTGTCGATCTCGAGGTCGCGGAAGCGGAAACGGCTGCCGGTTTCGAAGACGTTCCAATCCGCCCGCCAGGTCAGTCCGGCCTGCACCGCTCGCCGGGTGCCCTCGTTGGCGAAGACGCGGATGTGCGGAAAACGCTTCAGGCCCTCGAGTCCGTCCGCGTGGTCGCCGTGTTCGTGGGTCAGGAAGACGGCGTCGATCCGCGCGAGCGATTCCCCCACCTCCTCGAGCAGCTGACCGAGCCGGCGGGCGGAAAACCCGGCGTCGACGAGCACGCGGGTGCCCTCGGTCACGAGCAGCGCGGCGTTACCCGAGCTGCCGCTGCCGAGAATGGTGAACCGCATCGCCATGGCGAGTTGATGCTCCGTACGCCGGCGCGCGGGCCAGCCAAAAAGCCGCGGAGGGGCGAGGGACTAAGGGACGAACGGACCAAGGGACTAAAGGACCAAGGGACGATGGGACTGAGAAAACGGCCAGGACCGGAAGGCGGTCGGGGTAGCCGGGGTTGCTAACCCCGGAAAATGAAGGAGCGCCTTCGGCCGGGAACGGGCCGCGGGGATTCGGCCGGGCTCGATCCTTTCAACCACAGATCACTGGCATGTGGTTTTTCCAGCAGGTTTAAGCAGCCAGGCCTCCTTTTCTTCGATGAAGGCGGCTTTTGATTTGAAGCCGAGTTCGCGGATGGCCGGCAGACCGATGGCGGTGGCGAGTTTGGTGAGTTTGACCTTCAGGCTGTCGTCGACCGAGGCGAGGGGGCGGAACAAGCCCTTCAGCAGGTACCAGATGCTGACCGTGAGTTTGCGGGCGACCGCCGTGACCGCGATGTTCCGGTGTCCCTTGCGCAGGCACAGCTTCCAGCCCCAGGCGTGCAGCGGGCTAGCTTTCTGATTCATCGCGTTCTGGGCGGCTTGGGTCAGCAACGACCGCAGGTCGCCGCGTCCGGCGCTGACCAGCGCTCCGCGGCCTCTGATGGTCAGCCCGCTGTCCTCCACGCTCGGCGTCAGGCCCAGATAGGCGACCAGTTTGCGAGGGTTGGCGAAGCGCTCGATGTCGCCGACCACCGCCATGATGGCGAAGGCGATGATATGACGCACCCCGAGCAGTCGCATCAGCTGCAGGATCCTGGGGTAGGCGGCCACCTCGCGGGCGATCGCCGCCGACAGCCGCTGGCGCCGATCGTGGGCCATGCGCAGCTCCGCCAGCATCTCCTCCAGGACCATCCGCTGCAACGAGCTCCACGGGGCCGCTGCCAGCACCGCCTTCGCGCCGCTGTCGCGCGTCAACTGCGCGCCTTTGCCTAACCGCACGTGGTGGTCGCTGAGGAAGCTTTTCAGCCGGTTGCGCACGCGGACGGCTGTGACGACCGCCTTGCGGTAGGTCGCCAGCGTTTCCCGTCGCGCGCGGGTGGTTTCGTCCGGCGTCCAGACCGGCTGCGCCAGCCCGCTGAGGTAGATGCGCGCCAGCTTCACCGCGTCGAGCCGGTCGTTCGCGCAGTAGCTCTTGCGGATCTGCCCGGCCCGCTGGCTCTCCAGCACGATCGCCGGCACTCCCGCCGCCCGCAGCCGCTCCACGGCGGTGAAGCTGTTGCCGCTGGCCTCCAGCACGACGACGTCGCCGGGCTGCAACTTGCGCGCCCACTTCTCCAACTCCGCGGTCCGCAGCCGATCCCAGCTTTGCTCCACCTGCGCCGTGGCGGCGTCCCGGCCGGCCAGCGCCGCGGCGCTGAACACGTCGGGGTGCAGGTCCAGCCCGATCACGCGGCCCTGCGGCGCGGGTGGGCTTGTGTGGTTCTTCTTCATGGTTAGTTTACCTTCGTTGTTTGGCAAACCGTCCGGGGGCAGGCACACACGTGGCATTCAGGCATGCGGAGTTTTTCGCTCCATGCGGGTGTCGTGCGCCGGCGCTCAATCACAGAAGCGGAGTGTGACTCCAGCGTAATCTTCGAGCGTTTCCCGTAGGCCGCCTGTTGGTTTTTTCTTTCACCCACAGGCTCTAACGATGCCCCCGGACGGTAAGTCTTCATGCGGCTTTTCCCATTTGCTGGAAAACCTCATGCCATCACGGATGCACACGGATTCGATTCGTGGTCGCTTGGCCCTTTCGTCCCCAAAAAATCGGTGAACCACGAATGGACACGAAGGGGCACGAATCACGCCGCGTTGGTGTAGCCGGGGCCGTGTACCCGCCGTAGGCGTGGCGAAGGAGGGAACTGAGGTAACGGAGAGGCGGGTGTAGCGGCTCCGGCATGATCCGAGGCAAACGGCCTCGGCTACACCACGAACGTCTGCCGCTTTCCGATTCTACGTCTCCTGCGCCTCTTCGCGGCCGTGCCCCTCGGTGAGCCGCGAAACGACGCCGGACGCGCGAAGGCAGAGTTGGAACAAAAGGACGGGAAGTTTAGGGCGGCTT
>CAXRGI010000054.1:0-18414 GCA_964229935.1 Opitutales bacterium
GGCCCGTGAAGACCCGGCTTCAGCTCTTCAAGGAGGAGGCCGAGAAGAACCCGCTGCGCGAGCTCTCGCGTCCCGCAGCCGCCCCGAGGCCATGAGGGATGTGCTGCGCGCGGCCGCGGCGGCGGCCGCCCTGCTGCTGGCGACGGCCGGCGGACACGCCCACCCGATCCACACTTCCGTCGCGGAGGCCGACTACAACGACGCGTCCGGCGCGCTGGAAGTCTCCCTCCGCGTGTTCATCGACGACTTCGAGGCGGCGCTGAGCGTTCATGCGCGCCGGCGCCTCTCGCTCGAGAAGACGCCCCCCGCGGAATTCGACGAGGCCACCCGCGCCTATCTGGCCGAGAAGTTCACCGTGCTGGCGCGGGACGGGAAGCCGGCCGCACTCCGCTGGGTCGGTCGGGAGACGAAGGCCGACGCGAACGAACTCTGGTTCCACTTTGAGGTGCCGCTGCCGGGCGGTGTGGAGGGCGCGCGGCTGCACCACAACGCGCTCGGCGAACAATTTCCCAACCAGATCAATTCCGTACGGGTGCGCGACTCCGGCCGACAGACCACGCTGGTCTTCCTGCCGCGCCAGACCGGTAAACTCGTGCGCTTCCGGCCCTGACTTAGCCGGCGGCGTCAGATGTCGCCGCCCGCCGGACGGAGCACGATCTCCTCGACGACCGTGCGCGGCGAAAGCCGCCAGACATCGAGGAAGGCGCGCGCGACGTCGGCGGCGGGCATCATGCGTTCGGCCGGAACGCCGCTCGTGCGCCACGACGGGGTCCAGGTCGCGCCCGGATGCACGCAGCAGACCCGGAGGCCGGAGCCCTTGGTCTCGGCGCGCAGCACGCGCGCCAGCGCGGTCACCCCCGCCTTGGCGGCGCAATAGGCGGCGCCATTCGGGTAGGCGCCGAGTCCGGCGATGGAACTCATGAAAAAGACATCACCGCGGCCCCGCCGGCGCATCGCCGGCAGGAACGCCCGCGTGACGAGGAAGGCGCTCCGTAGGTTGGCGGCGACGATGCGGTCGAAATCCGCCACCGCCAGTTCCGCGAAGGGCGCGCCCGCGAAGACCCCGGCGTTGTTCACTAGCACGTCGACCCGCCGGAAACGGCGGTTCACCGCGGCCGCCATCGCGGTGACGGAGGCGTCGTCGGCCACATCGCACGGGAAGATCTCGGTCTCCGCGCCCGCCGCCTCGCAGGCCCGGGCCGTGGCCGCCAGTCCCCGCACACCGCGCGCGACGAGAGCGAGCCGGGCACCGGGCACCCCGGCCGCGAACGTCCGCGCGATCGCGGCACCGAGGCCTTGCGAAGCGCCCGTGACCAGCACAACCGGCTTTTCCATGGACAACGGGGAGGAGCCGCTCGGCGCTCAGCAGAGCAGCGAGCCGAAGTCCATGAAGTCGCCCGTGAACCCGCCCTTCACGCCCTTGCAGATGACGCTCACGGCGTCGTGGGAGTGCAGGGACTCGAGGTGCGAGCACGCGACCTCGAAGTCGGCGATGCGTCTGTCGCCGGCGAGCTCGCGGTAGAGAAGCCGCGCGGCGTCCTCCACGAACTTGATGTGCGCGCCGTTGAGCTCGGCGAAAGCCTGCTCGTCCTCGCGTTTCACCATCACCTGCGTCTCCGTCTTCAGGGCTTGGAGGCAGTGGCGCTGGAGGTCCTCGAACGAAAGATTGCTGCGGGGTGCGAGCAGCACGCGGACGCGCGCCTTGGAGCGCTGGGCGTGCGGCGTGGCGTAGGAGCCCCGGGTGTGGCGCGCGTGCTCGGCGAGCTCGGCGCTGCACGGGCAGGTCGAGGAATAGACGAAGTCAAACTCCACCACGCGGCGGAACGCGCCGGAGCGGTCCATGGTGCCCTCGAGCGCGACGCGGTAGTACTGCCAGCCGGAAAGACCGCTGCGGAGGCTCCGCTGGCGGATCGGGTAGGAGAACGAAAGGCGGATCCGCGCGTGGAAGGAATCGATCTTCCGCTGGTACTTCAGGAGGAGCCGGCGCAGCGTCTCGAATGTGAAGACCTCGTCCTCGTGCTCGTAGAACGAGCGCATGATGCGGCCCATGTTGATGCCCTTCAGGCCCGCCTGCAGCGAGACGGTGCCGGTGACGGAGGTCTCGAGCGAGATCTCGCGGCCGGCCGCGGTGCGAAACCGGAGCGGCAGACGGAAGTTGGCGCAGCCGACCTGCTGGATCGGCACGCGCGCGCCTTCCGCGGCGTTAACCGCCTCCATCATGTCAGGCAGCGTATCGAGGTAATCAGACCCGGGAACGAACCCGGCATCAAACTTTCGGCCCATGAGAGGCGGCACGCCGCCGGCGGTCTCATGGAGGAACATGGGTTTCTTCTTCATCTCGTTTTTTGTTTGGGCGTCGGCGGGCCGGGCGGTTGGGGGACGATAACAACCGCTGCGGGCCCCGTTACCCCCGCGTTCAGGGGGAGGCTTCGGGGCCGTAGAAATCGGCGAAGTTGCGGGGGGTCTCGTAGAGCCTCACGCGGTGCAGCTTGGCGCGCGGAGGCAGGTGCGGCGCGATCTCACGCCAGAAGGCGATGACCAGGTTCTCGGTCGAAGGGATCGTGCCGCGCAGGAAATCCACCTCGTCGTTGAGGTTGCGGTGGTCGCACTTGTCCACGACCGCCACATGCAGGACCCGCTTCAGCTCCGACAGGTCCATGATGTAACCCGTCTCCGGGTCGGGACGGCCCTTCACCGTCACCTCCAGCACGTAGTTGTGGCCGTGCCAGTGGGGGTTGGTGCAGAGCCCGAACTTGGCCTGGTTCCACGCGAGGCTGCGGTTCGGGTTGTACAACCGGTGGGCCGAGTTGAAGTGCACCTGCCGCGTGATGTGCACGACCCCGTCCAGCACGAGCGGGTGACGCGGCGCGACGCGGCGGCGGGCGGGTTTGGCGGGCATGGAGGTCAAAGAGGAGGGTAATTTGACGCCGTGGTCAACCGCCGTGGCGGTCGGAGCTAGGGCTTGAGACGGGGCCGCACGCCACCCACGTTGGACCCGCCCGCTCCCCGCATGAAGATCCGCAAAGTCCTCGTCACCGCCGCCAATCCCCGACAGCGCACCCTGCCGCTGCAGACGCTGATCGACCCGCGCGGCGAGCCGAAGTCGGCGCTGCAGGTTGTGCTCGAGGAGGCCGCCGGCGCGGGCATCGAGGAATTCGGCGTGGTGGTTTGCCCCGGGGACGAGGCGGCCTACGCGGAGGCCTGCGGTGCGCTGCGCGACCGTGTGCGATTCATCCCGCAGGCGGCAGCGCGAGGCTACGGCCACGCGGTCCTGTGCGGTCGCGGCTTCATCGGAGATGAGCCTTTTCTCCATCTGGTCGGCGACCATCTACCCGTATCCCGCACCGCCACCAGCTGCGCGCGCCAGCTGATCGACGTGGCGGTCGCCGAGGGCACCACCGTATCGGCCGTTCAGCCGACGCGCGAGAGCCAGCTCACGGCGTTCGGCGCCGTGGGCGGCCGGCTGGTCGGCGGCGAACGCCCGCTCTACCAAGTTGAGTCAGTCCTGGAAAAACCGACTCCCACCGTCGCGGAACAGCAGCTGATCGTGCCGGGCCTGCGCGCCGGCTTCTACCTCTGCTTCTTCGGCATGCACGTGCTCGGACCGGAGATTTTCGGCCTCCTCGACGAGCTGGGGCGCGCGGAACCGGATCGGCCGCTCGGCCTCTCCCCCGCGTTGCACCAACTCGCCGCCCGCCGTCGACACCTCGCGCTCAGCGTGGCGGGCCGCCGCTTCGACATCGGCGCGCCTTACGGTCTTCTTTTCGCCCAACTCGCGCTATCCCTCTCCGGCCGCGACCGCGATCGCGTGCTCACGCAGCTCGTGGAGTTGCTCGCCGCCCGTGTCGACTAGGACGCCGATGCGACCGAGCCTGGGTGAGATCATCGCGGCGGAGGACCCCGCCGTACGCGACACCGCCTTGGATCACTGGTGCGAGGGCCGCTCGCTGGAAGAGTTGCTCGCCGCATGCCGTGAGCTCGACGCGTACCGGCGGCGCGAGACCAACCTCTACCGGCGGGTGCGCGCGTTGTTCTTCATCGCGGCGATCCAACGCTACCACCTTCCGCCGCAGACCGGGCTGACCCGCGCGGGCCGCGTGCCGCACGACGGTTTCCGTCATCTGCTGGAACGGCGATTCGAGGAGGCGATCTCGGTCTTTCTTCGCGCGCAGGACCAGACCGGTCCGAGCGAGACGCTGGCGAGCGCGCTCTCAGCCGCGCATCACGCCCTGGCTTTCCAGACACTGGCCGACCAGGTGCGCCGGACGGTGCGCTCCACCCGCGGAAACGCGTGGATGTTCCGCCTCGGCCACCCGGAGGACCAGCCGCTACGGGTAAGGCGCGAGTTGCTCGCGCCCGCGGAGGACCCCGCGGCTTTCCCGCTCCTGCGGGAGCTCACGGCGGTGCGCATGGACCTCACCCATTGCGGATGGAGCGATATCTTCTTCCTCGGAATGGATTTCCCGGAGGGCGCACGGGTGTTGAACGTGTCGATCGACCTCGGCGTGCACGGGCGCGACGCGGCCCCGCGCCCGCCGGTCGAGGCGTATTTCCGGGTGATTCCGGAACCGGTGATCCGTCTCGCGAGCGTCGACCTCGGCGCCCAGGCGGTGCTGGCGACCATCGATGACGTCTTCGATTTCGGCCGCGACCATCTCGGGCTGCTGAAGGCGGCAATCATCGCGGCCGGCATCGTGCCGCCCGGCATCGAGCGCTCCGGCGCCGGCCTCGCGGAGCTCCTGTCGGGTGTCTGCGGCCACGGCCGCGGCTTCGAGCTCGTCAGCAACGTCAACCGCATCCCCAAGGGCTCGCGGCTCGCGGTCTCGACCAACCTGCTCGGCGCCCTGATCGGTGTCTGCATGCGCGCCACGTCGCAGATCGGGTCGCTCGCCGGTCCGATGACGGAGCCGGAGCGGCGCATGGTCGCCGCGCGCGCCATCCTCGGCGAATGGCTCGGCGGCTCGGGCGGAGGCTGGCAGGACTCGGGTGGACTTTGGCCCGGCATCAAACTGATCGAAGGCACGCCGGCTTCGCCCGGCGACCCGGAACACGGTCTGAGCCGCGGTTGCCTGCTGCCCAGGCACACGCTGCTCGGCGCGGACCGCATTCCCGTGGAAGCGCGCCGCCGTCTGCAGGAGTCCCTCGTGTTGGTCCACGGCGGGATGGCGCAGAACGTCGGTCCGATCCTGGAGATGGCGACGGAGAAATACCTGCTGCGCTGCGGTCCCGAGTGGACGGCCCGGCGCCAGGCGGTCGCGACGCTCGACGAGATTCTCGCGCTGCTGGCCGCGGGCGACATCAAGGCGCTCGGACGCGCCCTCACGGAAAACTTCTTCGGTCCGCTCCAAAGCATCATCCCGTGGGTGAGCAACCGCTACACCGAGCTCCTGATCGAGCGCGCCCGCGCCGCCTTCGGCGACGATTTCTGGGGTTTCTGGATGCTGGGGGGTATGTCGGGCGGCGGCATGGGCTTCATTTTCGCCCCGCACCGCCGCGCCGAGGCGCAGAGGAAACTGCTGGAGATCATGCTCGCGGCCAAGCGCGAGCTGGAGACCTCGCTGCCGTTCGCGATGGACCCGGTCGTATACGATTTCGCGATCAACGAACAGGGCACGGTCGCGGCCCTGCTGCGGGGCGATGAAGCCCTGCTGCCCGCCGCATATTACGAACAGACGGTGCCGGCCTCGCTGCGCCGCGAAGCGCGTGATCTCACGGTGCGGGAGCGTGGCGACCTGCAGCGCTTCACCCGCGCGGCCCGGACCCGTCCCGAGTTTGCCCGGGCGCTGCCGACGCTGCTGGACCGGATGCTGCCGTCCGCCGACGGCACCGGCTCGGCCGCGGAGCAACTGGAGCAGATGCTCGCCGAGAACGGTTTCGACCGCGCCCAGCACGAGCAGATCCGCGCCGACCTGCGCGCCGGACGCATCGGCCTCGCTTTGAACCGGCTGCCGGCGAGCACACGGATCGAGGACGTCGCGAAAGGGGACCTCTTTGAGGCTTCGTCCGCCAACGCCGCCCTCCGCCGCGCCGGCGAGGCCGCGCTCCGCCGCGGAGAAGTCGCCATTGTGACGTACGCCGCCGGAGTCGGCAGCCGCTGGACGCAGGGCGCGGGAGTGGCCAAGGCGCTGCATCCCTTCGCGAAGTTCGGCGGCCGGCACCGGAGCTTCGCGGAGGTACACCTGGCGAAGTCCCGCCGCACAGGTAAGGAGTTCGGCGCGGCGGTGCCGCACGTCTTCACCACGAGCCACCTCACCCATGCGGCGATCGGGCGCCGGCTCGCGGAGACGGCGGCTACGGACGGGCTCGATGTGCGGCTGTCGGCCGGAAAATCGATCGGACTTCGGCTCGTGCCGACGGTCCGCGACCTGCACTTCGCGTGGGAGGAAACGGCCCAGCAGCGGCTGGACGAACAGAAGGAGAAGATGCGCGGCAGCGTGCGTGCGGCGCTGGCCAATTGGGCCCGTGCGACCGGAGAAGGCGCCGACTACACGGACAACACCCCCGCGCAATGCCTGCACCCGGTGGGGCATTGGTTCGAGATCCCCAACCTGATCAAGAACGGCACGCTCGCCGCCCTCCTCGCGGCGCGCCCCCAACTCAAAGTACTGCTCGCGCACAACATCGACACCCTCGGCGCCACCGCCGATCCCGGGCTCCTCGGCTGGTTCCTCGCGTCAGGAGCCACGCTCGGCTGGGAGGTGATTCCGCGCCGCATCGAGGACCACGGCGGCGGCCTCGCGCGCGTCGACGGCCGACTCCGCCTGGTCGAGGGCCTCGCCCTGCCCCGCGAGGAAGACGAGTTCTCCCTGACCTACTACAGCACCAACACCTGCTGGATCGACATCGACCGTTTGCTCGCGCTGTTCGGACTCACGCGCGACGAGCTCGCCGACGCCGGCCGCACCGCCGCCGCCGTGCGCGCGATGGCGGCCCGCGTGCCGACCTACGTCACCCTCAAGGACGTGAAGAAGCGCTGGGGTCACGGCCAGGAGGACGTGTTCCCGGTCGCGCAATTTGAGAAACTTTGGGGCGACATGACCGCCGTCCCGGAGTGTCCCAGCGTTTTCGCGGCTGTCCCGCGGCAACGCGGCCAGCAGCTAAAGGACCAGGCGCAATTGGACGGCTGGGCGCGCGACGGTTCAGCCGCCCACGTGGAGTCGCTTTGCGGTTGGTAGGAGGGCGGTCGCCCCGCACCGCAACGAGGGCTGGCGCAAGACCCGGAAAGCGGTAACAAACCGGAAGCGAGCGCGTCGTTCCCAGGTTACCTTCCTCCGACCGCGTTCGCCCTTCTCCCCGTCACTAGCCATGAAAGTCCTCGCCCTCCGTCTTCTGACCATCGGTATCCTGTCGGGCGCCGTACACCTCACGGCCCAGGTTCGTCCCACCCCTTTGCCCGGTGGTGGCGGCAATGCGGGCGGAGGCGCCAACCAACCCGGCGGCGGAGGGGGCGGGCTCCTGCCGGGAGGCGGAGGGGGCGGCTTACTCCCGGGCGGAGGTGGCGGCGCCGGAGCAATCACCCAGCCGACCATCATCGTTCCGGCCGGCGCTCTGGTCGGTAACCCCACGAACGCGGCCGTCGTGCTCGGACAGGCCGGTCAGACCGGTACCTCGGGGGTGACTTATCAATGGAGCATCACCGGGGGCCGGATCACATCCGACGCGCGGATCCAGGCGATAACCTTTGTCGCGGACGCCGCCGGTACGGTGAGCCTCGCGGTGAATGTCGCCGTGGGCGGAACCACCTACATGCCGACCGCCAGTGTCGCGATGCTCTCCGCGGAGACCGCGGGCACGATGACCACCAACGCCACCGTCGCCTCCGGCACAAATAGCTTCACCGCATCCGTGCCCGCCGCGCAGAACAACGACCGGACCTTCCGCTGGACCGTCGCGGGCGGCGCCCAGATCGTCAGCGGCCAGGGCACCAACTCGATCACGTATCGCCCCGGCGCCGCGGGACTGAAGGAGATCGTGTGCAACGTTAACCTGCAGAACGTGGTGACCATTCCGGTGCGCTCTTACGTGGTGGCCCTCGGCACGGGCGCGCCGGTGGCTCTCACGGTGAATTCCGGCAGCGGCGGAGGCACCTATCCGGCAGGGTCCCGAATCGACATCGTGGCCAACCCACCCGCGCCGGGACAGGTTTTCGACCGCTGGACGGGTGACGTCTCCGTGCTCGGCAACGCCCCCCAGCTGCCGCTCATCCCGCGCGTCACCCTCACCGTTCCCAGCGCGGCCGTCACCCTCACGGCGACCTACAAGACGGCGCCGGTCTGGACCACCAGCTCGATCGCGGGTTTCAACCCGCAGAACCAAGCCGGGCCCAATAACACGACGACGACGGTCTCGACGACGCTGACCTACCACGTGCCCGCCAACGCGAACGGGCTGGTCTTCCTGCTGCACGACGCCGGAGGGGCTTCCGCGGAATGGTTCGAGCGCCCCAACCAGCTCCTCTTCGCCCGCGAGCTGGTGGCCGCCGGCTACGGGGTCGCCGCCCTGAACAGCCTCAACCGCACGGCCGGCACCTGGGCCGCACCCGCGGTGCTCGCCAACAATCTGGACGCGCTGAACCACTCCGCCGCGATCGATCGCCTCGTGAACCTCGGCGCGATCGCCGCGGGTAAACCGGTGTTCCTCGTGGGACGCGGCGCGGGAGCCAACGCGGCCGCCCGCTACGCGGATCTGCTCGCTTCGGCCACGCCCGCCCGTCCCGTGAAGGGCGCGGTGCTCTTCCTCGCCGCGGGCATCGACACCCTCGCGGTGACTTCCAAGGTGCCGCACTTCTACGCCCTCGCCTCCAACGACGACTCGCTGGGAGCGGCGGGAGTGACGGCCGCCCGGGACTCCAGCCAGCTGCTGCTCGGACGCGGTATCCCTACGGGGGTCATAGCGACCACCGTCTCGCCACTTTACTCCGGCCGCCTGCGTTCGCTCGCGCTCACCGCGCCCTTCACGGCCGATGACGCGCAGGCCGTCTGGGCGGCGCTCAAGACCGCCAAAGTGATCGACGAGAACAGCTATCCGCTCACGTCTCCCTCCTTCGCCGCCCTGTCCGCGGCCCTGCCCGCGGCCTACCGCGGACGCGCGGCCGATGTCGCGGCGGAAATCGCCATCGCCGCCGCCGAGCGCGAGTTTTTCAGCGAGGGGAACAGCCGCGTGATCACCTTCCTCAATAATCGCGCCGGCGATGCCCCGCCGCCGCCCCCCGGTCGCCTCGTGAATCTTTCCACCCGCGGCAACGTCGCCTTCCTCGGCGACTCGCTGACGGTCGGCTTCAACATCTCCGGCACGGCGCAGGCCACGCTGCTCATCCGCGGCATCGGACCCGGGCTCGCGCGCGTCGGCGTGCCGACCGCGCTTTCCGCGCCCCGGCTCGAGGTGAACCGCCAGGGCTCCGCCACCACGCTCGCGTCCAACGAAGGCTGGGATCGTCCGGGCAACGCTTCCACCCCCGCGCAAATCTCCGCCGCCGCCACCGCGGTCGGCGCCTTCGCCTTAACCAACGGTTCCGCCGACTCCGCCCTGCTGCTGCAACTCAACCCGGGCACCTACACCGCCACGATCCGCGGTCTTGGCGGCGCGGTCGGCGAGGTGCTCGCCGAGGTCTACGACGTGAGCCGAAACGCCACGCGACTGACGAACCTTTCCACGCTGTCCCGCATCAACGCCGACGGCGACCTGCTCATCCCGGGCATCGTCATCGCGGGCAATAATCCGCGCTCCCTGGTCATCCGGGCCGTCTCGCAGGGTCTGCAGACTTTCGGCTTCGGCGCCGCCGACGTCCTCGGCGACCCGCGTCTCGTGGTGTACAGCGGGCAGAACGTCGTGACGAACAACAACAATTGGGCGCAGGCGGGAACCGCGGCGATCACGGCCGCCTTCCCCGCGGTGGGAGCGTTCCCGCTGACGAACGCCGCCGACTCCGCGCTCCTCGAGCCGCTCACCCCGGGCAGCTACACCCTGCAGGCCGGAGCCACACCGCTCACCGCGCAACAGGCCGCCGCCGCCAACGCGCCCAGCCAGACCGGCTCCGTCCTCGTCGAGATCTACGAGATTCCCTGAGCCGCACCGCCGGCCCGCGGTCGCTTCACTTGAATTCAGTCACGCGCGGAACGCGCGTGGCGGGATCCGTCTCGACCGACCATTGCGTGCGCTGCCCGGCGGAAAGGGCGCGCGGCGCGCCTCCGGCGGGTTCGAAAACTCCTCCGCCACCCTGGGTCAATTCGACCACTGAGAGGCCGATTCCGAATTCCGTCATCCTCACCTGCACCCGCAGCGAGCCTTCGTCAACGGAGGCGACGCCGGCCGCGGTGACGATCGCGAATGACGAACCGCGCGCTGAGAGCAGCCGCTTAACGGACACCCTCGCCTCCCCGCGGACCAACCGCAGCCGCGTACGCGAGACGCTGGGCTCCGCTTTCCACTCGGCCGGCTTCAACGAGGTGGTGAAGGGCGCCTGAAGGAGTTCCTCCACCTCGATTTCCGAGTCGGGGCCCAGTTCCAGGATGGCACCGTTGGAGAAAGCCAGGGTGGCCAGCGATCGACGGCCGGTGATCAACCGGGAATCGACGCGCACCCGATCGTCGGACTTGGCCGGCCTCACATTCCCTCCCGCGCGTACGGACAATTCGCCGGTCACAGCCGTGACCGTGAGCTGGCCCGGGCGGGTTAGGGCGGCATCTGCCGCCCACCCCGCGGAGGAGCCGGCCGCGATCAACCCGAACGCCGCAACACATCCCACGAGGCGAAGGGAAAACAACATGCCTGCGGGGTAAGCTGACCCGGCAAAGCGGCAAGCCTCTTTGCCGCCCCGCGCTTGCGCGCCCTCGTGGATTGGGGTTTCCTCCCGGCATGCTGCGCCCCGCCTTCCTTGCGCTCGTTGCCTGCCTTGCGACGCCACTCGTCGCGATGAATCATGCCGGTCGACCCGAGGACCTGAGGGCGTTCGTCGCGGCCGAAACCCCGGGCGGCCCCGGCCCGGGAGATCTCGTGCCCAACTTCCGGCTCACGGACCACCGCGGCGCAACCCGCGAACTCCATTACGATTCGACCGTTCGTGCGGTGGTGCTCGTTTTTACCGGTACGGGCTCGCCCCGCGCCCTGCAGACCTCCGCCTCGCTCCGAGCGCTCCGCGCACGATACCCGGCGAACGAGGTTATCATCTGGCAGATCGACTCCTCGGCGGGTGTCACCGCCGCCGCGCTCGCCGCCGAGCAGGCGCTCTTCAACAACGATCTCCCGGTGCTGCGCGATGAAGCCCAGTTGGTCGCCTCGGAGCTCGGCGTCACACGGCAAATCGAAGCGTTCGTGCTCTCGCCCGGTCCCGGGTCCGTCATTCAGTACCGCGGACCCCTTGATAACGGTGATCCGGCCTCGCTGTCCCCCGCCACGGAAAATCACGTCATGGCCGCCCTCGACGCCGTGCTGGCGGGCCGAGCCCCGGCCCGCAGCCGCATCACCATGCCCGCCACCGCGCCGCGCATCGAACTGCCGCCGGCCCCATCCATCAGCTACGCGCTCGACGTCGCTCCCATCGTGCAGCGCCGGTGCATCGAATGCCATTCACCCGGCAACATCGCGCCGCACTCGTACACCCGGTTCGAGGATCTCGCCTCCCGGGCAAACTCGATCCGGGCGAGTCTCCTCACGCGCCGCATGGCGCCGTGGCACGCCGACGCCGAGTACGGCACGTGGTCCAACGAAGTTGCGCTCACCCCGGCGGAGAGCGCCACTCTCCACGCCTGGGCCAAGGCTGGCGCTCCGCGCGGCGCCGGGGCGGATCCCATCGCGGCCGCCATCCCAACCGCCGCCGCGACGTGGCCGCTCGGGCAACCCGACCTCGTCCTCACCATCCCGCGCCAATCGATACCCGCCACCGGCAAGGTCGACTACGTCTACATCACCCTCGCGGTGCCCATCGACCGCGAGCGCTGGCTGCGGGCCGCCGTCGTGCGGCCGGGCAACCCGAAGGTCGTCCACCATTCCCTCGTCTTCGAGGGAACTTTGTTCGATGTGCTCGCCGCCGCGGGTGGCCAGGGCGGCTTCTTCGCCGGTTACGTGCCGGGTCTCGCCCAGACCTGGTACCCGCCCGGTACCGGCAAGCGGCTGCGCCGGGACGCCGCGCTCACGCTCCAGATGCATTACACGCCGACCGGCGCACCCGAGACCGACGAGACCCAGGTCGGCCTGTACTTCACCGATACCGCGCCGGCCCGCGAGCTGCAGACCCGTTCCGCGTACTCGCCGATCATCCCGCTCAACACGATCGCGATCCCGGCCCGCGCGCGCGAGTACCTGCGCGAGGCGAGCTTCACGCCGTCCGCCACCCGCGACGTCCTGCTCTACGAGCTCAGCCCGCACATGCACTACCGCGGGAAATGGTTCCGCTACGAGGCCAACTATCCGGATGGCACCACCGAGACGCTGCTCAACGTGCCGCAGTACGATTTCAACTGGCAATCCGGCTACCGTCTGGCCGAGCCCAAGCGGCTCCCCGCCGGCACGGTCATCCGCGTGCGCGGCTCGTTCGACAACTCGCCGTTGAACCCCTTCAACCCCAACCCGAACGTGATCGTGCGGGGCGGCGACCAGACCGACGACGAGATGTTCATCGGTTACCTCAACTACGCTGAGTTGGGCGAAAAAGCACCCGCCCGCGCCCCATCCTTTCCCGCCAACCTTGCCGCTCGCGCGCGCGTCGGCGAGGCATTCCGCCTGCCGGTTGACGTGGCAACCGCCACCACGCTCAGCGCCGCCGGTCTGCCCGACGGCCTCAGTCTCGCGGGAGCCGTGATTTCCGGCACACCGAAGTCGGCCGGCCGCTCCTCCGTCCGCCTCACCGCGGCCAACGCGGTGGGCTCCGCCGCATCGATCCTCGATCTGACCGTCGCCCCCGCCTCGGGCGCGCCTGAGTTCACCTCTCACCCGCGCAGCGTGCGCGCGCGCTTGGGATCCACCGTCACGTTCACCGCCGCCGTGAACTCGGGACCCGGCACCATCTACACGTGGTACGTTCGCGGCGGAGAGTTCTGCAACACCGAGGGACCCGTGCTCACCCTCACCAACCTCACCGCCGCCCACGTGGGGGATTGGGAGTGCGTCGCCTCCAATCCGGCGGGCTCCTCCCGCAGCGAACCCGCCAGTCTCTCGCTGGAATTCAGCGGCCTCGTCAATCTCTCCGCCCGCGCCAGCGTCGGCACCGGCGCCAACGTTGTCATCCCCGGCATCACCGTCCGCGGCACGAAACCGAAAACCCTCCTGATCCGAGCCGCGGGCCCCGCCCTCGCCGCGTTCGGCGTCGGCGGCACCCTCGCCAATCCGTCGCTCGGGGTCTTTGATTCCCGCGGCGACCGGGTGCTCGCCAACGACAACTGGTCCGACGTTCCCAACCTCAGGGACTTGCGCGCCGCCACCGCCGCCCAAGGGGCCTTCGCCTTGCCGGAGGGAGGGCGAGACGCCGCCATGCTGGTCACCCTGCCGCCGGGCGGTTACACCGTGCAGGTCGCGGGCGCAGGCACCGGCGCCGCCGCCCAGGGTGTCGCCATCGTCGAGGTGTACGAAGCTGACGCGAACCCCAGCACGCTCGTGAATCTCTCCTGCCGCGCGAACGTGGGCGTCGATGACAACATTCTCATCGCCGGCTTCGCCATCTCCGGAGTCGCGCCGAAACGCGTGCTCATCCGCGCGGTCGGCCCCACGCTGGGCGCCCTCGGCGTCACCGGCGCCCTGTCCGATCCTCGCCTCGAGGTGGTGAACCAGGCGACCGGGTCCACCGCCGCCGCCAACGACAACTGGACGGCCGACCTCGCCAACGTGTTTTCATCCGTGGGCGCGTTCGCGCTCAACCCGGGCAGCACGGACGCGGCGGTCGTCGCCACGCTTCCCCCTGGTTCATACACCGCGAAGGTCAGCGGCGCCAATCGCGGCACCGGCGTGGCTCTGGTGGAGGTCTACGAACTGCCCTGAGCGGGCGGACCGTCACCCGAACATCAGGCGGCAGACGATCACCGAGGCCACGACTCCGACGAAGTCGGCGGTCAGGCCCGCCGCCACGGCGTGCCGAGTACGTCGCACCGCGACGGACCCGAAGTAGACGGCGATCACGTAGAACGTCGTCTCGGTGCTGCCCAGGATCGTGCCGGCGGTGCGCGCCGTGAGTGAGTCGGGGCCCACGCGCTGGACCAGTTCGGCGAAGAGGGCGGTGGAGGCCCCGCCGCTCAGCGGACGAACAAGCGTGATGGGCAGCAGGTCGGGCGGAAAGCCGAGCGGCGTGAGCAGCGGCGAGAGGAGCCGCTGCATGAACTCGATTCCGCCCGCCCCGCGGAACATCCCGACCGCGACCAGGATCGCCACCAGGAACGGAATGATGCGCAAAGCCACTGAGAAACCCTCCTTGGCGCCCTCCACGAACTCCTCGTACACACGCACGCCGCGCAGCGACGCGTAGACCGGGAAGAACGCGATGAGGAAAGGCACCGCGAGGAGCGACAGGGTGCCGATTCCGCGGAGCACGATGCCCTGCGTCGCGGCATCGGCCGCCGCGGCGGGAGCCTTGCCGCTGAAGAGCGCACCGTGCACCGCCGCCGTGAACGCGCGATGGCTCTCGGGAGCCACCGTGATCCAGAGCCAGAGAGAGAAAAACCCGGCGCCGAGCAGAATGATGATCGCGCGGCCACGACCGGTGAGCGGGGTCGGCTCGGGGGGAAGTTCCGGCTCCGCCGCCGGCGAAGCGACGGTCACAGCCGCCGCCGCGGCCGTCGTTTCGCCCGGCTCCTCCCGATCAAGCCGGAACGCGCGCCAGTTCTGCATCCATTTCACGGCCGAGATGCCCGCGAGGGTGGAGAAGAAGGTGGCGATCAGCGAGGTGCCGACGATCGCCGTCGGGTCCTGCGACTTTTGCGCCGCGAGGATCGCGACAGTGGTGGTCGGGATGAGCTGGATGCTGCTGGTGTTGATCGCGAGGAAGGTGCACATCGCGTTCGTCGCGGTGCCGGGCCGGGAATTGAGCGATTCAAGGTGCCGCATCGCCCGCAGCCCGAGCGGGGTGGCCGCGTTGGCCAGGCCGAGCATGTTCGCGGCGAGGTTCATCACCATCGCGCCCATCGCGGGGTGATTCTCCGGCACCTCGGGGAACAGCCGGCGCAGCAGAGGCCGGAGTCCTCCCGCGATCACCTGCACCAATCCGCTCCTCTCCGCGAGGCGCATCAAGCCGAGCCAGAGCGCCATCACTCCAACCAGCGGCAAGGCGATCTTCATCACCGCCAGGTCCGCCATGGAAAAGGCGCCCTCGGTAACCTCGCGCAGACGGCCCGCGGCCGCCCCCACGAGGACCGCCAGCACCACCAACCCGAGCCAGAGGCCGTTCAGCATCGGCCCGACCTAAGCCCGCTCCGCTCGGCCCGCCAGCGCAAATCCGGCGGGAGGCGCTCCGGAGTTCACTTCGCCTCCACGCCGGCCTTCGCGGCCTTCCCGCGACGCCCCCGTTCCCGAGGCTTTTCCTCGGTCGCCGGAGGCTCGCCCAAAGTCGCCCAAACATCCCGGAAGGCCACCTCCCCCGCGAGCCGGGTGAGAGCGAACCCGTTGTGCCGTTGCGCGGGAAGCGCCGCCGTCGGCGCACGCAGGAAAGGCCAGCCTTCAACCGCGACTCCGATTTCCCCAGGCGAGAACTCGACAAGCACGCGACGCCACAATCCGGCGTCGGCAACGGTCTTTAATTCGGCAACGACCGCTCCCGGGCTCCGGGAGCGCACGGACACGGCGTCAGCCTGGAACACGACTTCCGCCACCGCCGCACCCGCCGGCCCCAATTCAAGCGCAGCCCGGCCCGCGGAGCCCAGACGCACCGAGAATTGCAGGTACACATTCGTGAGATTCAAGGCGTGGTGCACGCCGGGAACCTCACCTTCGTCCCCGCCCAGCTGCAGCGCCCCGTCGGCATGGCGCCGCCACCCCTTTCCCGTGCCGGTCCAGACCGCGGAAGGAAACGCCAGCCGGTCCACCAAGGGTTGGGGAACCCCGGCCGCGCGGACGAGCAGCCGCGGCTCCAGCCGGGTCACCGCCGGAGCTTCCGGGTAAATGGAGGCGCTTTCCAGGAACGACCGCTGCGCCGCGTCGAGCCGCGCGCGCAGGCGCGACAAAACCTCCGGATGTTCGCGCGACAGATCGCGGGTTTCACCGGGATCGGTCTCGACGTCGAAAAGGTGGTCGCCGGCGGGCAACGGGTCGCCGGTGCCGTCCTTGCCACGCCGCATCTGGTTCACCACGCGCAGTAGTTTCCACTGCTGATCGATCGCCGCGGCGACCGATGGACGTCCGTCGACCGGCCGGGTCATCTCGAACGTCAACGGAGTTCGCCGCGCCGTCGCCCGACCCTCGATGACCGGCAACAAGCTCTCGCCGTCCAGCGGCGCCGCGTCCGCGGGACCCGGGACACCGGCGATGTCACAGACCGTGGGCAGGATGTCCACGGTGCCCGCCGGAACCGGAGTCCGGATGGCTCGGCGCACGCGCGCCGGCCACTCGATCAATCCAGGCGTGCGGATGCCGCCTTCCCAAAGCGATCCCTTACCTCCGGTCAGCGGTCCCGCGGAGCCGCCGGCCGCGCCGTTGTCGCTGTTGAACCAGATCAGGGTGTCGTCGCGAATGCCCAGCCGGCCCAATTCCTCGCGCAGGCGTCCCATCGCGCGATCAACCGCCGCCATTTCGCCGAGGAAATCGGCCGAGGCTCCCTGCGTGGCGTACGGCGCCCGGTCGCCGGGTAGCGCCCGCCAGGGTCCGTGTGGCGACGGAAACCAGACCACGCACAGGAACGGCCGGCCGGACCGGGCCTGCGACCGGATGAATTCCAGCGCCTCCGCCATCACCAGGTCGGAGGTATCGCCCTGGAGCGCCGGCACCGGCGCGCCGTTTCTCCAAAACGTGCCGGCCGGCGGATCGGCGTCGAACCAGTTGCCCGCCGTGAACCAGACATCGAATCCCTGGTTGCCCGGGTGACGCGGACCGGAATCAAAGGACTCGGGCACGCCACGGCCGGTGATGCCGTCGGCATTGGGCACGCCGCCGAGGTGCCATTTGCCGAAATGACCGGTGGCGTAACCGGCGCCGCGCAGGATCTCGGCGACCGTCACCTCGCGCAGCGGCAGGTCGTAGCCCCAGCTGCGGTTGCGGTAGCGGCTTGGATTGCGTCCAGTGAGCACGCTGCCGCGCGTCGGGGAACACACGGGGTAAGCCGCGTAGAAACGGTCGAAACGCACTCCCGCCGACGCCATGGCATCGAGGTTCGGCGTCCGCAGCACCGGGTTCCCGTTGTAGCCCGTATCGCCCCAACCTTGGTCGTCCGTCATGCACAGGACGAAATTCGTGCGGGGCGCGGGCGGCGCGGCTGGCGTCGGCGAGGCAGAGACGAACAGGAGCGGGAAAAGCAGGATGATCGGACGCTTCATGGGATGGGGTTTCAGGCGCGCATCAGCCCGGACGGGGTGTCGCCTCGCACGGAGAGCGGAAACGGTGAAAGCAAGCGGAAGCTCGGGGGCGACCCCCAGACGGTCAATCCCGCGCACACCCGTGGTTACTTCCCGGAAATCGCAAAAGGCGTTGTCGCCGCCCTCCGGGCGAAATAGATTTCCTCCCATGCACTTCCCCACTCCCCGCTTCCTGCGCTGCCTGATCGCCTTCGTCGTCGCGTCTTTCGCCGGCCTTTCTCGCGCGGCGGAAGGCCCCACCCCGCCTGCGGCTCCGCTGGGCGCAGGAGTGATGGCTCCCGACTTCACCACCCAGGACCTTACCGGGAAAACCGTGCGCCTCTCGGATTTCCGCGGCAAGGTCGTCGTGCTCGACTTCTGGGCCCCGTGGTGCGGGCCGTGCATCGCCGCGATGCCGCACACCCAGGAGGTAGCCGCCCAGTACAAGGATCAGGGAGTCGTGGTGCTCGCCTCGTGCACCAGCGACACCCGCGCCTCCTTCGAGCGGTGGGTGAAGGCCAACGCGGCCAAATACCCCGATATCCTCTGGAGCCATGACGCCGCCGAGCGGGCGCCCGGACGCGCCTCGCTCGCGCTCTACGGCGTCCGCGGCATACCAACCCAGTACATCATCGATCGAGAGGGCCGCATCGTGGATTCGGTCGTAGGCTATATGCCGGGAGAGAAGATCCTCGACGGCGGGCTCGCCAAGGCAGGCATCAAGGTTGATCCGGCGGTGGTCGCGAAGGCGGAGGCTGATCTGAAAAAACGGGAGGCCATGCGTTCGCGCCCGAAGGAAACCGGCCCGGCCCCGATCCCGCTCCGTCCGGTGAAGCCCGCGACCGAGGCCGGGAAGAAATAAGGTCAGCCCGCCCGGCTAAATTCATGCGCGCCCTTCTGGCCCGTCCACTCCTCGCGCTGGGACTGCTCGCCGCGCCGCTGGCCGCGGGGG
>CAXRGI010000055.1:0-3228 GCA_964229935.1 Opitutales bacterium
CGGCTACAGACGAAACGCATTTATCCGTGTCGATTCGTGTTCATCCGTGGTTGCCGTCTCGCGGGGCGATTCAGGAAAGCCTTCGGCGGATGTGTCACGGTATGATCCGCGGCGGGCCTGCGCCGTAGCCTCGGCGTAGGCGGGCGGCCGCCGCTACACCTCAAGCCATCTTCATTCGTGTCCCTTGGTGTTCCTTCGTGGTTAGTCCCTCCGCGGTTGCACCACGTGGAACGTTTCAGGCGCGCGTGAGGGGCAACCGCGCGCCGAGCAGCGCCGTCTACGGCAGCGTGATGCCGCGCGCCTTCGGTTCTGGGTTTTGCCGGTAGAAGAGCGCGGTGTGGCCGACGGCACCGACGAACACGCACCGACCTTCGTCAGCGATGCGTGCGCAAAGCTCGGCGCGCTCGTCTCGTTCCGCGCCAAGGAAGCGCAGCTTTACGAGTTCTTGGGTACGCAGGAATTTCTGCAGCTCCCCGAAGAATTCCGTCGTGAGACCCGCCTTCCCAACCTTGAGGTGGTCGGGCAGCGTCTGGCCGAGACCACGAAGGTGGGATTTTTGGGCGCCGGTGAGCGGGAACTCGTACATGAGCGCACCGTGTCCGGCACCCGGCGCCGTCGCCAGAGAATTAGCGGCGGCGGGCCAATTAAAGACCGGGGGGCCTTGAAGGCCGGACCAGCCGGAGGCCGCCGGCCGTTTCAGGTCGCCGGGCCGAAAGTGTCGACCGGCAGCGATCTCCAAGCGCGCGGCGAGAGTCCCGCCAAGTCGAGGGGGCCGAAGGATTCGCGGTGCAGCGTGAGCACGGTCGCGCCGGCCGCGGCGAACATCCGTCGCACTTGGTGATAGCGCCCCTCGGTGAGGGTAAGCAGCGCCTCGCGGGGGCCCATCATCCGCAACTCACCCGGAGCGCAGGGCTTGTCCTCGCCCTCGAGCCGCAGGGTACCGGAGGCGAAAATGCCGGCCAGATCCGCCGGGAGATCGCGATCGACGGTCGCGCGGTAGACCTTGGGCACTTTGTGGCGTGGCGAGGTCAGTCGGTGGACAAGCGCCGGCAGGTCGGTGAGCAGCAGCGCGCCGCTGGTTTCTTTATCGAGCCGGCCCACGCTGGTCACGACCGGGTTACGCCGGCGCCAGCGTTCCGGAAGCAAGGAATAGACCGACGGACCCTCGCGCTCGTCATGGGAGCAGACGAGACCGGTCGGCTTGTGGAGCAGGAGCAGGAGCCCGTCGGGATGGTCCGGCGGCTCGCCGTCAATGCGGACCTCCGCTGCGGCGACGCGCTGTCCGGCGTCACGCACCGGCACGCCGCCCACATTCACGCGCCCGGCGCGCACCCAGTCGCGGGCCTCGCTGCGGCTGCAATAACCGAGGTTGGCGAGAAGCTGGTCGAGGCGGCGCATCGCAATCCGGGGAAATGCGGGTACGGTGCGAAAGGTTCACCCGCGGGCGAACCCTTTCCATGACGATTTGGATCCTGAGTCCCGCCGCCGCCGCGCTTGCGACGCTCGGTCTGCTCACGGTCTTCCGCTCGCCCCCGTGGTCACCGTGGAAACTGGCGATCCTCGCTGGAGAATTCGGGCATTGGCTCGCCCTGCCCTCGGTGCTGATCGCAGGTGTAGCCTTTCCTGCGGCTCCGGGTCCCGACGGGGCCATGGCCACGCTGCTGGGCCTGATGGCGACCGGATTTTTTCTGAAACCCGCGTGGCAGGCGGCCCGGCTGGCCCGCCCGCTGCCGGCCCGATTGCGCGACGGCTTCGGGGATTGGTCGGGCGACGGTTATCCGGCGTTCAAGTGGCGGGACCTTTTCGGGGCGGGCGAACCGGCGGCGATCGCACCCGAGACCTTGGAGTTCGCCCCCGGCCTGCCGCTGGACTTCTACCGGCCGGCGCGAAACGGGAATGGCTTAGCTCCCTGCGTGGTCGTGATCCACGGCGGCGGCTGGGACGGCGGAGATCGTCGACAGCTGCCAGGGTTGAATCATTGGCTCGCTGAGCAGGGCTATGCGGTTGCGGCGATTTCGTACCGGCTCGCCCCGGCGCACCGCTGGCCGGCGCAGCGCGACGATGCGCTCGCGGCCATCGCGTTCCTGAAGGCGCGCGGCCCGGCGCTCGGCATCGACCCCGCACGTCTCGTGCTCCTCGGCCGCTCGGCCGGCGGGCAGATCGCGCAATCCGTCGCCTACACCGCGCGCGATCCGACGATCCGCGGCGTGGTCGCGTTCTACGCGCCCTCGGACCTGATCTTCGGCTACGTGAACACCCACGAGGACGACATGCTGCGTTCGCCCACGCTGATGCGCCAACTGCTGGGCGGACCACCCGACCGGGAACGCGCCGCGTATGAGTCGGCGAGCCCCATTTTTCACGTTACCCGCGACGCACCGCCGACGCTCCTGCTGCACGGGGTGAACGACTCGATCGCGTGGCACCGGCACAGTGAACGACTGGCGGAGCGTCTGGCGGCCCACGGCGTGCCCCATCTGAACCTGCTGTTACCGTGGGCCACCCACGCCTTCGACTTCAACCTGCGCGGCCCCGGCGGCCAACTCACCCGCTACGCGCTGGCTTGGTACCTGGCCCGGGTGACGGAACCGAAGGGAGCCAAAATAACCCGGGATCAGGCCTGAGACGATCGATCCGAGAATCGGGCCAGCCGTCCGATCGTCTCCATGGGAAGGTGCCAGCGGTTCGATTCCAGCCCCAGCAGGGCGAAACCGTGCTTCCGGTAAAAGCCTCCTGCCCGTTCATCCTTGGCCTCCGCGACGACGGTGACCGATCCACTTACCGCGGTCTGAGCGTAAGCCCGAAGCAGGGCGTCCATCAGGAGCAGACTGCCCGCACCAGGAAACCGCTGATCCCGCGCGAGACGTCCGATCAGGGTTGCCGGCACGCGCGGATAGCGCGGCAACTTCCGGATGAGTTCCGCCGGAAGTCCGGCCAGCTCGACCGAGAAATTGGAAAGGGCATAGAACCCGATGATCGTCGATGGCGCGGCCTCCGCAGCCATCACGAAGACCGCCGCCAGATGCCGCTCCGCGTCTTTGCGCGCATGCCGCCTCAGGTAGTCGTTCAAGGCGGGGACCCCGCAGTCAAAACTGTCGCGGTCATGTCGCGCGGGGTCCAGAGGCTCGAAACGAAACGAAGGCATCAGCCGACCTGCTCGCGGTGAAGGTCGAAGGCGGCCCGCAGATGCCGGTTGGGCGCGGCGGGGCGCAGGAGGGCGCGGACAAA
>CAXRGI010000056.1:0-14726 GCA_964229935.1 Opitutales bacterium
GGTGCGCAGACAACGACCACGGGACCTAGGGACCACAGGGCGAGGCGTGCGGGCGCGCGGCGTGGACTTCAACATCAACTCCCAACTTCAGCCCGGCGGATGGCGTCGGAGGCGGGCGGCTCGTCTGGACGACCTTTTTTCGGTGGTCGCCCTGGAAAAGGAGGAGCTTTTTCCCGGTTGCGGGATTCGGCCTTGGGCGGACTGTTTCGCACCGTTGGCGGCCGCGCGGCGCCGATCAGTTTTCCCACCCCTCAAAACCCATGGTCATGAAAAAACTCCGCTGCTGGTTTCAAGTGATGGTCGGGCTTTGCGCCCTATTCCCCGCCATGGGCCGGTCCCAGGCCGAGGTGACGGGCATTTATCTCACCTGGCGCGACGATCCCGCGACGACGATCACCGTGAACTGGTTGAATCTGTACGCGGAAGCGCCGGCCACGGTGTGGTATCGAGCGGCCGGGGCGGCGTGGCGGCGGGCGGACGGCGCGGGCCAGCCGGTGCGGCCGTCGGGCCTGTGGGTACGGAGGGCGCAGTTGAGCGGCCTCGAGCCGGACGCGGTCCATGAGCTCGCCATCGGGGCGGAGCCCCCGGCGGGCACGACGGGGGTTTACACCTTTCGGACGATGCCACGGGAGCTGCGGCGGTCGGTGAGCTTCGTGGCGGGCGGAGACATGATGCATTCGCGCGAGATGGTGGACGCGATGAACAAGCAGGCGGGGCGGCTCGACCCGGACTTCGCCCTGCTCGGCGGCGACCTCGCCTACGGGAACAACGTGGACGCGACGCGGCTGGTGGACTTCTTCCAGTCCTGGTTGATTCATGCGCGGGGACGCAACGGTCGCTTGATCCCGATGGTGCCGGTGATCGGGAACCACGAGGTGGTGCGGGGTTACCGCGGGCGGCCGGATGTGGAGGCTTCGCAGTATTATACGCTCTTCGACCTGCCCGGCGGCAAAGCGCGGCACGTGCTGGATTTCGGATCCTACCTCTCGCTGGTGAACCTGGACTCGGAGCACACCGAGGCGATCGAGGGGGCGCAGGCGGTGTGGCTGGGCGAGACGCTGGCGGCGCGGGCACGGCAGACGTTTCTCTTCGCCTGCTACCACTACCCCGCGTACGGAACGGCGAAGGCACCGGCGCCGGACAAGCTGCCGATCGAGCACCCGCGTTCCATCGCCATCCGCGAGCATTGGGTGCCGTATCTTGAGCGATACGGGGTCACAGCGGTGTTCGAGAACGACCATCACAACTACAAGCGCACGCACCGCCTGCGCGGGCACCGCCGGGACGACGAGAACGGTCTGCTCTATCTTGGAGACGGCGCTTGGGGCGTGCGCACCCGCACGGTGCCGCCGTTGTCCGAGGCGTGGTACCTCGCGAAGGCGGAGCCCACCCGCCACCTGTTTCACGTGGTGCTGCAGCCCTCGGGGCAGGGGCGTATCGTGGCGGTGAACGACCAGGGCGGTGTCTTCGACGAGGTTAACCTGGCGACGCCGCGCACCCGCCCCGTGGGGCCGTGATCGGGATCGGGTGCCCAGGCTCGTCGCGCACGCCCATACAGGGGCCGTGCGCCTCCTCACGGCCGCGCGCCGGTTGGCGGCGAGTGGGCTGAAACCCCGGAGGCAACGCTCCGCTGCACCACCACCCTCCGTGGATCCAGCGGATCATCTCGGCCTCCTCCGCCTTTCCGTTCTTCACGCGCTGGCACCGCCTTCGCGGCTCTATTGTAAAACAACTCGTTGATACCCTCCGGCATCAAGCCCCCCGGCTGGCTGCCGCGCTTCCATCGTGAGGCGGAGGGAAAAGGTTTGTGCGGGCGTGGTGGCGGCCCGCTAGATGGGGGATGCGCGCGCGTGCCGAATCCCGTGGTCGCCGGACGCCGCCGGTCCGCCGGTGGCTGGCGGTGGCGGTCGCCGTGCTGCTCGCGCCGGGGCCGGCGAGCGCGCTCACGCTGCAGGAGCTCCTGGCGGAGAAGGAGCTGACGCCGAAGAAATTCGCGTCGCGCTTCGCCGATTTCGAGTACGAGTTCGCGGCGGATGTCCTGCCGGCCGACGTGTTCCTGCAACGACGCAAGGGTGACTGTGACGACTACGCGGTGCTGGCGGGCCACGTGCTGAGGCACCACCGGCAGACGCCCCGGTTGATCCACGTGCGCATGGTGGGCCGGGTGGCCCATGCCGTTTGCTACGTGACGGAGTCGAAGGCCTACCTCGACTACAACAACCGCAAGTACGCGATCAACGTGGAGCGGTGCGGGCCGTCGCTGCGGGATATCGCCACGCAGGTCGCGGAATCCTTCAAGGCCAACTGGACTTCCGTATCCGAATTCACCTATAGCTACGAAGAGGACCGGAAGCGCTTCGGCGTCACCGTCGTCAAAACCGACCCGCCCGCCAACGATCCCGACCGCAACCCACCCCCGGCGAAAGCCCCTCGTTGAAACACTGCCGCCCCCTTTCGCCGTGAGCGATCCGATTATCCGCCGTATCGTGGCCCTCTTCGCCACCGTGGCCGCCATCCTGGTGGTCGTGGCGGTGGTGGCGTTGCGCAACATCAGCCGGGCGACCGCGAGCAACGACTGGGTGAACCAGACGCACGCGGCGATCCTGGAGCTCGGGACCCTGCGCGGATCCTTCCAGGCCAGCGACGCGGCGTTGCGGACGCTCCTTGTGACCGGCTCGGAGCAGGACGAGGCGGCCTGCCGCGAGGCGAGCGCCGCCCTGCTGGAGAATCTCGAGGTCCTGAGGGCGCTGTTGCGTTCGGATCGCGCCTCGGCGCCGGCTTTGGAGCGGCTCGACGCCCTGGCGGAAGATCGCGCGAAACTCACCCGCGACGCGCTGGCGGCCCGGCGCGCCGCCCAGCCGGACCGGATCCGCTCGCTGGTTCTCGCGGACACGGCGGCGGGATCGACCGCCGAGGTGCGGCGCGTGGTGGAGAAACTCAAGACGGAGCAGATGGCGCTGCTCGCCACCCGTGACGGCGAGGCTTACCTGCAGGCGCAGACGACGCGCTGGACCGTGGGCACGGGCGTCGCTCTGAATTTCCTGCTGCTCGGCCTGGCCGGGTGGCTGGTGCGCGACGACGTGCGGGCGCGGCGCCGCGCGACCGAGGTGCTGCGCGAGGCCAACGATCTGCTGGAGACGCGCGTGCGGGAGCGGACGGCCGAGTTGGCGAAGGCCAACGAGGTGCTGCGCGCGGAGAACCTCGAGCGGGCCTGGGGCTCCCAAGCGCTGGAGCACCAACTGCGCTACAACGAGCTCATCGTTAACTCGATCAGCGACCTGGTGTTCGTCCTCACCAAGGCGCAGAACATTTCCCGTCTCAATCCGGCCGTGACGCACGTCACCGGCTTCGAGACCAAAGAGCTGGTCAACCGCCCCCTGCAGAGCCTCGTGCGCCTGGGCGGCGCGGCCCGGCCCGCCGGCTTCGATCCCTTGGCGCAGGCCTTGCGCGAGGGCCGGGAGTACCGCGAGGCGGACGCCTACGTCCAGGACCGGTCGGGTCGCGAGACGCCGGTCTCGTTCATGCTTTTCCCGTTGCGGGACCGCGACCGGGTGGTGGGAGGGGTGGTGATCCTGCGGACGCGGGACGCCGGCGCCTGAACCGCCCCGGGATTTAAATTCATGAAGCATATTCTCATCGTCGACGACGAGGCCCCGATCCGGGAGATCCTTTCGCAGATGCTCACCCAGAGCGGTTTCCGGGTGACAGAGGCTCCTTCGGCGCTCCAGGCGCTCAGCGTGGTCGATTCCGATCCGCCCGACCTGCTGATCTCCGATCTCCAACTCGAGGATTCGGACGGCCTCGCGATGATCGCCAAGATCCGCGCGAAACTCCCGGCGCTGCCGGTCATCCTGCTCACCGGGATCCTGTTCGACGAAGAGGTCGTGCGCGACTCGATCAGCAAGCTCGTCACCGCTTACCTGCCCAAGACGGCGCCGCTCGCACGCGTCCTCGGCGAAGTGCGCCGGCTGACGGCGTGAGAACGGGTGGCGGCGAGGGCTGATGGGTGATGAGGGGCGAAACGGATGGCGCGGGCCCCGAATTCAAAACGGAGGTCGGTCGGCATCGGCTTGCCCCGTGAAATCCGTGTGACCCGTGGTTAAGGACACGGAGCGACGAAGGAGCGCCTTCGGCGGTAGGCGCTTCGGTCTGGTCCGCGGCTGCAGCCGCAGCTACATGGGTATGCCTTTCGTTCGGAAAAGCTGCGCCGATCTTCCTCAGGAAACACGTGCGATGTAGCCGAGGGTGTTTACCCGCCTCAGGCGGGCTCCCTCGGATCTTCTGGGCTTTCACTCGTTACCTGCTTTGTCGCGATCCGAGGCCTCTCTGATTTGCCGCAGCCACGACGGGTAACTTGCCGCGGCTACAACAGCCCTCTGGTATGAGGAGCGAAACTCAAGGTGAGGTGGCAAGGGGCGGAATGCGCGGCTCGTCCTGCCACCTAAACGCCCAGCTCCAACCGATCCGCCGGAGGCGGACTTTCCGTGGTCGTCAGCCCGCGAGCACGCGGTCGACCGTGGCGACCAGCTCGGAGCCGCTGAAGGGTTTGGCTAGGGTGGCGGCGGCGCCCAGTTTCTGGGCGATGCTGAGGTAATCTTTGGCGTTGAGCCGGCCCCCGCCCGAGATGGCGATGACCTTCAGGGCGGGCATCGTCTTGCGCAGGGTGATGATCACCTCGATGCCGTCCTTGGTTGGCATGATGATGTCGGTGATGATCAGGTCGAAATGGCTGCGGGCGGCGTGGGCGAGGGCCTCTTCGCCGTTCACGGCGGTCTCCACCTCGTGACCTGACATCCGCAGGAACTCGCCCTGCATTCCGAGCAAGTCCTGATTGTCGTCGACGAGAAGGAGTTTCGCCATGATGGGGTCGGGTAGGGTAAAGCCCCGATTTTCCGGGGGAGTCAACCCCTCAGGCGCCCGCGGCGGCGCGAGCGGCTTGGAGGGGTACAGGGCGCGAGAGGTCAATCCGTCAGCACGCGGCGCAGGATCTCGACGAGGCGCCCCTCCTCGAAGGGTTTCGGCAGGAAATGGGCCACGCCCTGGGCGCGCAGCTGCGCGATGCCGGCCTCGTCGAGCCGGCCGCTGGCGACGATCACGGGTAGGCCAGTCCGGTTTTCGCGGATCCAGCGGGCAAGCCCGAGACCGTCCAGCCCGGGCATCTGGAAGTCGGTGAGTACCACGGCAGGAGGAACGCCGGAGGAAAGGTCTCGCACGGCCTCTTCGCCATCGGCGGCGGTCCGGACCTCTAGCCCGAGGTTGCGAAGCACATCCGCGGCGATCTCGCGCACCGCGGCCTCGTCCTCGACAAGGAGAACGACCTGGCCGCGCCCTGCCCAAGCGACGGTGGATGCCTGGGCCGGGGAGGAGGTGGCGGGAGCGGGCGCGGCGGCCTCGCGACCGGCGGCCGGGAGGATGACGGTGAAGGTGGAACCGCGGCCTGGCTGGGACTCGACGCGGATGGCGCCGCCGTGGCTGCGCACGATGCCCAGAGCGGTAGGCAGCCCCAGACCGGTGCCCTCGCCGGCGGGCTTCGTGGTGAAGAACGGGTCGAAGATGCGCTCCAGCACCGCGGGATTGATGCCGGAACCGGTGTCGGTGAAGCGCCAGACCACATGGGGGCCTGGCCGGAGGTCACCCAAGGGTGAGGATACCGCGGCGGAGACCGTCTCGCGGCGGGCGGTGATGCGGAGCGTGCCGCCGGCGGGCATGGCGTCGCGGGCGTTGACGCAGAGGTTGAGCGCCACCTGATGCAGCTGCGTCTCGTCGCCGAGGACCTCGGGCAGATCGGGCGCGGCCTCGCAGGTCACCGTCGTGGCGCGCGGGAAGGTGCGCGCGGTGAGCGCGACCACCTCGCCGAGCAGCCGGGTGGAATCGACGGGCTTGCGTTCGCCGTCGGCGCCGCGAGCGAACGTGAGGAGCTGGCGCACCATCCCGGCCGCGCGGGAAGCGCTGCCCTGGAGTGTCCCGAGGATGTCAGCTCGCTCCGGGAACCGGCGCTGCAGAAGAGTGATCCCGAGGGTGATGGGGGCGAGGGCGTTGTTGAGGTCGTGGGCGATGCCGCCGGCGAGCGTGCCGATGCTCTCGAGGCGCTGGGAACGCAGGCGGATCGCCTCCTCGCGTTTGCGGGCCGAGATGTCGCGCAGGATGGTGCCGGCCTGCTGCCGGCCGTCGCGGGCGCGGTAGAACTGCGAGGTCACCTCGACCTCGAGGCGCTCGCCGTCGGCGCGGCGGCTGAAAAGCTCGCCGTGGAAAAGGCCGTCGCGCGATCGTCGGGCGACCGCCTCGGCCGCCCGGGGATCCGAGAGATCGATGATGACGTCGCGCCCGCGGCCGATCAGCTCCTCGCGGGTGCGGCCAAGCAGGCGGCAGGCGGCGGGATTCACCTCGAGGATGATGCCCTGGTCGTTGCTCACGACCATGGCGTCGACCGCCTGGTCGAAGAAGGAGGCGAAACGCTCCTGGCTTTCGGCGAGGAGGGCGAGCGTGGCCTTGCGCTGGGTGACATCATGGGCGGTGCCGCGGAAGCCGGCGGGTTCGCCCTGAGGGCCGGCCACCACGCGCGCGTTCACGACGACGCTGATCCGCGCGCCCACGGCCGACTGCCATTCCAGCTCGACCCCGCTGATCTCGCGGTCCGCGAGCAGGCGGCCGAAGGCCGCCTCTCCGGCGGGGCGGGCGCCCCCGGCGGGCACGGGTTCCAGATGCCACCAGGGGCGTCCGATCAACCGGTCGGACCCGTGGCCGGTGATCTGCTGCCAAGTGCGGTTCACGTAGGTGAGCGCGCCCCGGATGTCGGTCTCGAAGATCAGGTCCGGCGAGGTCTCGACGAGGTCCTGGTAACGGCTCTCCGAGCGCCGCAGCGCCTCCTGGGCGGCGCGGATCCCGGTGATGTCCTCCATCGTGAAGTAGACACGGGCCTCGGCGCCGTTGCGTCCCGCGAAGAGCGGGATGGCGTTGATGCGGTACCAGCCGAGGCGGCCGCCCTGGCGCGAGACGAGGCCGAGGACGACGTCGCGCACCTCGCGCCGCTCGCGCAGGGCGACATGGGACGGGCGTTCCTCGATCGGGACGAAAGTCCCGTCCTCGCGGAACGGGCCCTGGGCGACGGCGGCGCGGTGCTCCCCGCGCACCAGTTCCTCGCGCGAGTAGCCGAGGAAGCGCTCGGCCGCCGGGTTGGCCTCGATGACGCGGCCGGAGTGGTCGTAGATGATGACGCCCTGGGGCATCGACTCGAAGAGCAGGCGCTGTTGCTGCTCGCTGCTGCGGAGGCGGTCCTGCAGCACGCGAAGCTCGGTGATGTCGGCCAGATTACCGATGAAACCGGTGACGGATCCCGCGTGATCGCGCAGCGGAGTGAGGGTGCGCAGGACCCAGCGCTCCGTGCCGTCGGGGCGCTGCAACCGGTGGTAGAGCGGCGCGGCGTTGCGGGTCGTCGCGGGCGAATCCCATGCGGCCCGCATGGCCTCCCGATCCTCGGGATGGATGGCGCGGAGCCATCCGTGGCCGAGCGCCTCGTCGGCGGAGAGGCCGGTCATCTCGCGCCACCGCTCGTTGGTGGAGAGGCACCCGCCCCGGTGGTCGAGGGAGAAGATGCCGGTGGGGGCGGCCTCGGTGAGCGCCCGCAGGCGGTCCTGCGCCTCCCGGGTGGTCGAGAAGGCCTGGTTCACGGCGTCGGCGAGCAGGGCGAACTCGGCGTGATGGACGCCGCTCACGCGGGCGTCGGCGTCGCCGGCCGCGAACGCCTGCACGGCTTCGCGCAGACGGCCGGCCGGGCGGTGGACGAAGCGGTGGATCAGCCACGCGGCGAGGAGGATCGCCGCGCTGGAGAAAAGGATGCGTTGCAGCGAGAGCGAGAAGACGGCGTCGCGCACCAGTCCCAGGTCCTCCGTGATCGAGGCGCGCAGGTAGACGACAGCCTCGCCCGGCATGCCGCGGAGCCCGGAGTTGCGCCACGGGAGCTGGATGGGCGCGAGCGCGATCACGGTTTCGCCCTCCGTCCGCACGCCGGGCCGCTGGTCCGCGGACTCGAGGAAGCCGCGCAGGTCGGCGATCAGGCGGGGATCGCCGAGACGGGCGATCGGCTGGCCGAGGTCGTCGGGCCGGCCCGAGGCGACGACCACCCGCTCGGGCAGGCCGAGGATGACGAGCTGCTCCAGGTTGGCGCCGAGCGCGAGGCGGCCGACGATCTCGCGCAGTTTCACCTCGTCGGGTATCGCCTCGGCGGCGGTGACGACGGACGTGAGGTAGGCGCGGGCGCGGAGCTCGGCCGGGTCGCGCACGGCGGAGCGCAGCGTGTGGTCCAGCTGCCAGAGGCCGTAGAGGGACCAGATCAACATCGCCGCGAACATCGGCGCGAGCACCCGCCGCGCGGTGGAGGCGCGGACCATCGCGAGCCAGCCGGATCCGTGTCCCCTCGTCATTGGGGATTCAACGCCGCGCGCAGGACGGCGGGCTCGAGGAGTTCAGCCGCGGGGATTTCCCGGGACAGGGCCCCGTAGTCGCGCAGGGCGCGGATGGCTCCCTCGGTGGCTAGGCGGACGGTGCCGCCGGGGCCGAAGCGGGCGGGCTGGCTGGAGAGGCTGGGCAACTCGAGACCGTCGAGCTGACGTGCGAGCTCCTCCTCGGTCACGCCGCCGCGCCGGGCAAAAAGCCGGCGCGCGGCGGGGTCGGTGCGCAGCGCGTCGAGTGCGCGCTGGTTGGCGCGCAGCAGCGCCGCGAGCTCGCGGCCGCGGGTCCGCACCGTCGCGGCGTCGGTGATCAGCACGTCGATGATCGCCCCGGGGGCGTCGGCGCTGGAAAAGATCCGGCGGGCGCCGGTGGTTCGGACCGTCTCCTCGGATTCCGGCGGGTAGGTGCAGACGGCATCGACCTCGCCGGCGCGGAGCGCCGCGAGTTTCGCGGGGTGGGAGAGCGGCACCTCCCGGATGTCGCTCGGTGCGAGGCCGTGGGCGCGGAGGGCGGCGGCGAGCAGCAGGAGGTCCGACGTGCCGGGCTCGATGCCAACGCGGCGCCCGCGCAGGTCGGCGACGCCGGTGATGCCGGGCCGCGCGAGGATCACATCGGGCCCCAGCGAAACGTTGAGGAGCGAGATGGCGCGGGGTGCGCGCCCGTCGGACTGGGCGGAGGCGATGAGCTCGACGAGGGTACCGCCGATGAGGTCGGCCTCGCCGAGCTTGAGGAGCCGGCGGGAGGCGCCCAGGCCGTCCGTGGTGAGGATGCGGACGGCGACGCCCTCGGCCGCGGTGTAGCCGAGCTGGTCGGCGAGCCACAGGGTGTCGTAGCCGGGCCAGACGTTGACGGCGATCCGCAACGGCGGCGGCGGCGCCTCGCGGGTGCAAGAGGCGAGGAGGAGCAGGAGGGGCGCGGCGGCGAGCGCGCGTAGGCGGCGGTTCACGGGCGGCTCCGGTCCAGGGCCCGTTGCAGCGCCTCGACGAGCTTCGCCTGGGAGAAAGGCTTGTCGAGGATGGCGTCGACGCCCTCGACGGCGAGGGCGGCGGTCTTCTGCTCGTCGAGCGTGCCGCTGGCGAGGACGATGCGGGCCTCGGGGATCATGCGGCGGAGCGCGGGCACGAGCATCTGGCCGTTCATGTGCGGCATGTCGTAGTCGGTGATGACGAGCCGGATCTCACCCGGGTGGTCGGCCACCTGCACGAGCGCCTCCGTGCCGTCGCCGGCCAGCAGCACGTTGAAATTGAGGCCGGTGAGCACGGTGCGGCTGATCTCGCGCACGGTATCCTCGTCGTCGACGACAAGGATGGTTTCCCCGTTGCCGCGGAATACGCCGGGGCGAGCCTCCTCGGCCGCGGCGGCGGTGGCGGATGCGGCCGCCGCCGGGAGGTAGATCTCGAAGGCGCTGCCGAGGCCCGGCTTGGACTCGACGCGGAGGAAGCCCTCGTGGCTGCGCACGATCCCGAGCACGGTGGATAGACCGAGGCCGGTGCCCTTGCCCTGCTCCTTGGTGGTGAAGAACGGGTCGAAGATGCGCTGGATCACCTCGGGCGGCATGCCGGTGCCGGTGTCGCGCACGATCCAGCGGACGAAGTTGCCCGCGCGCGCGCCCTCGGTGCCGCTGGCGAACGTGCCGTCGACCGGGGCGTTGGCCGCCTCGATGGCGAGGGTGCCGCCGTCGGGCATGGCGTCGCGGGCGTTGACGCAGAGGTTGAGCAGCACCTGGTGGAGCTGGGTGGCGTCGCCCATCACGTCCCAGAGGCCGGGAGCGAGTTCGACCTCGAGGGTGATGTTCTTGGGGAACGCGCTGCGGATGATCTGCGCCATCTCATCGATGATGCGCCGCGGCTGGAGGCTGCGACGCTCGCCTTCGGTTCCGCGGGCGAAAGTGAGCAGTTGTTTCACCATGCCGGCCCCGCGCCGGGTGCACTTCTCCATCGTGTCGATCAGCGAGGCGTTTTGCGGATAGCGGGCGCGGAGCAGCTCGAGTCCCATGGCGATGGGCGCGAGGGCGTTGTTCAGGTCGTGGGCGATCCCGCCCGCGAGCGTGCCGACGCTCTCCATGCGCTGGGCCCGCAGCTCCGTGCGGCGGGCGCGCTCGCGCTCGGTCACGTCGTCGATCTGCACGACCACCCCGCCCTCCGGACCGCTGTCGAGCGCCTGGAGGTGGAGGTCGCCGGCGAACTCCGAGCCGTCGCGGCGGCGCCCGGTGAGGCGCAGCGAGCGCACTTCCCCGTCCGGCGCGGGCAGGGTGCGGCCGGGCGGCAGAAGGCCGGCGGAAGCCAGGAGCTCGAGCAGCGGTTGGCCCGTCATTTCGGCCCGCGTCCGGCCGGTGATCTCCTCGGCCTGCCGGTTCGCCAGCCGGACGCAGCCGGCCTCGTCGATCATCAGGAGCGCGGAAACCGCCGACTCGAACAAAGCCTCGAACTGCCGGCGGGAACGCTGGCGCGCCTCCTCGGCTACCACGAGGTCCGTGACGTCGATCACGGTGCCGGAGAGCCCGGTGACCCGGCCGCTGTCGTCCCGCACCACCTCACCACGCATCTGGATGTTCCGCGTCACACCGTCGGGCCGGATGATCCGCAGGGAATTGATGTAGGTCTGCCCGGTGCGGACCGCGCGGTCGACGCCCGCCGCGTGGCCCGGCAGGTCTTCCGGATGGACGAGGGAACGGAAGAGGTTGCGGTCCGGCTTCGGCCCGGTGCGGTCGTGGCCGAAGATAGCAAGCGCCTGGTCGGAGCAGTCGATCCGTCCGGTGGCAAGGTCGACCTCCCAGATGCCGAGCTTGCCGATCTCCTGGGAGCGGGCGAGGCGCTCGGCGAGCCGGCGCATCTCGGTCTCGGCCTGCGTGCGCTCGGTGATGTCCTGCGCGATCGCGATGACGCGCATGACGCCGTCGACCGTGATGCGGTCGAGGAGCACATCCTCCCAGAAGACGCGCCCCTGGCGGTCGCGGTTCTTCCACTCGAAACGGTGGGGGCCCTCGCGGGCGGCCCGGTGCACGACCCGGAGGACGTCGGCGGCGGAGTAGGGCGGCTCGATCCAGAAGTCGAAACGCTGCAGTTCCTCGAGCGTCTCGAGCCCGTAGGACTCGATCGCGCGGCGGTTGGCCTGGAGGATCGCGCCGGTCTCGGCGTCCTGCAGCATGATGGACACCCCGACGTTCTCGAACAGCACTCGGAAGCGGCCCTCGCTCTCGCGCAGCGCGGCCTCGGCGCGGAGGCGCTCGGTCACGTCGCGGATGAATGCGCTGAAGCTCCGCCGCCCGCCGACCTCCGTCACGGTGGGGGAGAACTCCGTGCGGATCTCGACGCCGTCCCGGCGCCGCGCCCTCACCTCGATGCGGCGCGTGATGCCGCCGCCCGGTCCCGTCTCGACGAGGCTTCGCAGGTCCCGGGTGAAGCCCGCGCGTTCGTCGTCGACGACGATCAGTCCGGCGAGATCACGCCCGATCGCCTCGGCGGCCGGCCAGCCGAAGAGCGACTCGGCGCGTTGGTTCCAGAACTCGACGCGGCCGGTCTCGTCGGTGGTAACCACCGCCTCTAGCGCCGAATCCAGCATCAGCCGGGTGCGGGTCGCGCCATCGCGGATTTCCTCCTGGGCCCGTTCCAGCGCGGCGAGCTGGGCGCGGACGCGGTGGTACGCGGCCAGCCCAAAGCCCGCCAGCAGTATGAGTCCCCCGAGCACGCCGAGCGCGGTCACGCGCGCCTGCAGGCGCGCGGCCTCCCAGTCCTCAGCGGAGAAATCCACTCCCATCGCCGCATCGGCCGAGCCGTCCGGGCGGTGCAGCGGCACCCACGCGGTGATCCAGGTACCCCACTCGTCGGTGACGGGCTCGAATTCGAAGAGGGCCTCTCCGCGCAGGGCGCGCTCTATCTCCGGCGTGACCTCGGGGTACGGCTTGCCGATGGGCGTGCGCTGTTCGCGTTCCCCCTCGATGCGGCCGTTCCGGTCGTAGTCGGTCTCGGAATCCACCACGAGCACGACCTTGCCGTCGGAAGTGGCGCGCATGGTGTAGATGTCGCTCACGTGCGGCGCCAGCCGCAGGAGCTTGCGCTGGGTTTCGATGAGGGCGAGGTAGCCCGGGTCGTCCGGCGGCGTTTGCAGCGTGATGCGATGGTGCCCGCCCTGCTCGAGCTGGTCGGCGATGAGCGGGGCGAGATCGACAAGGAGGTCGCGGATCCCTTGCTGGGCCTTTTCCCCGGCCCAGTTGACGGGCCACCAGCAGGCTGCGGACACCCCGGCGAAGATGAGCCAGTGCCATCCCCTTTGCCGGGCCCCGGTGCGGCGGCGCAGGTAGGAACGCAGCGCAACCAGGCCGGCCGCGATCAGCACGACAAAGACGGCGTAGTCGAGATGGCGCGGCAGCGAGGAGCTCAGTTCTTCGATCATGGGTCGGGCGGGACGGATTCAGCCTTGAGGGGCGGCGAGGGAGCTTTCGAGCGCGGCCGCCAGCTGTTCCTCGGTGAAGGGCTTCAGGATGATTTGCGCGACGCCCGCCTGCGCGAGCTCGCGCTGCTGCGCCGTGTCGACGCGGCCGCTGACGACCACGACGGGCAGGCGGGGCAGCATGTGGCGCAGGGTGCGGATGAGCTTCAGGCCGTCGATGCCGGACATGTGGATGTCGGTGACGACCGCGTGGAGCCCCGCGCGTTGTTCAGCGGCCTTGATGAGCGCCTCGGTGCCGTCGGCCGCGGCGGAGGTGCGGTATCCCATGCCCTGCAGCGTGGCGCAGAGGGTTTCCAGCACGGAGGCCTCGTCGTCGACAACCAGGATGTGCCTTCCCGCGCCGCTGGCGAGGGGAGCAAGGCCGGGTGCGACCGCGGAAACGGACGGTTCCTTGACGCTTTCGGTCTCCGCCTCGGCCGCCGGCAGGTGAACCCGGAAGCAGGCGCCGCGGCGTGGTTCGGAACTCACGGTCACAAAGCCTCCGTGTTCACGCACGATGCCGGAGAGCGTGGAGAGCCCGAGCCCGGTGCCGTGCTCGGGGCCCTTGGTCGTGTAAAACGGCTCGAAGATCTGACTGATGACGTTCTCGGGGATGCCGACGCCCGAGTCCTGCACCCGCCAGACGACATGGCGACCGGGGCGCGCGTCGGGTATTCCGGCGGCGTAGGCGGCGTCGATCATCAGGTTGCCGGCTTCGACGTCAAGTGACCCGCCCTCGGACATCGCGTCGCGGGAGTTCACGCAGAGATTCAGCAGTACCTGCTGGAGCTGGGTAACGTCGCCGATGACCGGCCACGTGTCCGGTGCGCAGCGGGTCTGCACGCGGATATTGCGCGGGAAGGTGGCGCCGACCAGCGCCGCGAGATTGGCGAGGACCTCGCTGGAGCGCACGAGCGTGCGCTCGCCGCCGGCTCCGCGGGCGAAGGTCAGGAGCTGGCGGATGACGTTGCTGCCATGGGCGGCGCTCTTCAGCAGGCGACCGTAGACCTCGTCCTCCCCGGGATGCTTCCGGCGCAGCAGCTGGAGCCCAAGGGTGATGGGCGTAAGGGTGTTGTTGAGGTCATGGGCGATGCCGCTCGCGAGGTTGCCGATCGCCTCGAGGCGCTGGCGCTGGATCCGCCCCGCCTCGGCGTTGCGCCGCTCGGTCACGTCGACCGCGAGCCCGGCCGCACGATAAATGGCGCCCGCTGAGTCCCACACGGGGAAGGAACGGTCCTGCACGCGCCGGATCACGCCGTCGGGGCGCCGGATCCGGTACTCGAGCTCCGCCGGACCGGCGCCGCGGCGGGCGGAGAAGTCCCGGGCCGAGGCGCGGTCATCCTCGTGGACATCCTCGAGCCACGCGTCGGTGGAGGCCCACGGTTGATCGGCCGGCCGACCCCACACCTTGGCGAGGGCGGGGGAGATGTAGAGAAAGCGTCCGGAGGCGAGATCGATGGTGTAGAAGACATCGCCGATGTTCTCGGCGAGTTGGCGGAAGCGCAGCTCCGACTCGGCGAGCTCGGCGGTGCGTTCGGCGATCAGCCGCTCGAGATTCCGGCGGAGTGCGCGGTTCGCCTCCTCCGCCCGGCGGCGGCGTTCGCGTTCGAAAGCCAGGACGACGCAGGCGGCCGCGGCGGCCGCGAAGCGCACTTCCTCGGGCTCCCAGACCGGACCTTCCCTTCCGCGGGTGAAGAGCACACAGCCGGCCGGCCTGCCCTCGAGCATCACGGGCGCCACGATCGCGCCCGCGGTGTCCGCCGGCAGAAAGTCGGTGCCCGTGAGCCCTGCCAATGCCGGCGACTCCGCCAGACGGTTCACCGCGACGGGGAACTCGCCGTTGATCGCCG